>JANMBN010000306.1:0-4848 GCA_031360485.1 Betaproteobacteria bacterium | reverse complement strand
CGACGGTCAATTCCGAGATGCCCATCTTCGTGATGCCCGATGCGACGTAGAGGTTGAGGCCCACCGGCGGATGGCACAGGCCGACTTCCATGTTGACGACGATCAGGATACCGAAGTGGATCGGGTCGATGCCCAGCTTCATCGCCACCGGAAACAGGATGGGCGCGAGGATCAGGACGATCGACGACGGTTCCATCACGTTGCCGGCCAGCAGCAGCACGATGTTGACGAACAGCAGGAACGCGACGACGCCGAGGCCCTTGTCGAGCATCCATGCGGCGAGCTCCTGCGGGATCTGCTCGGAGGTCATCAGGTACGAGAACATCACCGCGTTCGTGATGATGTAGAGCAGCATCGCGCTCATGTTGGCCGAGTCGAGCAGCACCTTCGGCACCTTCCTGATCGTCATGTCCTTGTAGACGAACACCGCGACGAAAAACGCGTAGACCGCGCTGATCGCGGCAGCTTCGGTCGGCGTGAAGATCCCCGTGTAGATGCCTCCGATGACGACGATCACGAGCAGCAGGCCCCAGATGCTTTCGCGGAACGTCTGCCAGCGTTCCCGCCACGTCGCCCTGGGCTGGCGAGGGTAGTTGTTCTTGCGCGCGAGCCACCAGGTGGTCGCGCCGAGGAACGTCGCCAGCACGAGCCCAGGGACGATCCCGGCGATGAACAGCGCGCCGACCGACGTGTTCGTCGCCACCGCGTACATCACCATCACGATCGATGGCGGGATCAGGATGCCGAGCGCGCCGGACGTCGTGATGACGCCGGCACCGAACCGGGCCGGGAACCCCTGCTTGACCATCGCCGGCAGGATGATCGAGCCGATGGCGACCACCGTGGCCGGGGAACTGCCGGACACCGCGGCGAACAGAGCGCAGGCCATCACCCCGGCGAGCCCCAGGCCGCCGGCCCAATGGCCGACCATCGACGACGCGAAATTGATCATCCGCCGCGCGACGCCCCCGTGCGTGAGGAAGTTGCCGGCGAGGATGAAGAACGGGATCGCCATGATCTCGAACTTCTCGATTCCGGTGAAGAGCTTCAGCGCGACCGATTCGATCGGCACGGTCGTCATCGTGAACAGATACGTGAGCACGGTGAGGCCGAGCGAGATCGAAATTGGCATACCGGTCAGCATCAGGCCGAACAGCAGCGCGAAGATGATCCACGGGCTCGCGACGGGGATGCCGGCGAACTTGAGGACCACCGGGATCGCGATCAGCACCGGCGGGATGAGCGCCGGCCAGCGCGGGCCGACCTCGGCGTGCTCGGGCACGAGGACGCTCATGGTTTCTCCTTGACCGCCGCCGGATGAAGATTGTCGTCCATCGCATAGACGTTGACGTCGTCGATGCCCTCGACGTGCGCGACGTCATGGTGCGGGAGCTCGCCCGTCCGCGCGAACGACCACGCGACCTGCAGGAACCGGAAGCACATCAGGTACGAGCCGACCGGAATGCACAGGTAGGCGATCCACTTCGGCAGCTCGAGGTCGGGCGACACCGAGTCGGTGTGCGCGATGTCCCAGACGAAGGTCGCGCCGAGCGTGCCCACGATCACCGTGAAGGTGGCGCCGGCCAACAGGCCGAACAGCACATACGCCTTGCGCGTCCTGCCGGGGAGCCGGTTGATCATCACGTCGACGCCGACGTGGATGCCCGTCCGCACGCCGTACGCCGCGCCGAATTTCGCCATCCACACGAACATGTAGATGCAAAGCTCCTGCGCCCACGTGAGGTCGATCCTGAGGAGGGCGTCCTGCACGACGGGAATCGGAAGGCCGGCCATGTAGCGATGCATGACGGCGACGAAGATCAGGATCGTGGCCGCGCCCATCAGGAACGCGATCAGCCACTCCTCGAGATGATCCAGGATCTTCATGCCGCCTCCCACCGCCAATCCGCGCGACGGCTCCCGCCACGCTTTGGCGCCGCGCTGCGCAGAAAACCATGCGCCTTCGCCGGCCCGGAGTCCGGTCCGACGACGGCGCCGCTGACAAGACGACGCCGCAAGACTAGGGCTTGAAGCCGGTTTCCTTGTACACCTCAGCAATCGTCTCCTTGCCCACGCGCGATTCGTTTTCCTTGTGCACGTTGACGAGCGCCTTCTTCATCTGAGCCTTCTGGTCGGGCGTGAGCGTGAGGATCTCCGTCTTGCCCGAGGCCTTGACGGCCGCCAGCGCATCAAGATTCTCCTTCTGCGCGATCTCGTTGGCGAATTTGGTGGCATCCTTCATCGCGCCATCGAGCGCCGTCCGGATGTCCGGCGGCAGCCCGTCCCAGAATTTCTTGTTCGCGATGACGGCGTAACCGAGGTAGCCGTGGTCGGTCAGCGCGACGTATTTCTGCACTTCCTGCATTTTCTGCGTATAGAAATTCGACGGCGGATTCTCGGTGCCGTCGACCACGCCGGTCTGCAGCGCCTGGTACACCTCGGAGAACGCCATCACCTGCGGTATCGCGCCAAGCGCCTTCATTTCGTCGCCCAGCACCTTGGACGACTGGATGCGCATCTTGAGGCCCTTGTAGTCGGCGGGCACGCGGATCGGCTTGTTCGCACTCATCACCTTGAAGCCGTTGTCCCAATACGCGAGCCCGACGATGCCCTTGCTCTCGAGCTTCTTGAACAGCGCCGCGCCGACCGGTCCGCCCGTCACCTTGTGCAGCTCGTTGTAGTCGTCGAAAATGTACGGCAGGTCGAAGACCTCGAACTCGCGCACGCCGAGCGGGCCGAATTTCGCGAGCGACGGCGCGAGCAGCTGTACGGAACCAAGCTGCAGCGCCTCCATCTCCTCGCCGTCCTTGAACAGCGAACTGTTCGGGTAGACCTCGACCTTGACGCGCCCTTTCGTGCGTTCCTCGGCGAGCTTCTTGAAATAGTCGGCGCCCTTGCCCTTCGGCGTGTCGACGGCGACGACGTGGCTGAACTTGACGATGATCGGCTGTTGCGCCGAAACGCCGCCGGCTGCCGCCAGCAATGCCGACACGGCAACGGCGAATGCGATGCGAATCTTCATTGAAACCTCCTGTGCGGGATTGCAGACCCGATGGTTCAGCACCGATTTGGCGGCACGGTATCCGACAACGGCGAAGGCGGCAAGCGTGGTTCCCTGCTGTCCATTCCAGTGGTTCGGCCCGATCGGCCGGCCGAGAGTCGCTCCAGCGTACCCCGCGCCTGGCGGATACCCGATTGATTAGCATCAAGCTTTCACGAGACGGCCGTGTTGGCTCGGGCCAGGCCCGTTTCCGCACCGCGCCGGTCAGGGGCGAGCCGGCGTAAGCGAACGCGACGACCGAGGGTACCAACCCAGGGCGTAGCCGGGGATCCCGGCCGCGGCCTGGAACGCGACGTCCACGCCGATTCCGGGGACGGCGGCGAGCGCATCGCCGCAAAACACGAGCGGCAGCGATTCGCGTTGCCACGGCGGCATCCCGGCGTCCTGCAGCACGCGCTTCAACGCCTGGCGGGGGCGGTCGCCGGCAAGCCGGATGTGTTCTCCCCCGGCGCGGGTCCGGATGGAGACGCCGGCGCCGTCGAGCGCCGCGCGCGCGATACCGGAGCCGTTGCACGACGCGAACTCGAGCGTTCCGTGCGGCAATGCGAGCACCGCTTCGCCCTGCCACGCGATGGAGAAGGGGACGATCGCCGGTGGATGCACGTTGATGCGGCCGCGATGGATTCCCAATTCGACGCCGCAATGGGCCAGCCGGACTCGCGCATCCGGAGCCGCGTTCGCGAGTTGCTTCAGCATCGCCGCGAGACGCGCCGCCGACGGAGGGCGCAGGTCGTGTTGCCGGAGGAACCAGCGCAGCAGATTCTTCGCGCGGTGCGGTGCCTGCGCGGCGAGCGCGATCAGGGCGGCGCGATCGAGCGTCGCGCCGGACGGGGCATCCCGGTCGATCGCGCCTTTGGCGTCGAGCAGCGCAAGCTCGTCGAGAAGCTGCGCCGCTTCGGCCTGGTGCGCCGCGCCGCGCGCGAGCGTCGCCGGATAGCCGGGAAATGCCGAGGCAAGCCGGCGAGCGATCTCGTGCCGGATGAAGTTGCGCTTCACGTCGGTGTCAGCGTTCGATTCGTCGTCGACCCACGCAAGCCCCCGGGCCGCGGCATACGCGTGGATCGTCGCGCGCGGCAGCGCGAGGAAGGGCCGCAGCAGCGAGGGACCGGAAGGCATCCGGCGGTGCAGGGGCATCGCCGCGAGTCCATGCGGGCCCGCGCCGCGCAGCAGTTGCAGCAGCACCGTCTCCGCCTGGTCGTCCGCGTGGTGCGCGAGGGCGATGAAATCGGCGTCGGCGGCGGCCAGCGCGGCGTAGCGCGCAGCGCGCGCCGTCGCCTCGAGGCTCGCGCCGCCCTTTCGGACAACGTGGACGCGACAAAGGACAAAGGGCGTAGCGCGCTTCGCGCACTCGTCCGCGCAGAACGCCGCCCATGCGTCCGCGTGCGGGGAGAGGCCGTGGTGGACGTGCATCGCCGACAGCGCCACGCCGGACTCCGGCGCGAGCCGTGCGAGCGCGTCGAGGAGAACGATCGAATCGCGCCCGCCGGAAAGCGCGACGACGATGCGGGTCCGCGCGACGCCTGCACGTTGCGCAGTCGCGACCATGACCGCCTCGCGCGCGGCGCGGAGGACTGGTTCAACGTCGGAAGCGGGCATGTCCGTCATGGGATCGACGCCGGCCGTCGTACGGGGGCGCGCTGCCGATCTGCCATCTCCATCAGCCGGCCGGGATCTCCTTGAACTTGCCATAGGAGAGGATCTTGTCCTCGCGCGTCTCGAGCAGCGTCTCGAGCGGCTGGTCCTGCAGCGCCCGCAGCGCTTCGGTCAGCGCCTTCTTGAGTGTGACC
>JANMBN010000264.1:0-1873 GCA_031360485.1 Betaproteobacteria bacterium | reverse complement strand
GCTTGACTGACAGACGGATGCGATCGCCGCTTTTCACGAATGCCAACGGGCCGCCCGATGCGGCGTCCGGCGTTATATGCAGAATCACCGTGCCGAACGCCGTACCACTCATGCGGGCATCGGAAATGCGCACCATGTCCTTCAGTCCTTTTTGCGCCAGTTTCTTCGGGATGGGCAGGTAACCCGCCTCCGGCATGCCCGAAGGGCTGCGCGGTCCGGCGTTCTTCAGCACCAGAAAATCGTCCTTGGTGACATCGAGATCCGGCAAGTCGATGCGCGCAGACAAATCCTCCAACGATTCGAACACCACCGCCCTGCCCTCTTTTTCGAAAAGGCCATCATCGGCCGCGGCTCGTTTCAGAATTGCCCCCCCGGGCGCCAGGCTGCCGAACAGCGCGACCAGGCCGCCTACCGGCGTGATCGGCGCGGATCGAGAACGGATGACACCGCGGTCGACGAACGGCACCCCACGCGCCAGCCGGGTGCCAAGAGTTTCTCCGGTCACGGTCATACAATCTAGATGCAACAAGTCCTTCAATTCGAGAAGCAAGGCACTCATGCCGCCGGCCGCGTGGAAATCCTGCATGTAGTGACTGCCGGTCGGTTTGAGATCGATCAGCACCGGGGTTTCGTCGGACAGTCGATTGAGGTGTTCCAGCGGAACCTGGATGCCACGCCGTCCGGCGATAGCCGTGAGATGGATGATCGCGTTGGTCGAACCGCCAATAGCCAGTAACACCCGCAACGCGTTCTCGACCGATTGTCCGGTGACGATCTCGGACGGCCGTGGCCCTCCGGTCTTGATCATCTCCATCGCGCAAATTCCGGTTGCTTCCGCCGCGCGAAGGCGGTCGGCGTGCACCGCGGGAATGGTCGCGGTGTCCGCAAGGCTCATGCCCAGTGCTTCGGCAACGCAAGCCATGGTGCTGGCAGTCCCCATGACAGCACATGTGCCGGCGGTGGTAGCAAGATTGCCTTCGATCTCGTCGATGCCTTCGTCGCTGACTTCACCGGCACGATATTTCCCCCAGAAGCGCCGGCAGTCGGTACAGGCACCAAGCCGTTCGCCGCGGAATGGCATTGCCATCATAGGACCGGTAACCAGCTGGATCGCCGGCACGTCGGCTGAAATTGCGCCCATCAGTTGCGCGGGCACCGTCTTGTCGCAGCCGCCGATCAACACGACCGCATCCATGGGCTGCGCCCGCACCATCTCTTCGACATCGATCGCCATGAGGTTGCGGAACATCAGGCTGGTGGGGCTCAGAAACACCTCTCCGAGCGAAATGGTCGGAAAGTCGACCGGTAGCCCGCCGGACCTGAGGACCCCGCGTTTAACCGCTTCCACAAGTTCCGGCACGTAGCGATGGCAATTGTTGAATCCGCTCGCCGATTGCGCGATACCGACGATCGGGCGGCCCAGCATTTCCTTTGAGTAACCCATCGAGCGGGCGAAGGAGCGTCTCAGATAGGCGGAAAACTCCGGATCGCCATAGTTGGTGAGATTGCGGCGAATGCCGCGCTTGTCGTCGTCAGCCATTGTTCAGGGGCCAATCTCTCTTCACACGATGGACACGCAGGAAAACAACAAGGGGCACGAAGGACGGCAAAAAAGCAGAGAAATCACGGCTAGAGACGTTCGATGATGGTCGCGGTGGCTTGGCCGTGGCCGATGCACATGACTTGAAGGCCGAGCGTGCCGCCAGTAGCTTCCAGGCCCGCGAGCATTTTTGCCATCAGGCCTGCGCCTGTGGCACCCAGAGGATGCCCATGGGCAATCGCGCCGCCCCAGGGGATGACCTTGGCCATGTCGGGATTCAATTCTTTGGCCCATGACAGCACGACGGTCGCGAACGCTTCGTTGATCTCGATC
>JANMBN010000249.1:0-1993 GCA_031360485.1 Betaproteobacteria bacterium | reverse complement strand
TTCGATGACGACGAAGTTGAAGTTGCGCAGCTCCTGCGCGACCAGGAACACCGTGTGGAACAGCCCCGCGAGCACCGGCTGCGAAACGCGAGTCGTGTCGACGGCGAGGCGGATGAACTCGCAGATCCTCTGCCCTTCGCGGCGAAGCGCATCGGTCTCCGCGCGGTAGAGCTCGTCGGCCGCGAGTCCTTCCTTCGAGTCGAGGCGCAGGCTCACGGTGCCGGCGAGGCAGCCTTCGTCGTAGGCCGAGAACGTGCAGACGTTGGCGTTGACCAGCGTCGCCGACGTCCGGTATCCCCGCCGCGCATATCGCTTTTGAACGAGCGAGTCGGCGGCGCGGCGGGCCTCCGGCGGACCGGCGAGCCGAATCTTGAAGGCGCCGATCTCGGTGCCCGGGTCGCCGAGCGACGTCCCGCGCTCCGCGACGCTCAGATTCTTTAGACGCAGCGCGACGTCGCGGTGGATGGTCCAGCCGGTAGGATCTGCAGGCAGCGACCTGCCGCGGTCCGCATCATGCTGGACCAGCCAGGGCCATCGTGCCACGCGTCCGCCGCGAACCCGTTCGACAAGCTTCTCCAACTTTTTCTTCACTCAACGCACCCAGGCAAATCCATCCCGTGCGCTCCCCGTGCAGCCGTTCCTCGAACCGGAAACTCGCTGGGGTGGCCAAAGCCGATGTTACGCCCTCTTGGGCCGAGAGTTGTACACCACGAAGTGCCGCGGAAATGCCGTCGACGTGCAAGCGTACAATGGACGGCAGCGGCGCGCCGGTTGCGCTCCGCATGTTCCGCAACCCTCGAAGGGGGCATGATTGGAACACAGCCGACAGCTATGCACTCGATGCGGTGACCCGCTGGAGCCGAGCGCGGATCGCTGTATCGCTTGCGGCACCGCGGTCCGGGGCTCGGGACTGCCGGACGACTCCGCCGCCGCGACGGGATTTCTCGACACGATCCACCTCCACACGCTATCCGGCGAATGGGAAGACGAACGGATCGTCCGGCCCTCGCTCGCGATTTTGTTCCGTATGGCCGTCGGCCCCGGTGCCGACTACTACGCGCCACGGTTCCTGGAATTCGAGAGGATCGGGCACAGCTCGCCGAGCTGGAACTGGGCTTCGCTGTGGGCGCCCAGCGTGTGGGCGTTCTATCGCAAGCTCTGGGTCGCCGGTATCGCCTTCGCGCTCTGGCCGCTCCTCGCGGTGGCCGTATTCGGGTTGATCGAACCCTATCTCGGCGATTCCGGAGTGGCTTGGCTCGCGTGCGCCGCGCTCCTGATCTGGCTTGTTCCCGGAGTCGTCGCGTCCCTCATGGCCGATACGCTCCTCTATCGCAGCGCACGCCGGCTTGTCCGGACGGCCGAAGCGAAGACCCTCTGGCCCGAGGACGCCGCCCGGATGCTCGCCACGCGCACGCCGATCGCACCCGGGTCGGCGGTGTTCCTGGGCGGAGCGGCGATTCTGTTCGCGCTCTACATCGCCGCGCCGAGTATGCATGCGGCGTACGCGGATCGCGTAGTCCGCACTCGCATTGGCGAAGTCCTTGCCACTATCCAACCCTTGCAGCGGCAGGTCGAGCAATGGTGGGGGTTATCGAAATCCGCGCCGGTCCTGCCCGATTACGAGGTCGCAAGCTCGCAACCTGGCGCAGGGTTGCTCGAAGGCGTGGACGTCAGCCCGGCCAACGGCCGCCTGCGACTGGCGCTCGGCCCGTTGATCCCGGAGCTCTCCGGGCGATCCATTCTGCTGGCCCCGGCGTTCGACCGCCGGCAGCAACTCCGCTGGATATGCGTCCCCGTCGACATTCCGGCGCGCTACCTGCCGCAGGAGTGCCGGCAGGGCTGACGCGTGCCGGGCACCCTTTACTCCGTCACCGCGTTCCGCCGCGGAACGTTCTGTCGAATCCACAATGCGACAAGCACCTGGCCGTGAACTGCGCCGGGTACTTGCGTGATATGGGGTGGCTGATGGGGCTCGAACCCACGACAACCGGAA
>JANMBN010000241.1:0-2697 GCA_031360485.1 Betaproteobacteria bacterium | reverse complement strand
CGGTCATCAACGAACGTGTCTGCGAGGGATGTGGCGACTGCGGAGTCAAGAGCAACTGCATGAGCGTCGAGCCGGTGACCACCGAATTCGGGCGCAAGACCCGCATTCACCAGTCGTCGTGCAACAAGGACTTCTCCTGCGTCAAGGGCTTCTGCCCGTCGTTCCTCACGGTCACGCCCAATCCCGAACCGGCCGCCGCCGGCGACGCGCCGAAAAAGAAGAAGAAGGGCCGCATTCCGGCGCTCGACCAGGCGCTGCCCGATCCGGTGTCCAAGGTCGACGCGAGTTTCGGCTTCGGCATTCACGTCATGGGCATCGGCGGCACCGGCTCGGTGACCGTCGTCGCGACGCTCGCCAACGCGGCGCGGCTCGAAGGCAAGCATGTCATCGGTCTCGATCAGACCGGCCTGGCGCAAAAGGGCGGCGCGGTGATCTCCGACATCAAGTTCACCAACGCGCCGTTCGACGGCTCGAACAAGATCTCCGACGGCCGCACCGACCTGTATCTGGGCTTCGACATCCTCAACGCCACCGACCCGAAGAACCTCGACAAGTGCCTGCCCGAACGCACGATCGCGGTGGTGTCGACGACGCGGACGCCGACCGGCCAGATGGTGTCGGACCGCCATGCGATGTTCCCGGCGATCAGCGCGCTGACCGCCGGCATCGATCGCGTCACCCGCAAGGCCGACAACGTCTTCCTCGACGGCGAGGCGCTGGCCGATGGCCTTTTCGGCGACGCGATGGCGACCAACAACTTCATGGTCGGCGTCGCGTTCCAGGCGGGCACCATTCCGCTCAAAGCCGAATCGATCGAGACCGCGATCAAGCAATCCGGTGTCGCCGTCGACCTGAGCTTGGCCGCGTTCAGGTGGGGCCGCATGGCGCTGGTCGACCGCGCGTTCGTCGACGCCGAGATCGCGAAGGGCAAGGCCGCGGTATCCGAGCTGCTGCAAATGTCCGCCGGCGCGCGTGCGATCGTCGATTCCGTCGGCGCGCAGGGCGAGGTGAAGCGACTGCTCGAAGTGCGCGTGCCGGATCTGATCGGCTACCAGGACGAGGCTTACGCGAAGCGCTACGCCGACGTGATCAAGCGCGTGGCGGCGGCCGAGCAGAAGGCCGTGCCGGGGAAGAGCGATCTGGCCGAAGCCGCGGCGCGCTACCTGTACAAGCTGATGGCCTGCAAGGACGAGTTCGAGGTCGCGCGGCTGCACACCGACCCCGCGTTCCTGGCCAAGCTCGATGCCCAGTTCAAGCACGGCTACACGGTCAAGTACAACCTCGCGCCGCCGATGATCTCCAGGCGCGACCCCGCCACCGGCGAGTTGCAGAAGCGCCAGTTCGGTCCCTGGATGATGACTGCCTTCAGGATGCTTACCAAGTTCAAGGGACTGCGCGGCGGGCCCCTGGATATCGCCGGCAAGACCGAGGAACGGCGGCACGAGCGGCAGCTGATCGAGGACTACGTGAAGCTGCTCGACGAGATCACCGCGAAGCTCAATCCGGCCAATCACGCCGCAGCGGTCGCGCTCGCGAGCGTGCCCGACGAGATCCGCGGTTACGGCCATGTGAAGGAGCGCAACCTCAAGACGGCGAAGGCGCTCGAGGAAAAGCTGCTGAACGCGTTCCGCAATCCGCAGCCGGTGCGGCAGGTCGCCTGACCATCAACCGAGGAAAAGCATGAACGCTTTGAACGGCTACGACGTCGAAGATCTAAAGGTTGGAATGACCGCGACCTTCGCGAAGACCATCACCGAGGCGGATATCGTTCTGTTCGCCGGCGCCTCGGGCGACAACAACGCCGTGCACATCAACGAGGAGTTTGCGGCAACCACGATCTTCAAGGGACGCATCGCCCACGGCATGCTGACCGCCAGCGTGATCTCCGCGGCGATCGCGAACAAGCTGCCGGGACCCGGAACCATCTACATGCGGCAAAACCTGGTGTTCAAGGCGCCGGTGCGCGCCGGCGACACGGTGCATGCAAAGGTCTCGGTACGCGAGATGGTGCCGGAGAAGCGTCTGGTCTTCCTCGATACCGTGTGCTCGGTTCGGGACACCGTTGTGATCACCGGCGATGCGTTGGTGAAGGTCAGTTCCCGCGCATGACCGGTGCCGTTCGTGCCGCCGACCGCGCGCCCGCGCTGCGCCGCGAGCCGCCCGGTCGGGGGAACGAGTCGAATACTCCGCAAAGCAACGCTGCCGCAACCGAGGGACCAGACATGTTGGCAGGCGAGTCGGACACGCAACTCCATCGCATCGTCGTCGTCGGCGGCGGAGCGGGGGGGCTCGAACTCGCGACGCGACTCGGAGACACGCTGGGGAAGCACGGCAAGGCACACATCACGCTGATCGAAAAGAAGCGCAATCACTTCTGGAAGCCGCACCTGCACGAAATCGCCGCCGGAAGCATGGACATCGGCGTATTCCAGACCAACTATCTCGCGCAGGCGCATTGGCACCACTTCCGCTACCGGATCGGCGAGATGATCGGCCTCGACCGCGAGCGGCGCATGGTGCTGGTGGCGCCGTATACCGACGAAGACGGCGATCAGGTGACGCCGCAGCGCGAATTCCCCTACGACACGCTGGTCATCGCGGTCGGCAGCCTCACCAACGACTTCGGCACGCCGGGCGTCAAGGACAACGCGATCGCGCTCGAGACGTCGGACGATGCCGAGCGTTTTCACCGCCGGC
>JANMBN010000200.1:0-17266 GCA_031360485.1 Betaproteobacteria bacterium | reverse complement strand
GTATAGACCGGGAACGCGAGGCGCTGGAAATCCGGTTTGTTTCACGCCGACGCGGGCTTGCCCGGGGTCCCGCTTTGGCGTAACGTTGCCGCCAACGCTAGGGGTCCTGTCCGGAGCATGCGGCGGGTGAGATCAAACCCTTGGTACCTGTGCGGACAATGCCGGCGCAGGGAAGCGTAGCCAGTCTCTCCGCTCCCCGCGCCGCTTCACGGCCGAGGAGCCTCCATGAACGCCAACGACAAGTTCTACGCGCGCGATGCGCTCGTGGACAGCGCGGCCGTCGCGCCGCTGCCCAGCTCGCGCAAGATCCATGTCGAGGGCTCGCGCACCGACATCCGCGTGCCGATGCGCGAAATCGCGCAGTCGGACACGCCGGCCTCCTTCGGCGCCGAGAAGAATTCGCCGATCGTCGTCTACGACACCTCGGGCCCGTACACGGATCCGCAGGCGGCGATCGACATCCGCCGTGGCCTGCCGGCGCTGCGCGCGCCGTGGATCGCCGAGCGCGGCGATACCGTTGCGCTCGAGGGCCCGACGTCGGCCTTCGGGCGCACGCGGCTCGCGGATCCCGAGCTCGCCGGATTGCGCTTCGAGCTCGACCGGAAACCGCGCCGCGCCAAAGCGGGCGCCAACGTCACGCAGATGCACTACGCGCGCCGCGGCGTCGTCACGCCGGAGATGGAATTCATCGCGATCCGCGAGAATCTGCAACGCGAGGAGATGCTGAAGGCGCTGCCGGAGTCCGTCACCCGCCAGCATCCCGGCCAGAGCTTCGGCGCCGCGATTCCGGCCATCGTCACGCCGGATTTCGTCCGTGAGGAGGTCGCGCGCGGCCGCGCGATCATCCCGAACAACATCAACCACCCCGAAACCGAGCCGATGATCATCGGCCGCAATTTCCTGGTGAAGATCAACGCCAACATCGGCAACTCCGCCGTGTCGTCGTCGATCAACGAGGAAGTCGAGAAGATGACGTGGGCGACGCGCTGGGGCGCCGACACCGTGATGGATCTCTCGACCGGCAGGAATATCCATGAGACGCGCGAGTGGATCATCCGCAACTCGCCGGTCCCGATCGGCACGGTGCCGATCTACCAGGCGCTGGAGAAGGTCGACGGCAAGGCCGAGGAACTGACCTGGGAGATGTACCGCGACACGCTGATCGAGCAGGCCGAGCAGGGTGTCGACTATTTCACGATCCACGCCGGCGTGCTGCTCCGCTACATCCCGATGACGGCGAAGCGGATGACGGGCATCGTGTCGCGCGGCGGCTCGATCATGGCCAAGTGGTGCCTCGCGCACCACAAGGAAAGCTTCCTCTACACGCGGTTCGGGGAGATCTGCGAGATCATGAAGGCCTACGACGTCGCGTTCTCGCTGGGCGACGGCCTGCGGCCCGGCTCGGGGGCAGACGCCAACGACGAAGCGCAGATGGCGGAGCTCGCCACGCTCGGAGAGTTGACGCAGATCGCCTGGAAGCACGACGTGCAGGTGATGATCGAAGGCCCGGGCCACGTGCCGATGCACATGATCAAGCACAACATGGACGAGCAGCTGCGCCTGTGCGGCGAGGCGCCGTTCTACACGCTGGGACCGCTCACCACGGACATCGCGCCGGGCTACGATCACATCACGAGCGCGATCGGCGCGGCGATGATCGGCTGGTACGGCACGGCGATGCTCTGCTACGTGACGCCGAAGGAACACCTGGGTCTCCCTAACAAGGCCGACGTCAAGGACGGCATCATGGCGTACAAGGTCGCGGCGCACGCGGCCGATCTCGGCAAGGGCCACCCCGGCGCGCAGATCCGCGACAACGCGATATCCAAGGCGCGCTTCGAGTTTCGCTGGGACGACCAGTTCAACCTCGGCCTCGATCCCGACAAGGCGCGCGAGTTCCACGACGAGACGCTGCCGCAGTCGGGTGCGAAGCTCGCGCACTTCTGCTCGATGTGCGGCCCGCACTTCTGCTCGATGAAGATCACGCAGGATGTCCGCGAGTTCGCCGCGAAGCAGGGTCTCGCCGAGAAGGACGCGATCGCAAAGGGGATGGAAGAGAAGGCGCTCGAGTTCGTGCAGAAGGGTGCCGAGATCTACTCGAAGGCATGAGTCCCTGGAGCGCGCGGCAAAGGCCGTTGCCAGAGCGGTCAGGTGTCCTACTGCCGTACTGCCCGTTGCAGCGTGGGGTAGGCGATCTGGCTTATGTTCGGCGCTCAGGGTTCCTTCTTGAGCACGATCTCGAGCGAGGCGAACCACGCGGCGAGGTCGGCGATGTCGGCGTCGGCGAGGGGCTTCGCGACCACGCCCATCACCTCGTGCGCACGCTTGCCGCTGCGGTAGGCCTTGAGCTGTTCGACGAGATAGGGCTCCGACTGTCCGGCGAGGTGCGGCGTGTTCGGCGCCACGGCCAGGCCATTGGCGCCATGGCACGTCGTGCACATCTGCGCCTTGGTTCGCCCCGTCGCGGCGTCGGCCGAAGCAGGCGAGGGGGCAGCCGCGAGCGCGAACGCCACCGCGAGGGCGAGGGCGACCCCCTCCCGTGACATGACTGAAGCCGCCTTACTGCGAGTAGCTGATGCGGTAGATCGCGCCGGCGAAGTCGTCGCTGACGAGCAGCGAGCCGTCCTTCATCACCGCCACGTCGACCGGTCGGCCGCGGTAGATGCCGTTCTCGTCGAGCCAGCCCTCGGCGAAGACGCTGCTCTTGTCGGCTGTACCATCGGCCTTGAGCGAGACGAAGTTGATCAGGGCACCGGTGGGCTTGGTGCGGTTCCACGACCCGTGCGCGGCGACGAAGATGCCGCCCTGGTACTGGGCGGGGAACATCTTGCCGTTGTAGAAGGTCATGCCCAGTTGTGCCTGGTGCGCGGGGAACTCGATCTGCGGCTTCGTCCAGTTCGCCGGCGGCTGCATGTCCTTGAGGTCCGGCGCGGCCGACGTACCTGCGACCTGGACATTGTTGCCGTGAATGTACGGGTAGCCAAAGTGCTCGCCCCCAGCCTTGGTGATGCGGTTGAGCTCGCCGGGCGGCGTGTCGTCACCCATGCCGTCCGTCTGGTTGTCGGTGAACCAGACGGTCTTGTCCTTGGGGTTGATGTCCATGCCGACCGAATTGCGCACACCCCGGGCGACCACCTCGCGACCCGAACCGTCGAAGGGGTGCAGCCGGATCATGCCGCCGATGCCAAGCCTCTCGTACATCGCCACCTTGTCGCGCGGCTGCACGTTGTGCGGCTGGCCGAGCGTGATGTACAGCTTGCCATCGTCGCTGACGCGGCAGGTGCGCGCGCCGTGGTTGTAGCTCTCCTCCTCGGGCGGGACCAGCTGACCCTGCGGCACGACCTCGATCACCGCGACGTCCGGGCCTTCGTAGAAGAACTCGGCGGCCGGGAAGTTGAGCACGCGGTTGTGCTCGGCGACGATCAGGAAGCCGTCCCTGGTCCAGCACACGCCGTTCGGGTTCGTGAACTTCAGGCTCGGCGCGAAGCTCTTCACCTCGTCGGCGACGCCGTCGCTGTTGCGGTCGGTCACCGCCCAGACAGTGGTCTTGCGCGTGCCGACGAAGAGCATGTTGGTGCTTGGCGCCACCGCCATGTGGCGCGCGTCGGGGACGATCGCGTAAAGGTCGATCTTGAACCCGGGCGGCAGCTTGATGCGCTTGAGATTCTCGCGGATGGCATCCGCGTTCTTGCCGGTCTGCGGTACCACCGGGAGGTTCAGGTCGGTGGTCGCGACCTTCATCTGCTTGAGCTTCTCGAGGTTCTGGCCCTGGGCCTGCGCCTGGCCGCCGAAGGCGACGAGCAGCGCGCCGGTCAGTGCGGCGGCGGTGACGGTTTTGCGGATTTGCATGACTTCCTCCTGAGTTCTGGTGACGACGTGCTGCGGGTGGGATAAGCCGGCAGTGTAACGCTACACCACGGCCGGTCGGATTTGAAGAGGGGGAGCGCGACATTTGCCTGGCCGATTCGCCATGCGCGCTCAAGGGATTGGAGCCGTGCGGGGGTGGCGCGGCGGTGGGCGCACAAGCCGGAGTCACCAACGTTGAATTCCGCTTATGAACTCACGGGCGCTCAGAAACGGCCGTATCCAAGGTGCAGCGCCGAACTCCGCGCGCAGGAGCTGGCACTTCCCTAGGCTGCGTCGGACGCCGCGCGGATTCCCGTCGCCAGTGCAAAATCGGCGACAATACTGGGCTCCTCCCGAAACTGGGCGCACGCGGCCCGCTTTGCCACTCATGACTCGGTCAACGCTCAAGCTGCCGCCGCGGGTCGCGCCGCCGCCGCGCGCAAAGCCGCCGACGTCGCGGGCGTGGCGTGCCAAGCACGGCCGGACTTCGCCGATCGCGCCGGAGGGAACCCCGCCGTCGAAGGTTGCTCGCCCCGCGAGCGTGCACGCTCCGGCGGCACCGTCCGCGGCCGCAACCTCCCAGACCGTTCCGCCGGCGGGCGCGCCGGCCATGACCACGCCAGCGATCGCCGTGGTCCACGAGCATCCGCGGCTCTCCAAACGCATGAGCGAACTCGGCCTCTGCTCGCGCCGCGAGGCCGACGAATGGATCGAGAACGGCTGGGTGAAGGTCGACGGGGCGGTGATGAACACGTTGGGCACGCGCGTCCCGCCGGAGGCCCGCATCGAGATCGACGACGACGCCCGCAAGCATCAGGGCGAGCAGGTCACGATCCTGCTGAACAAACCCATCGGTTACGTCTCGGGTCAGGCCGAGGACGGCTACCAGCCGGCGAGCGTACTGCTCCGGCCGGAGACGCGATGGGCCGAAGACCGCGCACCGCTCAAGTTCAGGCCGGGCCACCTCCGCGGACTGGCGCCTGCCGGACGGCTCGACATCGATTCGACGGGTCTCATCGTGTTCACGCAGGACGGCCGCGTCGCGCGCCGGCTGATCGGACGCGACTCCGAGGTCGAAAAGGAATACCTGGTGCGCGTGGAAGGGACGCTTTCTCCCGCGGGAATGAAGCTGCTCCAGCACGGTCTCGAACTCGACGGCGCGAAGCTGAAACCGGCCCGCGTTTCATGGCAGAACGAGCACCAGCTGCGGTTCGTGCTGCGCGAGGGCAAGAAGCGCCAGATTCGCCGCATGTGCGAACTGGTCGGCCTGGCGGTCACCGGATTGAAGCGCGTCCGCACCGGCAGCGTCGTGCTGGGCAAGCTGCCGACCGGTCAATGGCGGTATCTTCGCGCCGACGAGAAGTTCTGATGTCGAACCGTGGTTCGCGAGGCCCTGTGCAGCCTGCGCGCCGTTGCGCCCGCCGAGCGCGGGCGCGCAATCCAATGAGGTGCGGAACATGACCGACAGCCTTGCCGAGCTCCACGGCGCCATCGACGCGTTTGTCGACGAGCGCGATTGGGCGCAATTCCACACGCCCAAGAATCTTGCGATGGGCGTTGCCATCGAAGCCGCCGAATTGATGGAGCACTTTCTCTGGACGACCGGCGAGAATTCGTCCGCGCCCGACGCCGCAAAGCGGCTGGAAATCGCGAACGAAATCGGCGATGTGCTGATCTACCTTCTGAGGCTCGGCCGGGTGCTCGACATCGATATCGTTGCCGCCGCGACGGACAAGCTCGCCCTCAATCGCGAAAAGTATCCGGTCGAAAAGGCGAAAGGGCGCGCGGTGAAGTACGTCGATCTCGACTGAGCGTTGGCGTTCGCGACCCCGCCTCGATCGACCTGTCGACCGCAAGCGGAGTTTGGCGATGGCTCAAATCCCGCTCGCGCTCCCCGCGCGGGGCCGCGACCGCGCTCACGCCGCGGCGGTTATCCGCACGGGGACCCGCCGCCGTCCCCATTGGCCGTCGAACGCAGCGAAGCGTCCCGGCAACTTCGCGCCGCAGTGGCCGCAGCAACCCTCCGGCGTCAGCGCGTAACGCAGGATTTCGTGCCAATCGCGCTCGATGACGGGCTTGGCGCATCCGGGGCAGGACGTCGTCCCGCCCGTACGGTCGTGCACGTTGCCGGTGTAGACATGGCGGATCCCCGCCTCGAGCGCGATGGCGCGCGCACGCGAGAGCGTCGCGGCCGGCGTGCGCGGCAGGTCCGTCATCTTGTAATCGGGATGGAAGGCCGTGAAATGCAGCGGCACGTCGGTGCCGAGTTCGCGGACGATCCAGGCGCTCATCGCCTCGACTTCGGCGGCGGAATCGTTCTTGCCGGGAATCAGCAGCGTCGTGATCTCGAACCACACGGCGGTCTCGTGCCTGAGGTAGACCAGCGTATCGAGGACCGGCTGCAGATGCGCGCCGCAGAGCTTCACGTAGAACTCGTCGGTGAAGCCTTTGAGGTCGACGTTGGCGGCGTCCATCTTCGCGTAGAAATCGCGCCGTGCCTCTGCGCCGATATAGCCCGCGGTGACCGCCACGGTCTCGATTCCGCGCGCGTGGCACGCATCGGCCGCGTCCATCGCGTACTCGGCGAAGATGACGGGATCGTTGTACGTGAAGGCGACGCTGCGGCAGCCGGCGTTCGCCGCCGCCTCGGCGATCGCCTCCGGTGACGCCGCGTCCATCAGCGTGTCCATCTCGCGCGACTTCGAGATGTCCCAGTTCTGGCAGAACTTGCACGCGAGGTTGCAGCCGGCGGTCCCGAAGGAAAGCACGCTCGACCCGGGATAGAAATGGTTGAGCGGTTTTTTCTCGACCGGGTCGATGCAGAAACCCGACGAGCGGCCATAAGTGGTAAGCACCATCTGATCGCCGATGCGCTGGCGCACGAAGCACGCGCCGCGCTGCCCTTCGTGCAGCCGGCAGTCGCTCGGGCACAGGTCGCACTGGACGCGGCCATCGTCGAGACGGTGCCACCAGCGGCCCGGGAAATTGCTCATGGCGCTTCGTTGCTCAACAGGAACTCGTTCTCTTCCCACTTGGTCACCCCGTAGCGCGAAACGTTCATCCGCGGGCTCCAGAACGCTTCGGGCAATCCCGCCTTGCGTTTCAGCGCGGCCACGAACGCCCGCGGCTCGGCGAGCGCTTCCCAGACCTGGGGCAGAAACGTCGCGCGCTGGCTGCCATATTCGAGGATCACGCCATCGACTCCGGGACGAAGGCGCGCGACGAGGTCCTCCTCGTCCCGAACATCGAGGCGTTCGTCGGCCGACAACAGCGACACCTCGACCGCCGTCGCCGCGAACTCCGCCGCAGCGAGCGGCGGGAAGCGCGGATCGCGGAACGCCGCCGCGACGGCATTCTCGCGCACGTCGGCGCCCAGCGGACGGACGGGCCTGATCGAGCCGATGCAGCCGCGCAGCTGCCCCGCGTTTCGCAGCGTCACGAACGTCGCCGCCGGCTGCATGAGCGCCGCATGGCTTGCCTCACCGGCGCGGGGAAAGCCGAGTTCGATGGCGATCGCCGAGCGCGCGATCGTCAACAGCGCCCGCCCGAGCTCACCGTCACGCATCGGCGGACCGGCCAAACGCAAACGACGCATACCCGACCACGCGGGACTTGTCGCCGGCGGTGTCGCCGGAGTTGCGCAGGTCGAGGAGTTCCGGCCGCAGCCCGTGGCGGCGCGCGGACTGCAGCAGCCCGTTGACCGGCGTCGCGCCGCAGGCCTGGTCGTGGTCGAGCGTCGCCGAGAGGGCGAGGACGGCGTCCGCGGTCGCGCGGTCGATCTCGCGCGCCTCGGCATAGCGATGGTAGTGGGACAGGTCGGAGCTCACGACGATCAGCGTCTCCGGGCCGCCCCACAGCAGATCGATGACGGCGGCCACCTCTTCCGGCGTCGCGTCGCCCACCGCGAAAGGCACGAGGCTGAACTCGCCCAGTACCGTCTGGAGAAAGGGTATCTGCACTTCCAAAGAGTGCTCGGCTGCATGCGCGGCGTCGCTCTCGCGCACGTGCGGCAGCGCGAGGGCGGCGCGTACGGCTTCACGATCGACGCCGACGGTTCCCAGCGGAGTGGCGAACGCGCGCGCCGTCGGCACCGCAAGCCCGCGGACGGCGACGCGGTGCGTCGGGCCGAGCAGCACGACGCGGCGGATCGCGCCGCGCGCAGCCTCGAGCCGCGCATAGGCGGCGGCCGCGACGGCGCCCGAATACACATAACCCGCATGCGGCACGATGATCGCCTTCGGCGCGGCGGCGATCGCCGCAGGCCGCGCCACGGCGCGCGCAAGGTGCGCACGCACGTCCGCCGCCAGCAGAGTCGGCGCTGTCGGGTAGAACAATCCGGCCACGGCGGCCGCGCGCACGGTGGACATGCGACACCTCGCGGGCTTCGACGAAAAATCGACGGGCGTCAGGGAGAATCGTACTCCTGTGCCGCCGTTCGGAGCGCGGCAAGCCCTTGCATTCCGCCGGCAGCTCCTTCGGAGTTTGGGCCGCCGCGGGCGGAAATCAACCGCCGCCGACGGCCGTGTCCGGATGCCGGCGCGCCGCGCTCAATCGCCGTTGGAGGCGAGCCGGACCCGGTAGCCACCCGACTTCTCGTCGCGCTCGAGCTTGAGGCTGCCGCGCCGCTCGGCTTCCTCGAGCATTCCGTTGAACGAGCGGAAGCCGTAGTACGACTCGTTGAATCCCGGTTTGCGGCGTTTCAACGCCTGTTTCACCATCGAGCCCCAGACCTTCTCCTCGTCGCCGCGTTCGGAAACGAGCGCCTCGATCGTCCCGAGGATCAGGTCGAGCGCCTCCTGCCGGCGCTCGTCGTCACCCTTCTTCGCCGGGCCGGGCGCTTCTTCGACCGCCGCTTTCGCCGCCGGCTTCGGGGGGCCGGCGGGCGTCCGCGCCGGCGACTTTCGCACCGCCGGCTTGCGCTTCTCGCGCACGAGATCGTCGTAGAAGATGAATTCGTCGCAGTTCGCGATCAGCAGATCGGACGTCGAGTTCTTGACGCCGACGCCGATGACGATCTTGTTGTTCTCGCGCAGCTTGGACACGAGCGGCGAGAAATCCGAGTCGCCGCTGATGATGACGAACGTCTCCACGTGCGACTTCGTGTAGCAGAGGTCGAGCGCGTCGACGACCATCCGTATGTCTGCCGAATTCTTGCCCGATTGGCGGACGTGCGGAATCTCGATCAGCTCGAACGATGCCTCGTGCATCGGTGCCTTGAACGATTTGTAGCGCTCCCAGTCGCAATACGCCTTCTTGACGACGATGCTGCCCTTCAGCAGCAGCCGTTCGAGCACTTTGCCGATCTCGAACTTGTCGTACTTCGCGTCCTGCACGCCGAGCGCGATGTTCTCGAAATCGCAGAACAGCGCCATGTTGGTCACTTCGGGCGAGTGGGCCATGGTTCGTTCCGGGCGCGTTGGGCGCCCGGCCGTAAGGGGTTGGCGACAGGCCGGCCGGTCGGCCGCATCCCCTAACGATAGCAGCACCCGCGAACTGGCGCGACCTTGATCCCGGACAATGCGGCTTCCGGCACGAATTCGCAGAATGCTCATTGCGGCAACCGGCCCGCGGGCGGGACTTGGGCCGTTCGTCGATCAAAACGCCAAAGGAGCAGACCATGCGCATCGGGCCGACAATCGCCTTGATGGCCTTCGCCGGCGCCGTGCTTGCGGCGACGCCCGACTGGCTGCCGTTGGGAGAAAATGCCAACGGCAACAGGATCTACGTCGACAAGGCGAGCATCAAGCCGGCCGCGGGCACGACATCGGTGACGTTCCGCACCGAGCTGAAGACGCCGATCGACACGCTGAAAGGCGGCATCACGAGCATGCGCTCGCAGATGCGTGTCCGTTGCAAGGACATGACCGCCGCGGGCGTCGAAGTGATCCTGTTCGAAAACGAGGCGAAAAACCAGGCATTCGCGCGCAACAAGGCGGCGAAGATCGAATACCTGAAGGAGCCCGCGGGCAGTTCCGCCGACCTGGTCGTGAAGCACGTCTGCGCGAAGTAGCCGGCCGGCGCAATTCTGTCGCGCGGCGTGAGGCCGACGCGTTAAACTCGGCGGGTTTTCCGTAACCGTGCCGGGCTCCATGACACTGCCAACCCTCTCGCTGCTCGAGACCCGCGTCCTTGGCGTGCTGATCGAGAAGCAGCATACGGTGCCCGACACTTACCCGCTGACGCTGCTCGCGCTCACCTCCGGCTGCAACCAGAAGACGAGCCGCGACCCCATCCTCAACGCGGGCGAGGCCGAGGTGCAGTCGGTCCTCGACCACCTGAAGATGCTGTCGCTCGTCGTCGAGTCGAGCGGCGGCCGGGTGATGCGATACGCACACAACGTCGAGCGCGTCCTCGGGGTGCCGTCGCAGGCGGTGGCGCTGATCGCGGCGTTGATGCTTCGGGGCGCACAGACCGTCGGCGAGCTGCGGATCAACTGCGACCGCCTGCATCGCTTCGCCGACGTCTCCGCCGTCGAGGGTTTCCTGGACGAGCTCGCGGCGCGTCCGGCCGGCGCACTGGTCGTCGAGCTCCCGCGCCAGGCCGGCGCGCGCGAAACGCGCTGGGCGCACTTGCTGTCGGGGCCGCCCGCCGCCGAGGCCGCGTCGCACCCGGTGACCGACGAGTCCGATGCCGGTGCCATCGCGGCGTCCGAGATCGCCGCGCTCAAGTCCAATGTTGCGCATCTGCAGGAGGACGTCGCGGCATTGAAGGCGACCGTCGCGAAACTTTGCGCCGAACTCGGCACGACCGGCACCTGACCGCCTCGCGCGCGCCGCCGAACCGCTCTCGTTGAATGGTTGCCCGCTGCGTAGCGGGCGGTGTCCTGCGCGATGACCGGCGCCGCGCCGGCGCCTCCTGAACCATTCGCGGCGACTCGTTCCGCCGCCGCGGCTGTACCGGAGACGCCGCGTGCACGATAATGGCGGTTGCGGGGCACGCGTGGCGGCGTTTCGATCTCGGCGCGGGGCTTCCCTCGAACACTCATCACACGTTTACGTCGAAAGCGAGGCAAGACATGGGAATGCTGGATGGACTACTCGGCAACGCGCTGGGCGGCATGCTGGGCGGTGGCGGGCAGCCGCAAAATCCGCTGATGCGGATCGCGTTGCAGCTGCTGCAACAGAATGGCGGCGTCAACGGCGTGCTCGACAAGTTTCGGCAGGGAGGCTTCGCCGACCAGGCGCAGTCCTGGCAGAGCACCGGAGAAAACCTGCCGATCTCGGGCAATGCGCTGCAGGAAGTCCTGGGCACCGGCGCCATCGGCCAGATCGCGCAGCAACTCGGGATGTCGCACGGCGACGCCGCCGGCGGCCTGGCACAGGTGCTGCCGCAGATCATCGACAAGTTGACGCCGAACGGCGAAGTGCCCGACAACCAGAACGACGTGGTGGCGCAGGCGCTGGCCATGCTGACGAAATCGAAGACTGCCTGACCCGCGCGCCCGATTCGGGCGGCGCCGGAAATCGTTGCGCTACAATTCGCCGGCCGGGGGGCTCTCGTCCCCCGGCCTCCTGTTCGCGCCCAACTTGAACGAACCCACGCTGCTGACCGCACTGCTCCTCGGCGTCGTCGAGGGGCTCACCGAATTCCTGCCGGTCTCGTCCACGGGCCACCTGATCGTGGCCGGCTCGCTGGCCGGGTACACGGGCGAACAGGCAAAGACGTTCGAGATCGTGATCCAGGCCGGCGCGATCCTCGCGGTCTGCTGGGAATTCCGCGCGAAACTCGCCGCGGTCCTGCGCGGCATCTTCACCGACGCCGCCGCGCAGCGCTTTGCGCTGAACCTGTTCGTCGCCTTCCTGCCTGCCGCCGTTCTCGGCCTCGCGTTCAGCAAGGCGATCAAGGCGCATCTCTTCGCCCCCGTTCCGGTCGCGTGCGCGTTCATCGTCGGTGCGTTCGTCATCATGTGGGCCGAGCGGCGGCAGCGCGCGCGCCCGGAGACCGTTCGCATCGCCTCGATCGACGACATGCGCTGGACCGACGCGCTGAAGGTCGGATGCGCGCAGGCGCTGGCGCTGGTGCCCGGCACGTCGCGTTCCGGAGCGACGATAATCGGCGGCATGCTGTTCGGCCTGTCGCGCGTCGCGGCCACGGAGTTTTCTTTCTTCCTCGCGATCCCGACGCTGTTCGCGGCCACCCTCTACTCCTTGTGGAAGGACGCATCGCTGCTCGCCGCGCCGTCGCTGCCGGCGTTCGGCGTCGGCTTCACCGCCGCGTTCGTTTCGGCGTTTGCCTGCGTGCGCTGGCTCATCCGCTACGTGGCGCATCACGATTTCATGCCGTTCGCCTGGTACCGGATCGCGTTCGGCGCGGTGATTCTGGTCACGGCGTACGCCGGCATCGTGAAGTGGGATTGACGGGGAAGACCCCGGAAACCCGGCCGCCCTCGCCGCAGCCCCGCCAACCTCGCTCGATCCACGGAGACTCGAATGGCCCCCGATGAAACGCACGACCGAAAATCATCCGTCCCGCTGAAGGACCCGACGCTTTTCCGGCAGCAGTGCTATGTCGGCGGACGCTGGAGCGACGCCGCAGCGGGCACGAAGAACGCGGTCGTCAATCCCGCGACCGGCGCCACGCTCGGCAAGACACCGAGGATGGGCGCCGCCGAAACACGATCGGCGATCGAAGCCGCCGCCGCCGCGTGGCCGGCGTGGCGCGCGAAGACGGCAAAGGAGCGCAGCGCAATCCTGCGCGCGTGGTTCGCGCTGATGATGGCCAATCTCGACGACCTTGCGTTGATCCTCACCAGCGAACAAGGCAAGCCGCTCGCCGAATCGAAGGGCGAGGTGACGATCGCAGCGGCGTACGTCGAATGGTTCGCCGAGGAAGCCAAGCGCATCTACGGCGACGTGATACCGACGATCGGCACCGACCGCCGGCTCGTCGTGGTCAAGGAGCCGGTCGGCGTATGCGCGGCGATCACGCCATGGAATTTCCCGTCGTCGATGATCACGCGCAAGGTGGCGCCCGCGCTGGCCGCCGGCTGCACGGTCGTCATCAAGCCCGCGGAGGCCACGCCCTTTTCCGCGCTCGCGCTGGCCGAGCTCGCGCATCGCGCCGGGTTCCCCGCGGGCGTCCTCAACGTGATCACCGGGGACGCGCGCGCGATCGGCGGCGAGATGTGCGCGAACGCCCTGGTGCGAAAGCTCTCGTTCACCGGTTCGACCGAGGTCGGCCGGCTGC
Source organism: Betaproteobacteria bacterium (assembly GCA_031360485.1). GTDB lineage: Bacteria > Pseudomonadota > Gammaproteobacteria > Burkholderiales > Casimicrobiaceae > CAIWHR01. The sequence continues at coordinate 4,234 of JANMBN010000200.1, read as the reverse complement.
TGATGCAGCAGGTCGCGCCGACGATCAAGAAGATTTCGCTCGAACTCGGCGGCAACGCGCCCTTCATCGTGTTCGACGACGCGGACCTCGACGCGGCGGCCGAAGGGGCGATCGTCTCCAAATACCGCAACACGGGCCAGACGTGCGTCTGCGCCAATCGCCTCTTCGTCCACGATGCCGTGTACGAAGCGTTTGCCGCGAAGCTCGCCGCGAGGGTGGCCGCGCTCAAGGTCGGTCCGGGCACCGAGCCCGGCGTCACCCAGGGGCCTCTGATCGACGGCGCGGCGCTGGCGAAGGTCGAGGAGCACATCGCCGACGCGACGGCGCAGGGGGCGACCGTGATCACCGGCGGCAAGCGCCACGCGCTCGGCGGCACGTTCTTCGAGCCCACCGTGCTGACCGGCGTCACCGCCGAGATGAAGATCTTCCGCGAGGAAACGTTCGGTCCGGTCGCGCCGCTCATCCGCTTCAAGTCGGACGCCGAAGTGATCGAGCTCGCGAACCGCACCGAATTCGGGCTCGCGTCGTACTTCTACTCGCGCGACATCGGCCGCATCTGGCGCGTTGCCGAGGCGCTCGAATACGGGATGGTCGGCGTCAACACCGGGCTCATCACCACCGAGGTCGCGCCGTTCGGCGGCGTCAAGCAGTCGGGGCTGGGCCGCGAGGGCTCGAAATACGGGATCGAGGAATTCGTCGAAGTGAAGTACGTCTGTTTCGGCGGAATCGACCGGTAGCCGGGTCGATTCAGTCGAGCTTTCGAACGTCGTCGATCACCTTGCCGTCGTTGGGCAGCTCGCCGGGCGCGCGAAAGGCGACTTCACCGCGCAGCTTGGTGATTTCGCGGATGGACGCGACGATCGCCTCCGCGACAGTCGACCGGTTCCCGGCAACCTCGACCACGAGCGTCATCCGGTCGGTCCCTTCGGAATTGTCGATGACGAGCCGCGCACGGCCGAGTTCGGGGTGTCGCTTCACGATCGCCGCGACCTGCGACGGATGGACGAACAGGCCCTTCACCTTCGCGGCCTGATCGGCCCGCCCCATCCAGCCCTTGATCCGCGCGTTGGTGCGGCCGCACGGACTCCGGCCCGGAAGCATGGCGGAGAGATCGCCGGTGCCGAACCGGATCAGCGGATAGTCGGCATTGAAGAGCATCGTCACGACGACCTCGCCGACCTCGCCCGGCGCCACGGGATCGCGCGTGCCCGGGCGAACGATCTCGACCAGCACGCCTTCGTCGATGATGAGCCCCTCGCGCGCCTGCGATTCGTACGCGATGGTGCCGACGTCGGCGGTCGCGTAGGCCTGGTAGCCAGCGATGCCGCGCCCGAGCAGCGCATCGCGCAGACTGGACGGAAAGGCTTCGCCCGACACCAGCGCCTTGGAGAGGCCCGTGAGCGGCACGCCCATCTCGTCGGCCTTCTCGACGATGATCTTCAGAAACGACGGCGTGCCGGTATAGCCGTCCGGCTTCAGTTCCGCCATCGCCCGGACCTGTTGCTCCGTCTGGCCGGTGCCGCCCGGAAACACCGTGCAGCCGAGTGCGTGCGCGCCGGTCTCCATCATCGATCCGGCCGGCGTGTGGTGGTAGGAGAAACAGTTGTGCACGAGATCGCCCTTGCGAAATCCCGCGGCGAACAACGGTCGCGCGAGCCGCCAGTAATCCGGACGACGCCCTTCCGGTTCATAGATCGGGCCCGGCGACGCGAACACGCGGACCGCCTCGCCGCGGCGCACCGCGGCAAAGCCGCCAAAGGGTCGCTCGGCCGTCTGCAATTCGAGGAGCTCGGACTTGCGCGTCACCGGCAGCCGCGCCAGCGCTTCGCGCGTCGACACCGCGGCCGGATTCACCTCCAGGAAGATTCGCGCGTACGCGGGCGTGCTGTTCATCGCGTGCGCGATCTGCCGCGGCAGTTGCGCCAGCTGCTCGCGTTCGCGCTCCTCCGGATCCCGCGTTTCCCGCGTATCGAAATGGTCGGCCATGTGGCTAGGCCAGCCAGCGCTTGCGCCGGCGATAGTGCTTGACGTCGCGGAACGACTTCCGACCCGCGGTCGACAATCCCAGGTAGAACTCCTTCACGTCCTCGTTTTGCGCGAGATCCGTCGCCGCACCGTCCATCACGACGCGCCCGTTCTCGAGGATATAGCCGTAGTCGGCAAAGCGCAGCGCCACCATCGTGTTCTGCTCGGCGAGCAGGAACGACACGCGCTCCTTGGTGTTGAGGTCGCGGACGATCTCGAAGATCTCCTCGACGAGCTGCGGCGCGAGGCCCATCGACGGCTCGTCCAGCAGGATCATCTTCGGACGCGCCATCAGCGCGCGACCGATCGCGGTCATCTGCTGCTCGCCGCCCGATGTGTAGCCCGACTGGCTCGTCCGCCGCAGCTTGAGGCGCGGGAAGTAGGTGTAGACGCGCTCCAGGTCGCGCTTCAGGTCGGCGCGGCTGATGCTCCGCGTGAACGCGCCGGTGAGCAGGTTCTCCTCGACGGTGAGGTGCTGGAAGCAGTGGCGGCCTTCCATCACCTGGCAGACGCCCATGCGCACCAGCTCGTTCGGAGTGAGCCGGTCGATCCGCTGGCCCATGAACTCGATCGTGCCCTTCGTGACGTCGCCGCGCTCGGCGCGCAGCAGGTTCGATATGGCCTTGAGCGTCGTCGTCTTGCCCGCGCCGTTCGCGCCGAGCAGGGCCACGATCTTGCCCTCGGGCACGTGCAGCGAAACGCCCTTCAGCACCAGGATCACGTGGTCGTAGATGACCTCGATGTTGTTGATCGACAGGTACGCGGCGGCAGGATCGGATCGGGCGGCGGGGGCGGCGGCGGTCATGGGGATATTCGCGGTGGAGATTGTCGGTTCTATCCGGGCGGATCGCCGTGCAGGGAACGAGACCCGGACGATGTTCGAAGGGCCGCCGGATCGACCGCCGGCGACGTCGTCGCTCCCGCCCGGCGCATGCGCGCGTCACGCGGACGACGTTGCGCGCCGACCGGCGGCGCGCAACCCGTTCGCTCGCGGCGTGCTAACTCTCCTTGCTGCAATCGCGCGGCGTGATGTTCTTTTCCTTCGCGTAGGCGGCCGCCGACTGCTCGATCATTCCTCGGACAAGTTCGCGGTCGGGCTGGATCCAGTCGGTGATGACCTTCCACTGATTGCCGTCCCACTGCTGGAATTTCACGGCACCGCCGCCTTCATGGTCGGCGCAGGTGACCTTCAGCGGCTGCATGAAGTTCGTCGCGCCGAGTTCCTTCAAACGCGCGTCGCTGATCTGCAGGTTCTCGATACCCCAGCGGATCTGTTCGCCGGTCAGCGGCTTCTTGCCGTATTTCTCCTGCGCCTTGCGAATGGCCTCGACGGTGACGATGCCATGCACGACGCCGCGGTTGTAATAGATCGAACCGATCCGCGTCTTGTCCTCCATCTCCCCCTTGCCCTTCGCATACACATACTTCTTGATGTCCTGGACCACCGGGAAGTTCTCCCCCGCGACGTTGAAGCCCGCGGCGATATAGCCCTTCGCCGCGGCGCCTGCCGGAATCGTGTCTTCTTCCGCTCCCGACCACCAGACGCCGATGATGTGATCGCTCGGGAAACCGACCTTGGCCGCGGCCTTCAACGCCGTCGGATTCATGACGCCCCAGCCGCGCAGGATCACCCAGTCGGGCTTGATCTGGCGGATCTGCAGCCATTGCGCGCCCTGCTCGTTGCCGGGGTGCGGCACCGGGATGTGGGTCACGGCAAAGCCATACTTCTTCGCCTGCGCGTCGAGGACCGGAATCGTTTCCTTGCCGTAGGCCGAGTCGTGATAGATGTTCACGATCTTCTTGCCCTTCAACTTGTCCATCCCGCCTTCCTTCATCCCGATGAACTTGATCTTGGCGGTGTTCTGCGACCAGTAGTTCGTTATCAGCGGGAAGACGTACGGAAAAACGCGGCCATCGGAGGCATCGGTCCGCCCGTAACCGAGCGAGATCAGCGGGATCTTGTCCGCGGCGACCTTGTCGATCAGCGAGTAGGTGATGCCCGTCGACAGCGGATGGAACACGGTGGCGCCGGTCGGCCCCTTGTTCTTGAGGCGCTCGTAGCACTCGACGCCGCGCGCGTTGTTGTACTCGGTCTCGCACTTCTCGTACGTGAGCTTGACGCCGTTCACGCCGCCGTCTCGCGCGTTGACCATGTTGACGTAATCGATCATCCCGCCAAAGATCCCGGAGCCGCCGGGGGCATACGGAC
>JANMBN010000101.1:0-8044 GCA_031360485.1 Betaproteobacteria bacterium | reverse complement strand
CCGGGCGGTCGAACTGTCGCGGCCACGCGTCGAGCCTAACGGCGTCGTCGGCGAGGTAGACGAGGATTTGCCGCCCGACGTCGATTTCGTCGCGATCGCGCAGAAAATGCTTCGCGACCGGCTTGCCGTTGACCAGCGTCCCGTTGGTGCTGCCGAGGTCCTCGAGGAACGAGTCGGCGAGTATCGTGACGACCACCGCGTGTTCCCCGCTCACCGCCGGTTGCGGGAGGCACACGTCGTTGTCGGGGCGCCTCCCGATCGTGACCCTGTCGCGGTCGAGCTTGATGTCCTTTGCCGTGCCGTCGGCGAGAAAGAGCACGAGCTTGCCCATGCAGCCGTTCCTACGCGGTCTTCTTCTTCGCAAGCCACCGCTGCGCCCACGCGGCTGTGGGCAGGAAAGCCTTCGGAACGCGGACCAGCACCACGGAGATGTTGTCGCGCCCGCCGTTCTGATTGGCAACGTCGACGAGCTCCTTGGCCGCCTCGGCCAGATTGCCGCGTTTCGCCTCGATGATCGAATGCACGACGGCGGGGTCGACCATGTCCGTCAGGCCATCGGAGTTGAGCAGGTAGATGTCGTCGGCCTCGACGCGGTACTCGACGATGTCGGCCGGTACGATCGCCTCGATGCCGAGCGCGCGCGTCACGAGGTTCTTGTTGAGCGAGTAGCGGGCCTGCTCGGGAGTGAGCTGGCCGCCGTCGATCTGTTCCTGGAGGAGCGAATGATCGTGGGTGAGCTGCTCGAACTTTTCGCCGCGCAGACGATAGCAGCGGGAGTCGCCGATGTGACCGATGCTGACGCGGCTGCCGCAGAACACGACGCTGACGAGCGTCGTGCCCATGCCCGCGCATTCGGGGCGCGCCTGCGCGACCTCGTAGATACCCTTGTTCGCCGCGGCGATCTTCTGCTGGAGGAGCAATGCCGCGTGCGTGAGCCCGGTGGCGACGTCGACCTTCGACAGCTCGCGATCCGATTGGAGCTCGGGCATCATGCCGCTGCTGACGACGTTGACCGCGATGCCGCTCGCGACCTCGCCGGCGTTGTAGCCGCCCATGCCGTCGGCCAGCACCGCGATCGCCGCGTCGGCGTCGACGAACACCGAATCCTCGTTATGGGTTCGGACCATCCCCGGATGCGAGAGGACGGCGGTGTCGAGCGGGACGCGGTCGGGGAGCTTTTCCATCGATATCAATGTCGGCCGCTTCTGGCGGACCGTTTCAGCTCGTGAGTGTAACGGTCCGCCGCCATTGTTGCGAGCGGTCGCGCGAATTCGCGGTGTTGCGTGAGTGTTTGCATGGGCGAAAATGCGACGTTCGGTCAGGGGGTCGCGGCGCTCCGGTTCCGGCGCATGAGCCAGACTCCGGCGGCGACGACGACGACGACCCCTACCGCCGGCGCGACATAGTGCAGGATGGGGGAATTGGCATCGATCCACGGCTTTACCGCGGCGTCCGAGGTCGCGATCTCGCCCGCGATATAGCCGAGCAGCCCGCCGCCGGCGATCACGAGCCATGGGAAGCGCTCGATCAGTTTCATGATGAACTGGGCCCCGACGACGACCAGCGGAATGCTGACGACGAGCCCGAACACCAGCAGCACCAGGCTGCCTTTCGCGGCGCCGGCGACGCCGATCACGTTGTCGATGCTCATCACCAGGTCCGCCACGATCACGGTCTTCACCGCCGAGAGGAGACGATCGCTGGCAGCTACCTCGGGACCATCGCCCTCGTCCTCGGCAACGAGCTTGATCCCGATCCAGACGAGTAGCGCGGCGCCGACGAGCTGCAGGTAGGGGAGCAGCAGCAATTGCACGGCGAAGAACGTGAGGATGATCCGGAGCACGACCGCGCCAACGACGCCCCAGAAGATGCCCAACCGTCGCTGCTTCTTCGGCAGGTTGCGGCAGGCGAGCGCGATCACGACCGCGTTGTCGCCGGACAACAGGATGTTGACGACGATGATTTCGAGGGCCGCGACCCAGAACTGAGGTGAACCGAATTCCAGGACCATGGTATCGGTCAGAGCGCCGACTTCAGCAATTTGCCCATTTCGGCGGGATTGCGCGTGACTTTGATGCCGCACGCTTCCATCACCTCGAGTTTCTCCTGCGCCGTGCCCTTGCCGCCGGAAATGATCGCGCCCGCGTGACCCATCCGTTTGCCCGGCGGCGCCGTGACACCCGCGATGAACCCGACAACGGGCTTGCGCATGTTCTCCTTCACCCAGAGCGCGGCCGCTTCCTCGTCGGTGCCGCCGATCTCGCCGATCATGACCACGGCGTCGGTTTCCGGGTCATCGTTGAACAGCTTGAGCACGTCGATGTGCTTGAGGCCGTTCACCGGGTCGCCACCGGTGCCCACGGCGCTCGATTGCCCGAGCCCGATCTCGGTCAGCTGCCCCACCGCTTCGTAGGTCAGCGTTCCGGAACGCGAAACGACTCCGATGCGGCCCTTCCTGTGGATGTGGCCCGGCATGATGCCGATCTTCAGCTCGTCGGGCGTGATCACGCCCGGGCAGTTCGGCCCGAGCAGCAGCGTCCGCTTGCCCTGCATCCGGTAGCGGGTGCGAATCATGTCGCGCACCGGGATGCCCTCGGTGATGCAGACGACGAGGTCGAGGCCGGCGTCCACGGCCTCGTCGATCGCTGCGGCGGCGAACGGCGGCGGTACGTAGATCACGCTGACCGTGGCCCCCGTGGCCTCCTTCGCCTCCCTCACCGTCGCGTAGATCGGGATGCCCTCGAAATCCTCTCCGGCCTTTTTCGGATTGACGCCGGCCACGTAGCCGCTCCTGCCGTTCGCGTACTCACGGCACATCCGCGTGTGAAACTGGCCCGTCTTGCCGGTGATCCCCTGCGTGATCACCTTGCTGTCCCTGTTGATCAGGATCGACATCCGATTCCCCTTGGTCCTGCATCCGGCTGGCATGGAGCGCGTTCGACGCGGCGCCCGCAGTTCGATGCCCGGTGCTCAAATTCCTTTGGTCGCCGCCACGATCTTCTGCGCGGCGTCGGCCATGTTGTCGGCGGCGATGATGGGCAGCCCGGAATCCTCGAGGATCTGCCTCCCGAGTTCGTCGTTGGTGCCTTTCATGCGCACGACGAGCGGCACGGACAGGTGCGTTTCGCGCGCCGCCGCGACGATGCCGTTCGCAATCGTGTCGCAGCGCATGATGCCGCCGAAGATGTTGACGAGAATGCCTTTGACCTTCGGGTTGGCGAGCATGATCTTGAACGCCTCGGTCACCTTTTCCGTCGTCGCGCCGCCGCCGACGTCGAGGAAATTCGCCGGGGAAGCCCCGAAGAGCTTGATGGTGTCCATCGTCGCCATCGCGAGCCCGGCGCCATTGACGAGGCAGCCGATGTTACCGTCGAGCGAGATGTACGACAGGTCGAACTTCGACGCCTCGATCTCGGCCGGGTCCTCCTCGTCGAGGTCGCGCATCTCGACGATCTCGGGATGGCGGAACAGCGCATTCGAGTCGAAATTGAGCTTGGCGTCGAGCGCGATCACGTGCCCGTCGCCGGAAACGATCAACGGATTGATCTCGGCGAGCGAGGCGTCGGTCTCGTCGAAAGCGCGGTACAGGCCCTGCAGCATCGCCCGCGCCTCCGGGACACTCGCGTCGGGGATTCCGATCCGGCGCGCCACGTCGTCGGCCTCGGCGTCGGTCAATCCCTTCATGGGATCGATGAAGACCCGGTGGATCATCTCCGGCGTCTTCGCGGCGACTTCTTCGATGTCCATGCCGCCTTCCGAGCTCGCCATGAGGCAGACGCGCTGCGTCGTCCGGTCCACGACCATGCCAACGTAGAGCTCCTTGCGGATGTCGGCGCCCTCCTCGATCAGGAGCCGCCGGACTTTCTGTCCGACGGGACCGGTCTGGTGCGTGACGAGCTGCATGCCGAGAATCCGGCCGGCGAGATCGCGCACTTCGTCGTGCGAGCGCGCGACCTTCACGCCACCACCCTTCCCGCGCCCTCCGGCGTGGATTTGCGCCTTGACGACCCACACGCTGCCGCCCAGCGACTGCGCGGCGGCGACGGCCTCGTCGACGGAAAACGCCGGCACGCCCCTCGGTGTCGTCATCCCGAACCGGCGGAAGATTTCCTTGCCCTGGTATTCGTGGATCTTCACGCTGGCTCCGTCGGCTCCGACAAGGCGCTACCGCGCGTCGGCTGTGCATCGAGCGCGATCGGGTCGTCGGGAAAATGGTGGCTCGCGCCCGCGTCCCGATACCACTTCGGATAGTAGCGGCGAACCGTGTCCGTGGTGGACTCGAGCGCATGGCAACGGTCGAGCTGGAACGGCTTGTGCTCGCCTCCATCCTCCCGCCAGAGGCCGGCAAAGGTTTGCACGGCGGCCGTGGGAAGCGAGCCCAAGAGCTCGGTCACGTGCGTGCAGCCACGAACGGCACCCATGTCGTCGTGCAGGCGCTTCCTGAACCCCTGCACGAGGTTCGCGCCGACGAGCTTCGCATACGCGGGCTCGATGCGATCGCAGGCACCCGGATAGGGCATGCCCTCGGTCCTCACCTCGATCGCGTGAACGACGAACTGACCGTCGATCGTCACCCGGACCCACATGTCGTGCACCGCCTCGCGGGCGGGGCGGACACCCGTCAGCAGCTCGTAATCGTGGTCCTTGGCGTCGACGAGATGCGCGTCGATGTCGAACAGGCCGTCGTCGCGCCGAAATCCTTCAAAGGTGATGCTGCGCTGATGGAGGCGCTGGCGCGGCACGGGGTTCGGCGGAAGCGACATCGGCGGGTAGGAGTGTAGGCGGGAAACCAGGGCCGGTCGGCGAGCGTCGCTTCCGGCTGCGGCGCGGGTTATCGTTACAATAGCGCTCGCGGGACCGCATTTTACGCCGCGGCGGTCGCGCGCGGCAACCTGACGCCGGCGCCGGCCCCGATCGATCGCGAGGTCCCCCATGTCTTTCGTGCTCGCCCTCGACCAGGGCACCACCAGTTCCCGCGCGCTGATCTTCGACCACGGCGGTGCGCTTCGCGCGGTCGCTCAGCAGGAATTCCGGCAGATCTTTCCGCAGCCCGGATGGGTCGAACACGACGCGGGCGAAATCTGGGCGACACAGTCCGGCGTTGTGCACGAAGCGCTCGCCCGGGCCGGGATCGCCGCGCGCGACGTCGCGGCCATCGGCATCACCAATCAGCGCGAGACGACGGTGGTCTGGGACCGCGCGACGGGCAGGCCGATCGCCCACGCCATCGTATGGCAGGACCGGCGCACCGCGGCCCACTGCGATGCGCTGCGCGCCGCGGGGCACGCCGGGGTCGTCGCACGCAAGACCGGGCTCGTGCTGGACGCGTACTTCTCGGGCACCACGCTCAAATGGCTGCTCGACAACGTCGAAGGCGCGCGCGCGCGGGCCGTTCGCGGCGAACTCGCGTTCGGCACGATCGACTCGTGGCTCGTCTGGAACCTGACCCGCGGCGAGGCGCACATCACCGATCCTTCGAACGCGAGCCGCACGCTGCTCTACGACATTCACGCGGGCGGCTGGGACGACGAACTCCTCGCGCTGTTCGATATCCCGCGACAGGTGCTGCCGCGCGTCGTTCCGTCGTCGGGCATCTGCGCGCACGCCATGATCGGGGGGGTCCGGACGCCCATTGCCGGCATCGCGGGAGACCAGCAGGCGGCGCTGTTCGGACAGGCGTGTCATGCCCCCGGGCTCGCGAAGAACACCTACGGCACCGGCTGCTTCCTGCTGATGAATACCGGCGACAAGGCGGTGGCTTCCCGCAACAACCTGCTGACGACCGTCGCATGGCTGCGCGACGGCCGGGTCGACTATGCGCTCGAAGGCAGCGTGTTCATCGGGGGCGCCGTCGTGCAGTGGCTGCGTGACGGATTGAAGATAATCGACTCCGCCGCCGCCATCGAGCCGCTCGCGGCAAGCGTGACGGACAACGGAGGCGTCTTCCTCGTCCCGGCGTTTGCCGGTCTTGGCGCTCCGCACTGGGACGCCTACGCACGCGGCGCGATCTTCGGTTTGACACGCGGCACGACCGCCGCGCACATCGCGCGCGCGGCGCTCGAGGCCATCGCATTCCAGAGCGCCGACGTGCTGGCGGCGATGCAGAAGGATGCGGGAATCATGCTGACCGAGCTGCGCGTCGATGGCGGCGCGACGGCCAACAACTTGCTGATGCAGTTCCAGGCGGACCTCCTCGGCGTGCCGGTCGTGCGCCCGAAGGTGCTGGAGACGACCGCGCTCGGCGCCGGCTATCTCGCCGGACTCGCGGTCGGCTACTGGAAGGACGCGGCGGACGTCGCGGCGAACTGGCGCGTCGACCGCGTCTTCGAGCCGGCGATGCCGCGCGAACGCGTCGTCGAACTCACCGCCGGCTGGGAGAAGGCGGTCGCGCGCGCCAAGGCATGGGCCTGACCGCGGGTCCGGCCCGATCCGGCGCGCCGCACTTGCGCGCGGCCAGAAAGGTGCATATACTCGCAATTGCGTGCATATGCACATTGTTTCAGCGCCTCCCCTCACGATGTCCTCGGACCACCCAACACCCCTCGCCGCGTGCGCCTGCGGCCGGCTGCGCCGTGCGACACGGGCCCTGACGCAGCTCTACGACGACGTGCTGGCGCCGTCGGGCCTGCGGCTGACGCAGTTCTCGCTGCTGCGCACCCTCGCGCGGGAAGGCACGTCGCGGATGTCCGATCTCGCCAACATCCTGCTCCTCGATCGCACCGCGCTGTCGCGCAACCTCGATCCGCTCGTCCTGCGCGGCTTCGTCGCGATCGTCCCCGGGCGCGACGCGCGGACGCGCGAGGTGTCGCTGACGCGTGCCGGCGAGAAGGCGATCCGCGGCGCGGAACCCCACTGGAAGCGCGCGCAGGCGCGGGTGGCGGCGGAACTCGGCACGACTAAACTCAATTCGCTCATCGCCACGCTCCGCGAGATCGAGGCGCTGCATCCCGATCCCGGCGTCCGCGAAGGCCGCTGACCCGGCAAGGAGTCTCCATGTCACCTGTTGCATCCCGTGCCGACTGGCGCACGCCGACCGTCATTCTCGTTTGCGGCGGCCTCGTGCTCACGCTCTCGTTGGGCCTGCGCCACGGCTTCGGCCTCTTCCTGCAGCCGATGAGCGCGGACCTGCATTGGGGTCGCGAAACGTTCGCGCTCGCGATGGCGGTCCAGAACCTTGTCTGGGGCATCGCGCAGCCGTTCTCGGGCATGTTCGCCGACCGATTTGGGACGGCTAAGGTCGTATTGGCCGGGGTTCTCCTCTACGTCATCGGCCTGGTGACGATGGCGCACGCGACGACTCCGTTGACGTTCGTGCTGACCTGCGGCGTGCTGATCGGCATCGGGCTCTCCGGACTCACCTTCAGCATCATTTCGGGCGTGCTCGGCCGCGCGTACCCGCCCGAAAAACGCAGCATGGCGCTCGGCATCGCCGCGGCCGCGGGTTCCTTCGGGCAGTTCGCGCTGCTGCCGGCGACGCAGTGGCTGCTGTCGCACCTGGGTTGGTACGGAGCGCTGCTGGCGCTGGCCGCGGTCGGGCTGTTGATGGGACCGCTCGCGGTCGGGCTCGTCGAGAAACGCGCGCACCACGTGCACGTGTTCAGGCAATCCGCCGGCGAGGCGATGCGCGAAGCCCTGTCGCATCGCGGCTACGTGTTGCTGACCCTTGGCTTCTTCGTCTGCGGGTTCCAGCTCGTGTTCATCGGCGTCCACCTGCCGGCGTACCTCTCGGACAAGGGCCTTCCCGCACATGTCGCCGTGGCCGCGTTGGCGCTGGTCGGCCTTTTCAACATCGTCGGCAGCTATGCGACCGGGTGGCTGGGTTCGCGGATGCCCCGGAAGTACATCCTGTCGGCGATCTATTTCAGCCGCAGCGCCGCCATCGCGCTCTTCCTCTGGCTGCCGCTCACGCCGGCGTCGGTCTATGGATTCGCGATCGTGCTCGGCCTGCTCTGGCTGTCGACGGTGCCGCCGACGAACAGCCTGGTCGCCCATATCTTCGGCGTCCGATATCTCGCGATGCTGTCCGGGTTCACGTTCCTCAGCC
>JANMBN010000065.1:0-4073 GCA_031360485.1 Betaproteobacteria bacterium | reverse complement strand
TACCGGATCGCGCTACCCCGCCCTCAATTTGAGTGCTCAGAAACAGAAAGAAGAAACACTGGCGGCGCTGTGCGAACTGGCGATGGGAGCGGCAGGGGAGCAGCCGGTGTTGATCACCTTCGAGGACGTGCACTGGATCGATCCCACGTCGCAAGGGGTGCTTGATCTGCTAGTGGCCGCAACCGCGCGACAACGCGTGCTGATGGTGGTGACCTATCGTCCCGAGTACACCCCGCCCTGGAGCGGATTCGACCACATCATGCTCCTCACGCTCACGCGCCTTGCGCGCCGCCAGGCCGCGGCCATGGTCGAGCGGGTCACCGGCGGGGTGCCGCTTCCGCAGGAGGTACTGGGTCTGATCGTCGCGAAGACCGACGGCGTGCCGTTGTTCGTCGAGGAACTGACCAAGACGGTGATCGAGAGTGGTTTGGTAATCAGAGCCAACGGGGCGTATGCGCTGACAGGGCCGGTGACCGACTTCGCCATTCCCTCGACGCTGCACGACTCGCTCATGGCGCGACTGGATCGTTTAGCTCCGGTGCGCGAGGTGGCGCAGATTGGCGCGTGCATCGGCCGCGAATTCTCGCATGCTCTATTGGCAGCCATCTCGCCGATGACGGATTACGCGCTCAACGACGCCCTTCAGCAATTGATCGCGAGCGAATTGCTCTTCGCCGTCGGAACGCCGCCCGAGGCCACCTACACCTTCAAGCACGCGCTGGTACAGGACGCGGCTTACGAGTCCCTGTTGCGACGGCGCCGCCGCGAACTGCACTTCGCGATCGCACAGAACCTGTCGAACATGCAGGGTACCGAGCCCGCATTGCTCGCCTCGCATTACACGAAGGCGGAGATGCCGGAGCAGGCTGTGCCGAAATGGCTCGAAGCGGGCCAAAAGGCCCTCGCGGCCACGCACTATTCGGAAAGCATCGCGCATGCGCAGGCCGGTCTGTCGCTTCTCGACGCCCTGAGCTCGCCTCGCGACAGAGCAGTGCTGGAAATCTCCCTGCACACCTGCCTTGCCTTCAACTATGTCGCGACGCGTGGTTACGGCTCGGAAGAGGTCAGAGTCAGCTACGGACGCGCCGAAGAACTGCTGCCAGAACTCGGGGACGACCGGGTTGCCCTGCCAGTTCTACTGGGTATCGGAATCTTTCACTGGCTCCGTGCGGATTTTCCTCTCTCGATGAAATACTTTCAGAACTTGCTCAACCGTGCCGAGCGCGCGGGCGACGATCTTATGGCATTTGCCGCGCGCTCAGAAATCGCGACGATTCAGCTGTGGACCGGCACACCCGTCCAGGGCAAGAAGTTGTTACTCCAGGTCCTCGACGACTACGACCCTTCCAAGCACGTCGCATTGACGTCCAAATCAACCCAGGACTATGGGGTCTTTGCAGCCAGTCACGGTGCGTTGACCGAGAATTTTCTCGGCTACTTCGATTCGGCCAGGAAGATGGCGGAGCGCGGCATTTCGATCGCCCGGGAGGCCAAGCATCCTTTCAGTATAGGCATGGCGCTTTCTGTGGCATCTTGTGCGGCAATCGAGCGCGGGGAAATAGCGACGACGTTCGCCTTGGCGAGCGAATGCATCAACATATGTGAGGAGCAAGGTTTTCCATTTTATGCTGACTGGTCGCGCGCTCCGAAGGGCCTTGCAGCGGCATTGGAGGGCCGACCGGAGGCTGGCGTGATCGAGATTGAGCGTGCGATTGCAGCGCTCGAGAGCTTGGGTTCCCTGCAGTCGCGGCCAATGCTAGGCATATACTGGGCGGAGGCCATGCTCCTTGCCGATCGCCCCGAAGAGGTCTATGAGACGATGCGTTGGAATTTGAATCTTATTGAGCGGTACGGCGAATTTGGGTTTTTGTCTCCAACGCGGTTGATGATGGCGCGAGCGTTGCTGGACTATCCCGACCCGAACACTAAGGAAGCCGAGGCGGAGCTCCACCGTTGTCTAGACTGTGCACGCGATCAAGGCGGCAAGATGATCGAACTTCGCGCGGGCATTTCGCTCGCCCGCCTGTGGCAAACGCAAGGCAAAACCCAAAAGGCCCACGACCTCCTCAAACCTGTCTACGACTGGTTTACCGAGGGCTTCGACACGCCGGATCTGAAAGAGGCGAAGGCGCTCCTGCAAGCCATGCACTGAAATACTTCGGAGATAAACCAGCGATGCCATACGAAATCAGCAAAGTATCGATGGGACTTCTGCTCTGCGGGGTGTTTCTTTTTGCGTCTGTCATTGGCTCTGCGAATGCGAAGGACACGTCGGGCCCGATCCGAATCGGCATCGTGGCCTTTCTCGGCGGTGCCGGATCGGTGGGACTTCCGATTCGTAACGGCACGCAATTAATTGTCGATGCCATCAACGATGGCACGCTACCGCCACCGTTCAAGTCCGCAGGCCTCGGCGGGCGTGCCGTCGAGGTGATTTTCATCGACGAAGCCGGAGGGCCGACCAAGCAGATCACGGAATTTAACAACCTCGTCCAGCTCCGAGAAGTGGACATCGTGATCGGTTATATTTCCAGCGGCGACTGCGCGGCCGTTGGTCCGATGGCGGAAAAGCTGAAAGTATTGACCGTGTTCGCCACCTGCGCCAATTCGCTGCTCGAAGAGAAGAAGTACCGATATGTGTTCCAGACGATCGCTCTGCCGCAGGCGCATAACATCGGTCTCGCGCGATATGTGGCGGCGCGCTTTCCCAACACCGCAACCGTAGCCAGCATCGGCCCCAACTACGTCTGGGGCTACGATACGACGAGCGCGTTTATAGGCTCGTTGCGTGTCTTGCTGCCGAATATCCAGGTCGTCAACCAGCAATGGCCGAAGCTGTTCGCCGGTCAGTATGGGGCCGAGATATCGACCCTGCTCCTCCGACACCCGGATATCATCCATTCGAGCCTCTGGGGAGGCGACGAGGTATCTTTTATACAGCAAGCCGCGGCTCGCGGGTTGTTCAAGCAGTCGCAAGTTGCGTTCAATTCGGGCCTGCACATCCTCTCGGTGATTGGTAGCAGCTTGCCCGACGGTACGCTGATCAGCGAGCTCGGACCACACGCCTTGTTCGCACCGGACAGCATGTTCGCCAACTGGTTTACTAAAACTTACGCCGCCCGCTACGGCATGGCGGATGATCCCATCTCCGGCCACTACGCCGAGGCGCTGCTAGCGGTCAAGGCGGCGTTCGACAAGGCCGGCATCGATGCAGGTGCTTCTCCTAAGATGGAACAGGTGATCGACGCCTTTGAATTTCTAGAATGGGAAGGGCCGAGCGGGCGCACGAAGATGGCGCTCGGCAATGGCCATCAAGCGATCAGCAGGACAGCGGTCGGGGTGTCGAGATTCGACAAGGCCAAAGGGCGAGTCGTTCTCGACGGAGTCGTTCACTATAACGCTGAATGCGTGAACCCGCCGCCCGGCTGGAAGGCCGCTGACTGGATTGCGGCCGGCTTTCCAGGAGCCAAATGCGACTGATGGCACAAGTTATCGGTTTGCCCTTCGCCTACTGCTGGTTTACCGAGAGCTTCGGTGTTTCCGACCCGGAGAACGTGCAGGGGCCAGTTGACCAGCCGGGTGCAATTGCGTGACCGGCATCTGGCGCTGGTTGGAAGGGCTTGACCTCGGCCAGTATGTCGAGACCTTCGAAGATAACAATATTGATCTCGACATTGCGCGCGACCTTGGCGATCAAGATCTCAAAGACCTCGGTGTCACCTCAATGGGGCACCGCAAGCTTTTGATCCGGGCCATTGGTGCCCTCTCTGAAGGTATAGACAAGCAAGCAATCAAAGAAACGACCGACCGGCTGTGCGAGCTAGAGGTTACGAGCCGAAACGCCGAGCGCCGGCAGATCACGGTGATGTTTTGCGATCTGGTGGGTTCGACGGCGCTGTCTGAGCGGCTGGATCCTGAGGACCTGCGCAGTTTGATGCAGGCGTACCAGCAAACTTGCGGCGTGGTGATCGAGCGCTACGCGGGCCACGTTGCCCAGTATCTGGGCGACGGGCTGATGGTCTATTTTGGCTGGCCGGCGGCACATGAGGACGACGCCGAGCGGGCGGTGCGAG
>JANMBN010000052.1:0-80361 GCA_031360485.1 Betaproteobacteria bacterium | reverse complement strand
CGCGCGCGCTCGACCTCCCGCGCTGGACCGATCTCGCGGCGGCGGCCGCCGCCGCGCTGCGGCGCACGGCGTGGCGCCAAGGCCGGCTGCTTGCGACGCGCAAGGGGGAGCGTGCGCATCTCAATGCCTATCTCGACGACTACGCGTTCCTGCTCGCGGCGCTGCTCGAGCTCCTGCAGGCGCGGTTTCGTGCGGAGGACTACGCGTGGGCGCGGGCGCTTGCCGACGTGATGCTGGACCAGTTCGAGGACCGCTCGAACGGAGGATTCTTTTTCACGAGCCACGACCACGAGCCGCTTTTCCACCGGCCGAAACCCGGACACGACAACGCCACGCCGTCGGGCAACGGCATCGCCGCGGGCGCGCTCGTTGCGCTCGGCCACCTCTGCGCGGAATCACGCTACGTCGAGGCGGGCGCACGGGCGGTGCGCGCCTTCGCGCCCGCGCTGGCCCAATCGCCCGGCGGGTTCTCGTCGCTGCTCGCGGCGCTCGAGGAAACGCAGGCGCCGCCGGCGACCGTGCTGCTCGCCGGCGACCGCGACGTCTGCCGTTCGTGGCAGCGCGCGCTCGAGCGAACGCTGCGGCCTTCCGTCCGCATCTTCAACGTGTCGGGCATCGCGCTCGCGCCGGAGCTCGCAAGAGGCCCTGCGCCGGCGGCAGGGGCGGTGGCCTGGTTGTGTCGCGGGACGCAGTGCCTGCCGCCGTTGGCGAGCCTCGAGGCGATCGAGCGCGAACTGGCGATGTGACGGGGCCGCCGGCGTGTCCCGGACGTCAACGCGAAGCGAACCTGGCCGTTAATCGATGGCGATCCATGGCGCGTTCCGGTACCATTTGAACGGCGTTCCCTTTCCTTCCCTGACGGAGTTTCGATGAAGATTGCCGCAGTTGCATTTGCCGCCGCGGGACTGCTCGCGACGGGTGCGGTTCACGCCGATGCCGGCGAAGACCTGCTGAAGAAGTCGGGCTGCACCGCCTGTCACGCCGTCGACAAGAAGATCGTCGGTCCCGCTTACGCCGACGTCGCGGCGAAATACAAGGGCGACGCCGGCGCCGCGGTCAAGCTGATCGACAAGGTCAAGAAGGGCGGCTCGGGCGTCTGGGGCCCCGTGCCGATGCCTCCGAACCCTGCGGTCCCGGATGCCGACCTCAAGACCATGATCACGTACATCCTCGCGCTCAAGAAATAACCGGCGCAGCGAAACTCCGCACTCGGCGCGCACCGGATCATTCGCGGACGGAATGCAGCGTGCGGCGCGGACGGCGGTGAGCCATTCCCGCGTTCCGCGCCCCCCGGGATACCGGGATCGCTTTGACACGACGGGAGCGCGCCGGTAACCTTGGCGGGTCCGTGCAGGAGAGCGCGGCGCCGGCCTGGCCGGCGCGGCCGCCGAAGGCGCAACTCCCGCAATCGCTCAGGCAACAGGGACTGCGCGGACGCAGTTCGCATCTGGAGAGCGGCCGCGCCGAGGATCGACGACGGCCCACCGAAGGGGCACCGGCGTGCGCAGCGCCGCAATCTCTCAGGTAAAAGGACAGACGGGGCGACGCGGAACGACCGCTTCGCCCTTTTTCTTTTTCCGACGGGAGATACGCGTGCAGAAACAGACACCGTTGAACGCGACCCACCGTGCCGCGGGCGCGCGGATGGTGGACTTTGGCGGTTGGGACATGCCCGTGAACTACGGTTCCCAGATCGACGAGCACCGCGCGGTGCGCACCGATGCCGGGATGTTCGACGTCTCGCACATGCGAGTGGTCGACCTCGAGGGTGCCGGTGCGCGCGACTTCCTGCGCTACGCGCTCGCGAACAACGTCGACAAGCTGAAGGACGCCGGCAAGGCGCTCTACTCGTGCCTGCTGAAGCCCGACGGCACGGTGATCGACGATCTGATCGTGTATTTCCTGCGCGAGGACTTCTACCGGCTCGTGGTCAACGCGGGCACCGCGGAGAAAGACATCGCGTGGCTCCGGCAGCTCATGGCGGAGCGCGCGCCGAAGCTCGTGCTCACGCCGCGGACCGATCTCGCGATGATCGCCGTGCAGGGACCCCACGCGCGGGCGAAGGTCTGGCGGGCGATCCCCGGCAGCGAGCAGGTGTCGGCGGCGCTGAAGCCGTTCACGGCGGCGGGAATGAGCACCCGGTGGGGCGACGTGTTCATCGCCCGCACCGGATATACCGGCGAGGACGGTTTCGAAATCGTGATTTCCGCGCCGCACGCCGTCGCGCTCTGGCAAGCGCTCGCCGCGGAAGGTGTGCGCCCGGCCGGTCTCGGCGCCCGCGACACGTTGCGGCTCGAAGCCGGGATGAACCTGTACGGGCAGGACATGGACGAGACGGTTTCGCCGCTCGAGTCCGGCCTCGGGTGGACGGTAGACCTCGCGAGCCCTCGCGATTTCGTCGGCAAGGCGGCGCTGGCCGCGCATCCGCCGGCGCGGCAACTCGGCGGGCTCGTGCTCGTCGACAAGGGCGGCGTGCTGCGCGCGCACCAGGTCGTGCACACCCGCCACGGCGACGGCGAGATCACGAGCGGCACGTTCAGCCCGACGCTCAACCAGTCGATCGCGCTCGCCCGCCTGCCCGCGGGCGTCGCGCCCGGCGACACCGTGAAGGTCGTCGTCAGGGATCGCGAGCTTGCCGCGGAGGTCGTGAAGCCGCCGTTCGCGCGCAACGGCAAGGCTCTCGTCGGCGCACGCTCATGAGGAAAGAAATATTCACCGCGTTCGCACGCGCGGTCCATCAACCGACAGGCCCCAAGGAGCCAGAATGAACATCCCGGCAAATCTCAAATACACGTCGTCGCACGAGTGGGTGCGCACCGAGGCCGACGGCACGGTGTCGATCGGCATCACCGACCACGCGCAGGCCGCGCTCGGCGATCTCGTCTACCTCGAGCTGCCCGCGGTAGGCCGCAAGCTCGCGGCCGCCGAAGCGTGCGCCGTCGTCGAATCGGTGAAGGCGGCTTCGGATGTCTACGCGCCGGTTGCCGGCGAAGTCGTGGCGGTCAACACGGCGGCGGCGGACGCGCCCGAGCAGGTGAACAAGGACCCCTACGCAACGTGGTTCTTCCGCATGAAGCCGGCGGAACCCGCCGGCATTCACAAGCTGCTCGACGCGAGGGCGTACGAAGCGACGATCGGCGACGCCTAATGCGGACGCTTACGTTTGACTTTGCGCGGCGATCCTGCCGCCGCACGTCGGCGCGACCCTCCACGACATGAACGACATCCGCTCCGCCGCCTCCGGCGACACCGAAAAGCTTGCCGCGCTAGAACAATCCGAGGCGTTCGCCGCGCGCCACATCGGCACCGCGCCGGACGACCAGGCCGCGATGCTCGCCGTGCTCGGCTACCCGTCGCGCGCCGCGCTGATCGATGCGATCGTGCCCGCCGCGATTCGCCGCCGCACGCCGCTCGCGCTGGCCGCTGCGATGACGGAAGCCGGTGCGCTGGCGCGGCTCAACGCGATCGCGGCGAAGAATCGCGTGCTGAAGTCGTTCATCGGCCAGGGTTACTACGGAACGCACACTCCCGGCGTCATCCTGCGCAACGTGCTCGAAAATCCGGCTTGGTACACCGCCTACACGCCGTACCAGCCCGAAATCTCGCAGGGGCGCCTCGAGGCGCTCGTCAACTTCCAGACGATGGTCTGCGACCTGACCGGCATGGCCATCGCCAACGCCTCGATGCTGGACGAGGCCACGGCCGCGGCCGAGGCCATGACGCTCTGCCAGCGCATCGGCAGGAGCAAGAGCGCGCGCATCTTCGTGGCCGACGACGTCTTCCCGCAGACGATCGACGTCGTGTGCACGCGGGCCAAACCACTCGGCCTCGAGGTCGTGACGGGGCCCGCCGCGGACGCCGCGAAGTCCGGCGCATTCGCGGTCCTGCTGCAGTATCCGGGCGCGAACGGCGATATCCGCGACGACTCGGCGCTGGTCGATGCCGTGCACGCAGGGGGCGGGCTCGTGATCGTCGCCGCCGACCTGCTCGCGCTGACGGTGCTGAAGCCCCCCGGCGAATGGGGCGCGGATGTCGTCGTCGGCTCGGCGCAGCGGTTCGGCGTGCCGATGGGCTTCGGCGGGCCGCATGCCGGCTACCTCGCGACCCGCGACGACTTCAAGCGGACCATGCCGGGAAGGCTGGTCGGCGTCACCGTCGACGCCAACGGCGGCCCCGCGTACCGGCTCGCGCTGCAGACGCGCGAGCAGCACATACGCCGCGAGAAAGCGACATCGAACATCTGCACCGCGCAGGTGCTGCTGGCGGTGATCGCCGGCATGTATGCGGTCTACCACGGCCCCGCGGGCCTGACGACGATCGCGCGTCGCGTGCATCGGCTGACCGCGATCCTGAAGGCCGGCCTGGAGCGGCTCGGCCACGCGGTGCGGACGGCGCATTTCTTCGACACGCTCACCGTGGCGAGCGGCGAGGCCACGCACGCGATCCTCGAACGCGGCGTCGCGCACGGCATGAACTTCCGCCGGCTCGACGAGCGCACGCTGGGACTTTCGCTCGACGAGACATCGACGCGGGCCGACGTCGAGGCGATCTGGCACGCGTTCGGCGGCGCCGACACCGGCGTCGGGCTCAAAGACCTGTTCGAGCGCCCCGCCCACGCGCTGCCGGAGAGCTTGGTGCGCTCGTCGGCTTTCCTGACTCACCCGACGTTCAATCGCCACCACTCCGAAACGGAGATGCTGCGCTACCTGCGCCGGCTGGCCGATCTCGACATCGCGCTCGACCGCGCGATGATCCCGCTGGGCTCCTGCACGATGAAGCTCAACGCGACGTCCGAGATGATCCCGGTGACATGGCCCGAGTTCGGCGATCTCCACCCGTTCGCGCCGCCGGACCAGACCGCGGGCTACCGCGAGGTCGTCGCCGACCTCGAGCGGATGCTCTGCGCCGTCACGGGCTACGCGGCGGTGTCGCTGCAGCCCAACGCGGGATCGCAGGGCGAGTACGCCGGGCTACTCGTCATCCACGCGTATCACGCGAGCCGCGGCGAAGGTCACCGCGACGTCTGCCTGATTCCGGCGTCGGCGCACGGCACGAACCCGGCCTCCGCGCATCTGGCCGGCATGCGCGTCGTCGTCGTGGCCTGCGACGGCGACGGCAACGTCGACATGGCCGACCTCGAGCAAAAGGCGCGCGAACATCGCGCCGACCTGGCCGCGATCATGGTCACGTACCCGTCGACGCACGGCGTGTTCGAGGCGGGCATCGGCCCCCTCTGCGAGATCGTGCATGCGCACGGCGGCCAGGTCTACGTCGACGGCGCGAACCTGAACGCGCTGGTCGGGCTCGCGGCGCCGGGCGAGTTCGGCGCCGACGTGTCGCACCTCAACCTGCACAAGACGTTCTGCATTCCGCACGGCGGGGGCGGCCCCGGGGTCGGGCCGATCGGCGTCGGCGCGCATCTCGCGAAGTTCCTGCCCGGCCATCGCTACCTGCCCGAGCGGAAGGAGGCGATCGGCGCGGTGTGCGCTGCGCCGTACGGCTCCGCATCGATCCTGCCGATCTCCTGGATGTACGTCGCGATGATGGGCGGCGGCGGGCTGGCGGCGGCCACGGAGAGCGCAATTCTCGCGGCGAATTACGTCGCGAAGCGGCTCGAACCGCACTACCCGGTCCTGTACAGCGGACCGGGCGGGCTGGTCGCGCACGAGTGCATCCTCGACCTGCGGCCGTTGAAGGACGCAAGCGACGTCGCGGTGGACGACGTGGCCAAGCGGCTGATCGACTATGGATTTCACGCGCCCACGATGAGCTTTCCGGTGGCGGGCACGCTGATGATCGAGCCGACCGAAAGCGAATCGAAGGCCGAGCTCGACCGCTTCGTCGACGCGATGATCGCGATCCGCGGCGAGATCCGTGCGATCGAGGAAGGCCGCGCCGACCGGGCCGACAACGTGTTGAAGCACGCGCCGCACACCGCGGCCGCGCTGACCGCCGACGACTGGAAGCACGCTTACCGTCGCGAAGAGGCCGGTTACCCCGCGGCATCGCTGCGCGCGACCAAGTACTGGCCGCCGGTCGCTCGCGTCGACAATGTCTACGGGGATCGCAATCTCTTCTGCAGTTGCATCCCTCTGTCCGCGTACGCCGACGATGCGCCGGCGGAAATTCCCGCGCCCCTGACCGCCCGCCGAACATGAGCGTCGCGGTTCACGGCGCCGCGCCCGCCGCCGTGGTTCCCGGGCGAAGTTCCGCGGTCGAATTCGGATCCGCCGGCGCGGGCGGCCGCGGCGTTCACCGCGCGAACGGGCTCACGCTAGAATGACGCGCACCGCTCGAACGAAGGCAAGACGCGAACGATGACACTCACCTCCCTCAACCGGTGGAAAGCCGCCGCTTTCCACCTCGCCATCAGCGCGGCGATCGCGGCGACGGTGGTCACGCTGATGCTTGTCCTGTGGTATCCGCAGCCGTACTTCGAGGCGATGGGCGGCGATACGCTCATCCTGCTGCTCATCGGGGTCGACGTGGTCATCGGCCCGCTGATCACGCTGATCGTCTTCGATCCGAAGAAGAAGAGCCTCAGGTTCGACCTCGCCGTGATCGCTCTCCTGCAGATCGCGGCGCTCATCTACGGCTGCCACGTGATGTTCGACGCGCGGCCGGTCTACAACGTTTTCGTCGTCGACCGGTTCGAAACCATCGCGGCGAATCAGGTCGATGCCGGATCGCTGGCGAAGGTGACCGCGGCCGAATTCCGGACGCTGCCTCTCGCCGGGCCGAAGATCATCGGAGCGCGCCAGCCGGACGATGCGCAGCGAAAGGCGGACATCGTGATCTCGGCGATGAACGGCGGTCCGGATCTCGCCAACCTTGCCGAGCTCTACGTCCCTTACGCGCAGACACGGCTGGAAGCGGCGCTGGCCGCCCGTCCGCTCGGCGAGCTCGCGAAACGTCAGCCGGGAGAGGCCGCGACGATTCGATCGTTCGTGGCCGGCTCCGGCCGCACGGAAGAAGCCTTCGGTTTCGTGCCGATGAAGGCGCGCAGTCGCGACATGGCCGTCGTCGTCGACATCAAGACCGGCAACGTCGTCGGTATTCTGCCGGTTTATCCCTGGTGACGCCGGGTCGCCTGTCCCGCGAGCGCTTCGCTGCGGCCGCCGCGTCCATCGCCACGCGCCTTGCCGCCTCCGTCGTGCTGTGGCTCGGCATTGCCTCGCTCTCGCTTGCCCAGCCCGCCCCCGCTCCCGTCCCGGTCGCGGTCCCCGCCCCGGCGATCGGCGCGCCGGCGTATCTGCTGCAGGACGTCACCAGCGGACAGGCGATCGTTGCCCTGGAAGCCGACGAGCGGCGCGAGCCGGCGTCGCTCACCAAGCTGATGACCGCCTACGTGACCTTTGCGGCGTTGCGCGACAAGACCATCGTCCCGACGCAACTGGTCAGCGTGTCCGCGGCCGCATGGCGTGCGGAAGGTTCGCGGATGTTCGTCGAGCCGAGAAAGGCGGTCACCGTCGACGAGCTCCTGCGCGGGATGATCGTGCAGTCGGGCAACGACGCGTCGATCGCGCTCGCGGAGGTGGTCGCGGGAAGCGAGGCCGCGTTCGCCGAGCGGATGAACGCCGAGGCGGCGCGGCTCGGGCTCGCGAACACGCATTTCGTCAACGCGACGGGCCTCTCGGATCCGCAGCAATATTCGACGGCGACCGATCTCGCGCGTCTCGCCGCCGCGGTGATTCGCGATTTTCCCGGCTACTACCCGCTCTACTCGCTCCGCGAGTACCGGTACAACAACATTGCGCAGCCCAACCGCAACCGTCTTTTGTGGATCGATCCGTTCGTCGACGGGATGAAGACCGGACACACCGATGCCGCGGGCTGGTGCCTCATCGCATCCGCCCGGCGTGGCGAGCGACGGCTGCTGGCGGTCGTGCTGGGCGCGGCGTCGGACGCCGCGCGCACCGGCGACGCGCAGAAGCTCCTGAACTATGGCTTTCAGGCGTTCGAGACCGTCCAGCTTTATCCGTCCGGCAAATCCGTCGCCAACCTGCGGGTGTGGAAGGGCGAGGCCCGCGACGTGGCCGCGGGATTCGTCGACGACCGGTACCTGACGGTGCCGAAGGGCAAGGCGGACAAGCTCGCGCTTTCGATGACGGCGACCGAGCCGCTGTTGGCGCCCGTGGCGAAGGGGCAGCGGCTCGGGACCGTCAGGGTCGCGCTCGAAGGGAAGGTCATGGCGGAGTTCCCGCTGGTCGCGCTGGCCGACGTTCCCGCGGCGAACATCTTCGGCCGGGCTTGGGATACGATCCGCCTTTGGATGAAACCGGGGACCGGCCCCGATTCGAAGAAATCGCCATGATCGTTTACCTGAACGGCCAGTTTCTTCCCGTCGAGGACGCGAGGATCTCCGTCCTCGATCGCGGCTTCATCTTCGGCGACGGCGTCTACGAGCTCGTTCCCGTGTACCGGCGCCAGCCGTTCAGGCTTCCCCAGCACCTCGCGCGACTGCAGCACAGCCTCGACGGCATCCGGCTCGCGAATCCGCATACCGACGCCGAATGGGGCGCGATCATCGGCGAGCTCGTCGCGAAACAGCCGTTCGACAACCAGGGCGTCTATTTCCAGGTCACGCGCGGCGTCGCGAAACGCGATCACTCGTTCCCCCCGGGCGTTCCGGCGACGGTCTTCATGATGAGCAATCCGCTGGTGACGCCGTCGGCGGAGCAGGTCGAGAAAGGCGTCGCAGTCGTCACCGCCGAGGACAACCGCTGGCGGCGCTGCGACCTCAAGACGATTTCGCTCCTCGGCAACGTGCTGATGCGCCAGCTCGCCGCCGACGCGGGCGCGGTCGAGACGGTGATGTTCCGCGACGGACATCTCACCGAGGCATCGGCGTCGAACGTTCTCGTCGTGATCGGCGGAACGATCGTCGCGCCCCCGAAGGACAACCTGATCCTTCCCGGCATCACGTATGGCGCCGCGTACGATTTTGCGCGCGACGCGGGGCTCCCGTTCGAGATTCGGCCCGTGACGCGATCCGAGGCGTATGTCGCGGACGAAATGTGGCTCACGTCCTCGACGAAGGAAGTGCTCGCGGTCACTTCGGTGGATGGCAGGCCGTTCGCCACCGGTGTTCCGGGGCCGGTGTTCCGGAAGATGCACGCGCTCTTCCAGGCGCGCATACCCCGTTAAGCCTCGCGTGCGGCCGGGGCGAGTTTACTCGAGCGGGTGCGTCGTCCCGAACCGGCCGTGGTGGAACACCAGCCCGCGGCCCTTGGTGCGGGAGCAGGTCTCGACCTCTCCGATGAAGAGAATGTGGTCGCCCGCCCGTTGCCGCGCGTGGTGGCGGCACTCGAACCATGCGACACAGCCGTCGATCAGCGGAACGCCCGCCATGCCCAGCCGAAACGCGACACCCGCGAAACGGTCGGCGTGCGGTCGCGAAAAGCGGCGCGCCAGTTCCACCTGATCGCTGGCGAGCACGTTGATCACGTAGCGTTCGGCATTCTCGAAGGCTTCGAGGCCCACGGCGCGGCGGTCGAGGCTCCACACCACGAGCGGCGGGTCGAGCGACACCGAATTGAACGAGTTCGCGGTGAAGCCGACGAACCGGCCCTCGGGCCCGGGCGCGCAGATCACCGTGACGCCCGTAGCGAACTGCGCGAGGGCGTCGCGCAAGTCCCGGGTCGTGAACGCGGGCGGGCGGCTGGCGGGAGCGCCTTGGGCAGGTTGGGTCAAGAATGTCCCGCGGACGCGGACGGAAGGCCAAAGCCCCGATGGTAGCAGCGGCATGGCAGCGGCGGGCGCCTGGGCGTTGGTCCGCCGTCACCGGCGCTGCGGTAACGGATTCCGGTGCGCCGTTCAACCCCGGTTCTTGCTAAACTGGACCGTCGTGGCAGCTGCTTGGGGTGGACGGCGCATTTTTCCGCCACCTCGCACGCGGTCGAGCAGGCCGCTCCGGGATTCCCACGTTTCGCGGGCGAACATGACCGGACCCTTGCAGAAGATCATCGCGAACCGGTACGGCGGGCGCAACCTCCCCGTCACGCTGGTCCTGCCCGATGGCGGACGCGTCCCGCTGTCGTCGGACACGGAGGTCGAGATCCTCGCGCGCACGTGGCGCGGGCTGAAGGCGCTCGCGGCGCCGGCGATGGGGGCGCTCGCCCGCGCCTATGTTCACAACGACATCGATTTCACCGGCAGCGCGCGCCGGGCGGCCGCGATCGCCGAGGGCATGGTCGGCGAGATTTCGCACGGCCGCGATTCCCTCACGACGCGCTGGCGTCTGTGGCGCCATCAGCATCGCAGCAACCGCGCCAATATCGGCTACCACTACGACGTGTCGGACGCGTTCTACCGACTTTGGCTCGATTCGCAGCTCGTCTACTCGTGCGCGTATTTCAGGACGGACGACGCCACGCTGGACGCAGCGCAGGCGGCCAAGCTCGAGCATATCTGCCGCAAGCTGCGGCTCGAGCCGGGCGAGCGTTTCCTCGACATCGGATGCGGTTGGGGCGGGCTCGTGTTCCACGCCGCGCAGCAGCATGGCGTTCACGCGACCGGCATCACGCTGTCGCAGAATCAGTTCGACTACGTCAGCGCGCAGATCGCCGCGCGCGGACTGGCCGGCCGCGTGCATGTCGAATTGCGCGACTACCTCGATCTGCCCGAGGACGCGCTGTACGACAAGATCGCGAGCATCGGAATGTTCGAGCACGTCGGCATCGCGCGGTTCCCGCGTTACTTCGGCAAGATCGCGCAGATTCTGAAGCCGGGCGGACTCGTGCTGAATCACGGGATCACCCACAACCCGCTCGGCGCGCAGAGTCTCGGCAGCGGCATCGGCGATTTCGTCGACGAGTACGTCTTCCCGGGCGGCGAGCTCGCGCATGTGGCCAAGGTGATCGAAGGAATGGCGGCGCAAGGACTCGAGGTGATCGATGCCGAGGCGCTGCGCGAGCACTACGCGAAAACGCTGTGGCGCTGGTGCGAGCGGCTGGAGGCCAACGCCGATGCGGCGCGGGCCGAGGTCGGCGAGGAAAAGTACCGCGTATGGCGGATCTATCTCGCGGGGTCGGCGCACGCGTTCGACCGGGGCTGGCTGTCGCTGTGGCAGCTGCTCGCCGGAAAGCCGCTTCCCGACGGCCGACTGCCGCATCCGTTGACGCGCGAATACATGTACGCGAAGGACGGCGGCTGACGGATCGCGGACGGGCCCGGCGGATACCGGGGCCTTGCATTCGCAGCGTCGCGCCGCCACATTCGGTCGGTGGAGAACCGCATGTCGCAGCCTGCCGAATCGCTGCTCAAGTTTCCGGTGGAGTTCCCGATCAAGGTGATGGGGCGCACCCAGGATGGCTTTGCGCAGACGATCGCGACGGTCGTGCAGAGGCACGCGCCGGATTTCGACCCCGCCACCATCGAGATGCGCGCGTCGAGCGCGGGCAAGTACCTGTCCCTCACTTGCACGATCAACGCGATCTCGCGCGATCAGCTCGACGGCCTCTACCGCGACCTTTCATCGCACCCGATGGTTGCGATGGTGCTCTAGCGGGCTGATGCGCGTGGCCATCCGCGCGCTGGGCCGCACCGAGTACGAGCCCACGTGGCGGGCGATGCAGGCGTTCACGTCGGCGCGACGGCTCGACACGGCCGACGAGATCTGGCTGACCGAGCATCCGCCGGTCTACACGCTCGGCCTCGCCGGGCGGCGCGAGCACCTGCTGCGCGACAACGGCATTCCGGCGATCAAGGTCGACCGGGGCGGGCAGATCACCTACCACGGCCCGGGCCAACTCGTCGCCTACCTGCTCTACGACCTGCGGCGCCCGCAGCGAGGCGTTCGCGCGATGGTCCGGACGATCGAAGCGGCGGTGGTAGAATGGCTTGATTCGTTGGACATTTCTGCGTACGGCAAGCCCGCGGCCCCGGGCGTCTACGTGTTGACCGGAGGCGTCGAGGCGAAGATCGCCGCGCTCGGGCTGAAAGTGCGCAATGGCTGCACGTATCACGGGCTCGCGGTCAACGTCGCGATGGATCTGGCGCCGTTTGCCGACATCGATCCCTGCGGCTACCCGGGGCTCGCCGTCACGCAGCTCGCCGACCTCGGTGTGGCGATGACCGTCGACGATGCGGGTGCCGGTCTCGCCCGCATTCTCGCCGCGCGCCTCGGAACGTAGAATCGACCCATGGACAAGACCATCGCCTCGCCTTCCAACGTCGCCGGCGTCAAGCACAAGGGCGACGCCAAGACCGCGCGCATCCCCATCAAGATCGTGCCGGCCGAACGCTTGAAGAAGCCGGACTGGATCCGCGCGCGCGTGCCGTCGTCGCCGCGCTACGCCGAAATCAAGCAAATCCTGCGCGAGCACAACCTCCACACCGTTTGCGAGGAAGCGTCCTGCCCGAACATCGGCGAGTGCTTTTCCAAAGGCACGGCGACATTCATGATCATGGGCGACATCTGCACGCGACGCTGCCCGTTCTGCGACGTCGGCCACGGCCGGCCGCTGCCGCTCGATGCCGAGGAACCCGCCAACCTCGCGAAGACGATTGCGGCGCTGAAGCTGCGCTACGTCGTGATCACGAGCGTGGATCGCGACGACCTCCGCGACGGCGGCGCGCGGCATTTCGTCGATTGCATCCGCGCGGTGCGCGAGCGCTCGCCCGGCACCCAGATCGAGGTGCTCGTTCCCGATTTCCGCGGCCGGCGGGAGCGTGCGCTGGAGATTCTCGGCGACGCGCCCCCGGACGTCATGAACCACAACCTCGAAACGGTGCCGCGCCTCTACAAGCAGGCGCGGCCTGGGTCGGACTACGTCAACTCGCTGGCGCTGCTCCGGGAGTGGAAGCAGCGCTTTCCCGCGGTCCCGACCAAATCGGGACTGATGGTCGGTCTGGGCGAGACGGACGACGAAATCATCGCCGTCATGCGCGACATGCGCGCGCACGACATCGACATGCTGACGATCGGCCAATACCTGCAGCCGACGGCCGGCCACCTACCGGTATTGCGGTACGTGCCCCCGGACGGGTTCGCGGCGTTCGAGCGGGAGGCGTACGCGATGGGGTTCCGGCACGCCGCCGTCGGCGCGATGGTGCGGTCGTCGTACCACGCCGACCGGCAGGCCGAAGAAGTGCTCGCCACCGCCGGCTGACCGCCGCGCGGCGATCGCGTCACGGGATGACTTCGGCCGTGCGCGCGGGCAGGCCCGCGTCCTTGGGCCACAGGATCCACATTCGCCCGTCCTGTTTCATCCGGCCCGCCTGCCGTCCGGCGTCGTCGCCGAAACCCCAGAAAAAATCGGCGCGCACGGCGCCACGGATCGCCCCGCCGGTGTCCTGGGCAAGCATCAGGCGCTGCAGCGGTCTGGTCGACAGCGGGTGCGTGGTCGCGAGGAACACCGGCGCTCCCAGCGGAATCGAACGCGGATCGACGGCGAGCGTGCGTTCGCGCAGCAACGGCACGCCGAGGGTCCCGATCGGTCCGTCGATATCGGCTTCCAGCGTTCCTGCCGCGGGTTCGGGAACTTCGCGAAAGAACACGTAGCTCGGATTCTCGTCGAGCAGCGGCGCGAGTTTCGCGGGATTGCGCCGGCCCCAGTCCTTGATCCCCTGCATCGACGCGCGTTCGAGGGGCAATTCGCCGCGCTCCACCAGCAGGCGTCCGATCGAGCGGAACGGGTGCCCGTTCTGGTCGGCATAGCCCACGCGCATGATGCCGCCGTCGGCGAGCTTGACCCGGCCGGAGCCCTGGATCTGCAGGAAGAAGGCCTCGACCGGGTCCTCGACATAGACGAGCGCGTTGCCGTCGAACGTCGCCTTGCCGTTTTCGATATCCGCGCGCGTCCAATACGGGACGACGCGTTTGCCCGCGAGACGTCCGCGCAGCCGCTTGTCCTTGAGCTCCGGATAGAGGTCGGCGAGGTCGATCGAGAGGAGATCGTCCGGCGCCGCGTACAGCGGCACGCGGAAGCGCGGCGAACGCGTGCGGCTGCCGGCGAGGAGGGGCTCGTAATAGCCGGTGATCGTGCCCGAGTCGCGACCATCAACGGCCGCTACCTGGTATGGGCTAAAATAGGTCTCGAAGAACGCACGGACGGCGCCGCGGTCCGGGGACGGGAGGGCGTTCGCTGCGGCGCACGGATCCGACCAAAGCGCTTTCGTCGCCGCCGCCGCGACGAGTGCCGCGCACCCGACGCGAAACGCCGGCCATGCCTCGTCGACCCGGTCTTCGGTCCACCCCGGCAACTGGCTCCAGGCCGCGGGCGCGTACTTCGCGGGCAGCGTTGGCGCCGCCGGCGGTGGCGGGATTATCGGAGCGGGCGGCGACGGGACGACGGGCGCCGGCGTTACTGCGGGCGGCGGCGAAGGCTCGGGCGGGACGGTGACGCATCCGGCAGCGACCAGAAGCACCGATACCGCGAGAACGGTTAGCGCACGACGCGAGCGAGGGAGTCCCAAGGCGATGGAATGGTTTCTGCTGGAGGCATTGGTCGCGCTTCTGCTCGCCGTCGGCATCGTCTGGTGGACGATGGGACTCAAACGCAAGAAGCCGCCGCGTGAAACCAGGAGCGACGCCGGCAACGAGCGGCCCTAATGGAGCACGCGCGGCATGGACAGCGTGAAGAGCGGGATCTCGGCATCGAACTTCCTGCCGTCGCCGGCGACCATCTGGTAGGTGCCGCGCATCGTGCCGACTGCGGTCGGCAGGCTGGTGCCGCTCGTGTACTCGAAACTCTCGCCGGGCTGGAGCAGCGGCTGCTGGCCGACGACGCCCAGCCCTTTCACTTCCTGGACCTCGTGCTCGGCATCGGTGATGATCCAGTGACGGCTGATGAGCTGCGCCGCGACCGCGCCCGTGTTGGTGATCGTGATCGTATACGCGAAAACGTATTGGTTGCGCGCCGGGTCGGATTGGTCGGCGAGATACGCCGATTTCACCGCGACCGTGATCTCGTATTTTCGGGTTTCGGCCATAGGCATTGCGAAACAATTTCCTGAAACGATTATAAACCCAGGCCCGACGCCATGACCGACGACAAGATTGCGCCATCGCTGCTGTCCGCGGATTTCGCGCGCCTGGGGGACGAGGTGCGCGCGGTGATCGCCGCCGGCGCCGACTTCCTCCATTTCGACGTGATGGACAACCACTACGTTCCGAATCTCACGATCGGACCGCTGGTGTGCGAGGCGCTGCGTCCGCACGCGACGGTTCCGATCGACGTCCACCTGATGGTCAAGCCCGTCGACCGGATCGTTCCGGATTTCGCGACGGCGGGCGCCGCGATCGTCAGCTTCCACCCGGAGGCGTCGGAGCACGTCGACCGCACGATCGGCCTCATCCGCGACAGCGGCTGCAAGGCGGGACTCGCATTCAATCCGGCGACTCCGCTCGACTGGCTCGATCACACGATCGACAAGCTCGATCTGGTGCTGATCATGTCGGTGAACCCGGGCTTCGGCGGCCAGTCCTTCATTCCCGAGGCGCTCGCCAAGCTCGCGCTCGCGCGCTCGCGCATCGACGCGGCGCAGCAGCGAACGGGCCGCAGGATCCGGCTCGAAGTCGACGGCGGCGTGAAGGTCGACAACATCGCGGCGATCGCGAAGGCCGGTGCCGACACCTTCGTCGCGGGTTCGGCGATCTTCGGCACGCCCGACTACGCGGCGACGATCGCCCGGATGCGCGCCGAACTCGCCAAGGCGCGGTGAAGGATTTGGCGCCGCCTGTGGACGGGGGGCCGCGGCTCATCGACGTCAGCGCCATCGCGTTCGATCTCGACGGCACGCTGCTCGACACGATCCACGACCTCTCGGCAGCGGTCAACGCGCTGCTGGCGGAGTTCGGTCATCCGGCGCTGCCGAAGGACGCGATCCGCGCGATGATCGGCAAGGGAATGGCGAATCTCGTGCGCCGGGTGCTCGCGCGCGCGACCGGGGTTGCCCCGGAGGCGGTCGACGGCGCGAAAGTCAGCGATGCGCTCGTTCGTTACGAAGCCCACTATGCCGCGCAACTCGGCCGCGGCACGCTCGCGTTTCCGGGCATGTCGGAAGGGCTCGCCCGGCTTGCTTCGATGGGTATTCCGCTCGCGATCATCACCAACAAGTCGACTCGCTTCGTCCGTCCGCATCTCGCCCAGGCCGGGATCGAACACCTGTTCGGCATCGTCGTCGGCGGCGACGATCTTCCGACGAAGAAGCCGGATCCCGGCCCGCTTTGGCACGTCGCCGCGGCGCTCCGCGTGCCGGTCCGCCGCCTGCTGATGGTGGGCGATTCGATCAACGACGTCCTCGCCGCGCGAGCGGCCGGGTGCCCGGTGTTCGTCGTCCCTTATGGCTACAACGAGGGCGAGCCGGTGCAGAGCCTCGACGCCGATGGTATAGTCCCCACGCTGACGGCGGTCGCCGACCGCATTCGCTACCTACCCGCCGACACTCGATGAGCTTCGACGTCTTCGACGAAGAGTTCGTCGAAGCACCATGACCGAAGCCGAATTCCGCGCGCTGGCCGCGCAAGGGTACAACCGCATTCCGCTCGTCCTCGAGTCGTTCGCGGATCTCGATACCCCGCTGTCCTTGTACGTCAAGCTCGCGAACGAGCGCTACACCTTCCTCCTCGAATCGGTGGTGGGCGGTGAGCGGTTCGGGCGCTACTCGTTCATCGGCCTGCCCGCCAGGGTGCGCATTCGCGCGCGCGGAACCGCGATCGAGGTCGACGACGGGGGAACCGTCGTCGAGCGCCACGACGGCGATCCGCTGGCGTTTGTCGGCGCGTTCATGCGCCGATACCGTGCCGCCCCGCGACCGGGCCTGCCGCGCTTCTGCGGCGGACTCGCCGGCTATTTCGGTTACGACACCGTGCGCCATGTCGAGACGAAGCTCGCCGGCCGCGCCCCGCCGGCCGCGCCCGGCCTTGCCGAGGTTCCCGATATCCTGCTGCTCCTCACCGAGGAGCTCGCCGTCGTCGACAACCTCGCCGGCAAGATCTATCTGATCGTCTATGCGGACCCGGGCGAAGCCGATGCCTATGCGCACGCGAAGGGACGCCTGCAGGCGCTGCACCGCAAGCTGCGCGAGCCCGTGTCGATTCCATTCCAGACCGCGACCGCGGTCACGCGTGCCGAAAGCGAATTCGGCGCGGACGGATTCCAGCGCGCGGTGCGGCGCGCCAAGGACTACATCGCGGCCGGCGATGTGATGCAGGTCGTGCTCTCGCAGCGGCTGCGGCGCCCGTTCGCCTCGTCGCCCCTTTCGCTGTACCGGGCGCTGCGCTCGCTCAATCCGTCGCCGTACATGTTCTATTACGACTTCGGCGATTTTCACGTGGTTGGCGCCTCGCCCGAGATCCTCGTGCGCAAGGAAGGCTCCGCCGTCACCCTGCGGCCGATCGCCGGCACGCGGCCCCGCGGCGCCACGCGGGACGCCGACGAAAAACTCGCGCAGGAATTGCTGGCCGATCCCAAGGAAGTCGCCGAGCACGTGATGCTCGTGGACCTCGGCCGCAACGACGTCGGGCGGGTCGCGCAGATCGGCACCGTGCGGCTCACCGACCGGATGGTGGTCGAGCGGTACTCGCACGTGATGCACATCGTTTCCAATGTCGAAGGCGTGCTGAAGCCCGGCTTGACCAGCATCGACGTGCTGCGCGCGGCGTTCCCGGCCGGCACGGTCAGCGGCGCGCCGAAGGTCCGGGCGATGGAGATCATCGACGAACTCGAGCCGACCGGCCGGGGCGTCTACGCCGGGGCGGTCGGCTACATCAGCTTCCAGGACGACATGGACACGGCGATTGCGATCCGAACGGCCGTGATCAAGGACGGCACGCTCTATGCGCAGGTGGGCGCGGGCATCGTCCACGACTCGGTGCCCGAATCGGAGTGGACGGAGACGCAGAACAAGGCGCGTGCGGTGCTGCGCGCCGCCGACATGGTGCAGCAGGGCCTGGACGCCGAACCCTAGCGAAGCCGTCGCCAGCGCCTGTTCGCAATGGTGGACAGGGTGTGAACCGGGCCTAATTCCCCGCCTTCGCGGGAGCGCTCGGCTGCGCGCTCGGATTGATTGTCACCCCGCGCCGGGCCAGTTGGTCCACGATCAGTTTGGCGCTGGGGTTGCCCTTGGCCGCGAGGAGCGCCGTCTCGCGGGCGATGCCCTCGAGCGAAGTGCGCAGTTTCCCGGAATCGTCGAACGGCCGGGTCTGATTGCCGAAGACCGTGGCCAGCGCCTGCTTCTCGTTGACCAGCTGGTAGCACTGGAACGCCGGCCAGGCCACGGCGATGACGGCCAGCAGCAGCAGGGGCAGGAAGGGGCTGTAGCCGCGCTCGCCGTGCTCGCGCCGGCGCCATTCGTCGCGGCGCTCGCCGAAGGGAGCGGCCGATGCCGGGCCGGCCTCTCCGACGGGCATGGGGGTGCTCATCTCACTTCCCCCCTTTCTTCGGTTCCGGCGCGGGCGCGCCGCCCGCCGGCGGCGGATTCGCCGGCACCGTGATCCCCTGCTTCGCCAGCAATTCGCGCAACTCGCCGTCGTTGTTGCGCACCGAGAGGTCCGCCAGCGCTTTGACGATCTCGCGGTACAACGGCTCGAGCTGAGCGCTCTGCTGGATGTACTGCGCGCGGGAGTTGACCTCGGCCTGCGCCTGGCGGTTCTGACCGAACATGACCATGTTGCCGACCGCCAGCAGCAGTCCGAGCGCGGCCAGCAAGGTCAGGATCCAGAATTCCGTTTTTCTCAACATCGGATGCCTGTGGAAATGTCGCAAAGCGACGTCATTCTATGCCGACCCGTCCGCAGCGGGCCAGAAGCACATTCGCCGGCGACCCGATCCCAAGTCCCGCGGGGGCGGATCGGTTGGTTGTAAACTCCGTCGTCTTGTGGGAGCGGGTGCCTGTTGCGCGACCAGCGCCCGTCTCACG
The DNA here is from genome assembly GCA_031360485.1 of Betaproteobacteria bacterium. Taxonomy (GTDB): domain Bacteria; phylum Pseudomonadota; class Gammaproteobacteria; order Burkholderiales; family Casimicrobiaceae; genus CAIWHR01. Next base: position 61,497 of record JANMBN010000052.1, on the reverse strand, counting down.
CCACCGATCGGATGGTGTTCCGCCCGCTCATGCTGCTGATGATCGACAACTACGACAGCTTCACCTACAACCTCGTCCAGTATCTGGGCGAGCTGGGCGCCGACGTCCACGTGCACCGCAACGATGCCATCACGCCGGAGCAGGTGGCCGCATGGGAGCCGGAATGGATCGTCATCTCGCCGGGACCCTGCACGCCGAATGAAGCCGGCATATCCGTCCCGTTGATCCAGCGCTTCGCCGGGAAGATTCCGATCCTCGGCGTCTGTCTCGGACATCAGGCGATCGGCCAGGCCTTTGGCGGCCGCATCGGCCGCGCGCAGCGGGTCATGCACGGGAAGCTGTCGCCCGTCGCGCACGACGGCCGCGGCGTCTTCACCGGCGTGCCGTCGCCGGTGACGGTCACGCGCTACCATTCGCTCGCGATCGAGCCGGCGACGATGCCCGCCTGCCTCGAGGTGACGGCGACGGCGGACGACGGGGAGGTGATGGGCGTGCGGCACCGCGAGCTCGCCGTCGAAGGCGTGCAATTCCATCCCGAGGCGATCCTGACCGAGCACGGCCACGCGCTGCTCAAGAACTTCCTCGAGGGCAGGCGATGAACGCCTCGCGCTCGCTTGCGTCCGCCTTCGGCGCGAGGGCCCCCCGCGCCGCGCTCGCCCCCGGGCGGACCCGGATTCCGCAACGCTGACCCACGAGGACAGGAGCCGCCATGCCCATTACCGCCCAGGAAGCGCTGCAACGCACGATCGAGCATCGCGAGATCTTTCCCGACGAGATGCTGTCGATCATGCGCCGGATCATGAGCGGCGAATTGACGCCGGTGATGATCGCGGCGCTCACCGTCGGCCTGCGCGTCAAGAAGGAAACGGTCGGCGAGATCGCCGCCGCCGCGCATGTCATGCGCGAATTCGCGACGCGGGTCGACGTCCCCGATCGCGAGAACCTGGTCGACATCGTCGGCACCGGAGGCGATTCGTCGCAGACGTTCAACATTTCGACGGCATCGATGTTCGTCGCGGCAGCGGCGGGAGCGCGCGTCGCCAAGCATGGCGGGCGCTCGGTGTCTTCGAAATCGGGGAGCGCGGACGTGCTAGAAGCGCTCGGCGCCAACATCATGCTGAAGCCCGAACAGATCGCGCAATCGATCATGGAATGCGGCATCGGCTTCATGTTCGCGCCATCGCATCACAGCGCGATGAAGCACGCGGCGCCGGTGCGCAAGGAACTCGGCGTGCGCACGATCTTCAACATCCTCGGCCCGCTCACCAACCCGGCGGGGGCGCCGAACCAGCTCCTCGGCGTGTTCCATCCGGATCTCGTCGGCATTCAGGTGCGCGTCCTGCAGCGGCTGGGCAGCAAGCACGTGCTCGTCGTCTACGGCAAGGACGGGATGGACGAGGTCTCGCTGGGCGCCGCGACGATGGTCGGTGAATTGAAGGATGGCGAGGTCCGCGAGTACGAGATCCATCCCGAGGATTTCGGCCTCAGGATGATTTCGAATCGCGGGCTCAAGGTTTCCGGCGCGGCCGAGTCGAAGGAGATGGTGCTGGAGGCGCTCGGCAACACGGAGGGCACGCCGCGCGAGATCGTCATCCTGAATGCGGGAGCGGCGCTCTACGCGGCCGACGTTGCGACGTCGATCGGCGAAGGCATCGAGCGGGCGCGGGCGGCGGTCGCCTCGGGCGCCGCGCGGAAGAAGCTCGGAGAATTCGTCGCGCTGACGCAGAAGCTCGGCAGCGCGACGTGAGCCGCGTGGCGGCGCCGCGTCAGGTTGAAGCTTGCCCTGCGGGTCGCCACCCGCCGGCTGAAGCCGGCCCCACGGTGAAATCTCCGCAAGGTGCCGGCTCGAGGCGGCATGCCGCAACCCGTGGGGCCGGCTTCAGCCGGCGGGACCGCGGATGACGGCGCCCGACATCCTTGCGCGGATCCTCGCGACCAAGGCCGACGAGATCGCCGCGGCGAAACGCGCGCGATCACCGGCTGCAATCGAGGCCGCCGCGAGGGCCATGCCTCCGCCGCGCGATTTCGAGGGCGCATTGCGCGCGAAGATCGCGGCGGGGCGTCCGGCCGTGATCGCGGAGGTCAAGAAGGCGAGCCCCAGCCGCGGCTTGCTGCGCGCCGATTTCGATCCGCCGGCAATCGCGGCGAGCTACGAGGCCGGCGGCGCGGCGTGCCTGTCGGTCCTCACCGACCGCCCGTATTTCCAGGGCGCACCGGAGTACCTGACGGCCGCGCGGGCCGCGTGCACGTTGCCGGCGCTGCGCAAGGATTTCCTCATCGACGAATATCAGGTCGCGGAAGCGCGCGCTCTCTCCGCCGACGCGATCCTGCTGATCGTCGCGGCGCTCGACGACGCGCGGCTTGCCGCCCTCGCCGCGTGCGCGCGCGATTTCGGGATGGCCGTGCTGGTCGAGGTCCACGACGCGGAGGAGCTCGAGCGTGCGCTGCGGCTGGCCACGCCGCTCGTCGGCATCAACAACCGCAATCTGCGCACGTTCGAAGTGTCGCTCGCGACAACGCTCGATCTCCTGCCGCGCATGCCGGCCGGGAAGCTCGTCGTGACGGAGAGTGGAATTCTCGCGCCGGGCGACGTGGCGACGCTGCGCTCGCGCGGGGTGCACGCGTTTCTCGTCGGCGAGGCGTTCATGCGCGCCGCCGATCCCGGCGCCGCGCTCGCGGCGTTGTTCGCCTGACCATGTCGGCCATTGCCGCCGAAAACGTCAGCAAGCACTGGCGGACGGCCGACGGCGCAATTCGCGCGGTCGATGGACTCTCGTTCGCGTTCGACCAGGGGACGTTCAACGTCCTGCTCGGCCCCTCCGGCTGCGGCAAGTCGACGACGCTGCGCCTCATCGCCGGTCTCGAGCCGGCCGACGGCGGGCGCATCCTGATCGGCGGCCGCGACGTGACGGGGCTCCCGCCGTCGCAGCGCAATATCGCGATGGTGTTTCAAAGCTACGCGCTGTTTCCGCACCTCCCGGTCTCCGAGAACATCGTATTCGGACTCAAGGTGCGCAAGGTCGCGCCGTCCGACGTGGCGCGACGGCTCGAACGAGTCGCCAAGCTGCTCGGACTCGGCGAGCTCCTGGAGCGCAAGCCGTCGCAGCTCTCCGGCGGCCAGCAGCAGCGCGTCGCGCTGGGCCGCGCGATCATCGCCGAGGCGCCGGTGTGCCTGATGGACGAGCCGTTGTCGAATCTCGATGCGCAGCTCCGCCAGGACATGCGCGCCGAGATCCGCCATCTGCAGCGGCAGCTCGGGATCACGATGGTCTACGTCACGCACGATCAGGTCGAGGCGCTGTCGATGGCGGACCGCGTCGTGCTGCTCAACAACGGCAGGATCGAACAGAACGCGACGCCGGCGGAGCTCTACGAGCGGCCGGCCAACACCTTCGTCGCGCGCTTCATCGGCACGCCACCGATGAACCTGCTGCCGCTCGAGCGCGGAAGCGGCGGCGCCGCGATCGCAGGTACCGGCGGACCGGCGGTGGCGCCGGCCGATTGCGCGGGTCTCACGCTCGGCTTGCGGCCCGAACACATCGTTCTCGGATTGGAGCGCGGCGTCCCCGCCGAGGTCGCGGCGATCGAGTATCTGGGCGCGGATTCGCTGGTCACGTGCCGGCTGGGATCGACGACGCTCGCCGTCCGCGTCCCCGGCAGCGTCGGACTTGCGCGAAGCGATCCGGTGCGGCTATCGTGGGCGGCCGGCGCGCAGCACCTGTTCGAACCCGATGGAACGCGCCGCGCCGATGCCGCCGACGAAAAATCCGTGACCATGTTCGCGTAGGAATTCCGATTCACCTGGGGAGGAAGCCATGTTGCACCAGACCATCCGGCGTGTGATGACCGTTCTCGTCGCCGCGATCGCATCGACGACGCTGCCGGCATCCGCTCAAGCGCAGACGCCCGTCGAGATCTCGTTCTACTACCCGATCGCGGTCGGCGGAAAGATTCCGAAGATCATCGACGGTTTCGCCGCGGACTTCGAGAAGGAGAATCCGGGAATCAAGGTCAAGCCGATCTACTCCGGAACGTACCAGGACACGATCACCAAGGCGCTCACCGCGGTGAAGAGCGGCGAGCCGCCGGTGACGTCGATCCTGCTGTCGACCGACATGTACACGCTGATCGACGAGGACGCGATCGTTCCGTTCGACAATCTGGTCAAGACGCCCGAGGATCAGGCGTGGCTCAAGAGCTTCTATCCGGCGTTCATGGAGAACAGCCAGACCGGAGGCAAGACGTGGGGCATCCCGTTCCAGCGCTCGACGATCGTGCTCTACTGGAACCGCGAGATGTTCAAGGAGGCGGGCCTCGATCCGAATCGCGCGCCGGCGAACTGGAAGGAGATGGCCGAGTATGCGCAGAAGCTCACGAAGCGCGACGCTTCGGGAAAGGTCACGCAGTGGGGCCTCCAGATACCGTCGTCGGGCTTCCCCTATTGGCTGTTCCAGGCGTTCGCGATCCAGAACGGGGTCAACCTGATGAACGCTGCCGGCACCGAAACCTATTACGACAGGCCCGAGGTGATCGAGGCACTGGCCTACTGGGTCGACCTCGTGCGCAAGCTCAAGGTGCACCCGGAGGGCATCGTCGAATGGGGCACGACGCCGAAGGACTTCTTCGAGAAGAAGATGGCGATGATGTGGACGACGACCGGCAACCTCACCAACGTCAAGGAAAACGCCAAGTTCGACTTCGGCGTCGCGATGCTGCCGGCAGGCAAGCAGCGCGGCAGTCCGACGGGCGGCGGCAACTTCTATCTGTTCAAGAAGAGCACGCCGGCGCAGCAGCAGGCCGCTTTCAGATTCGTCAAATGGATCACGGCACCGGAACGCGCAGCGCAATGGGGTATCGACACCGGCTACGTCGCGGTGCGGGCCGATGCCTGGGAGACGCCGGCGATGAAGCAGTACGTGGCGGGATTCCCTGCGGCGGCCGTGGCGCGCGACCAGTTGCCGTTCGCGAAAGCTGAGCTGTCGACCCATGACAATCAGCGTGTGACCAAGGCGCTGAACGACGGATTGCAGGCGGCGCTCACTGGAACGAAGACGCCGGAGCAGGCGATGAAGGATGCGCAGCGCGAGGCCGAGCGGTTGTTGCGCTCGTACAAGTGAGGGCGCCCGCATCCGTCGCGGGTCCGGCTTCAGCCGGATACGGAAAGGCGGCCGGTAGCAAGCCGCCTGAAGGCGGCCCCACGAACGGCCCCACGAACGGCGGCCCCACGAACGGCGGCCCCACGACCGGCGGCCCCACGACCGGCGGCCCCACGACCGGCGGCCCCGCGAACGGCGGCCCCACGACCGGCGGCCCCACGACCGGATGACGCGCGGCGCGCAATGGCTCTACGGCTGGATGCTGCTGCTGCCGGCGGCGGCGCTGCTTGCGCTCTTCACGCACTACCCTGCGATCGCGACGCTCTGGCACAGCTTTCTCTCCACGCCCAAGGGGGACCGCTCGGCGGTCTGGGTCGGCCTCGACAACTACCGGCAGCTCGCCGACGACCCGATCTTCTGGCAGGCGCTCGCCAACAATCTGTGGTTTGCGCTCGGGACGATCCCCGCCTCGATCGCGCTCGCGCTGCTGATGGCGGTCTGGGTCAACGGCAAGCTCGCCGGGCGCGGGTTCCTGCGGCTCGCATACTTCACGCCGACCGTGCTGCCGATGATCGCGGTGGCGAACATCTGGCTCTTCTTCTACACGCCGGAATACGGACTTTTGGAGAGGTTCCTCTCGGCATTCGGCGCCGCCACGCACAACTGGCTCGGCAGCAAGAGCACGGCGCTCGCGTGCCTGATGGTCGTCACCGTGTGGAAGGAGGCGGGCTTCTTCATGATCTTCTACCTCGCGGCGCTGCAGTCGATGTCGCCGCATCTCGCCGAGGCGGCGGCGATCGAGGGTGCGTCGCGGGGCTACTTCTTCCGGCGTGTCACCTTTCCGCTGCTGATGCCGACGACGCTGTTCGTGCTGGTCAACGCGGTGATCAACGCGTTCCGCCTCGTCGACCACATCGTCGTGATGACGCGCGGCGGCCCCGACAACGCCACGTCGCTCCTGCTCTATTACGTCTACGAGATCGGCTTCCGCTTCTGGGATTCCGCGTACGCCGCGGCGCTCACGATGGTGCTCTTGGCGCTGCTCGCAACCGTCGCGCTGGCCCAGTTCTGGTTCCTCGAGCGGAAGGTCCACTACCAGTGACGCACGTCTACGCGATGCGCGGCTTCCCGCGCGTGCTGGAGACGGCCGGGGCGTGGCTGCTCGGCGTCCTCTGGATTCTGCCGCTCGCCTACGCCGCCTGGACGGCCTTCCATCCCGCGGAGTTCTCGACCCGGTTCGTTCTGGCCGCGCCGCTGACGCTGGAGAATTTCGAGAAGGCGTGGCAGGCCGCTCCCTTCGCGCGCTACTACGTGAATACCGTAGCGCTCGTCGCGCTGGTGCTGGGCGCACAGCTCGTTCTGGTGACGCTCGCCGCGTACGCGTTTGCACGGTTCGAGTTTCCGGGGCGGAACGTCCTGTTCGCGCTGGTGCTGGTCCAGCTGATGGTGATGCCGGACGTGCTGATCGTCGAGAACTACCGGACGATGACCTTGCTTGGCCTCAAGGACACGATCGTCGCCATGGGCCTTCCCTACATGGCGAGCGCGTTCGGGATCTTCCTGCTGCGGCAGACGTTCAAGACGGTGCCGCGCGAGCTCGACGAGGCCGCACGGGTCGAGGGCTGCGGACCGCTCGCGCTGCTGTGGAAGGTCTACGTGCCGCTCGCCCGGCCCGTCTACCTCGCCTACGCGCTGGTGAGCGTGAGCTACCACTGGAACAATTTCCTCTGGCCCCTCATCATCACCAATTCGGTGGAATCGCGGCCGCTCACGGTCGGGCTGCAGGTGTTCTCGTCGGGCGACCAGGGCATCGACTGGTCGATCATCACGGCGGCGACCTTGCTGACGACGGCGCCGCTGCTGATCGCGTTCCTGCTGTTCCAGCGGCAATTCGTGCAAAGCTTCATGAGGGCGGGGATACGTTGAAGCTCATCACCTGGAACGTGCAATGGTGCCGCGGCGTCGACGGACGTGTCGATCCCCCGCGGATCGTTGCCGAGGCGAGGGCGCTCGCCGACTTCGACGTGCTGTGCGTGCAGGAGATCGCCGACAACTTTGCGGACCCGCGGCTTGCCGGAAGCGCCGGCGAGGACCAGTTCGCGGTGCTCGCGGCGCTGTTGCCGGATTTCACCGCCGTGGCCGGCGTCGCGGTCGACCATCCGGGAGACGGCGGCCGCCGGCGGAAATTCGGCAACATGATCCTGTCGCGGTTGCCGGTGCTTCAGGCCTATCGGCACCTTCTGCCGTCTCCCGTGGATCCCGGCCTCAACGGGATGCCGCGGATCGCGGCCGAGGCGGTGGTCAGGGCGCCTTTCGGCGAGGTGCGCGTGATCACGACGCATCTCGAGTACTACTCGAACATGCAGCGCCGCGCCCAGGTCGATGCGCTGCGCGCGATCTACGCCGAGGGCCACGGGCACGCGCGATCGGGCTTCGTCGTCGATGTGAGCGGCGGCCCGTTCCATACCTACCCGCGTCCGTCCGCAACGATCGTGACCGGCGACTTCAACTTCGAGCCCGACGATCCGCTTCACGCGCGCATGCTGAGCGCATTCCCCGACGGCACGCCTTTGCTCGTCGACGCCTGGGAGGCATCGCATCCGGGCATCCCGCATCCCGGCACGTTCAAGCTGTACGAAAAGGATTTCCCGGGCCAGCCGGAGCTGCGCTGCGACTTCATCTTCGTGAACGCGGACCTCGCGCCGCGCATCGCGAGTGTGCGTGTCGACAGCGCCACGCAGGCGGCCGATCACCAACCGGTCATCCTCACGCTCGATTGAACGCGGCCCGCGTCGTGCGGGGCTTCGTCCGGCGCTACGCGGCGGGCGGCCTTCCGGTGAACGCGAGCCAGACCCTGCGCAGGGGGAGCGCCAGCCACCAGCGGACGCTCGCGCGGCGCGCGATCTCGTGTTGCTGGATCTCGATCTGCGTGACGAGGCGCGATCGCTCGTCGGCGTCGGCCGCACGCTGCGTGTCGCGCTCCCGGACGGCTTCGGCGTGACGGTGCCCCCAAAGGGTCACCTCCATGGCGAGCGCGTTGGCGCGGCGGTGCATGGCGTCCAGGTCGAGCATCACCTTCTCGTAGTCGTTGTGGACCCATTCGTCCCGATCGGCGAGCACCGACAACCGAGGGACGGCGCGGGCCAGACGATCGGCGGAAGCGCTCGCGGCGACGATAAAGTAGAGCGGGCGGGCGTGACCCGGCAGCGGCGCCTCCGGGTTTGCTTCGGAGACCTCGAAGATCTCGCCGCGCGCCTCGCCGTGCTCCGGCCACACGACCGAGTAGAAGCTCGGTCGCTGGCCATACCACGCGGCGTGCTCGAAACGCGGCGCGATGATCGCGGCGAGCTCGTCGCGATAGAGTTCCTTGACGTGGAAGTCGTTGATCACGCCACGACGATCGGTGTACTCGGTCTTGTTGGGACACGACAGCAGCAACAGACCGCCCGGGCGCAGCACGCGGCGAATCTCGTCGAGGAACGGTTCCTGCGCAGCGATGTGCTCGATCGTCTCGAACGAGACCACCGCGTCGAACGAGGCGTCGGGAAACGGCAATGCCGTGCAGTCCGCCTGCAGGAAACCGAGATTTGCGATCGCCGCGTAGCGCGCCCGCGCATGGTCGACGGCCGAGGGTGCGACGTCGGCGCCGGTCACCCGCGCGGCGTGGCGGGCGAGGAGCGCGCTGCCGTAGCCTTCGCCGCACGCGACGTCGAGGACTTCGAGGCCCGCGACGAACCCGGCGGCGAAGTGATAACGGTGCCAGTGCTCGTGCCAGATCTCGCCCGCGGCGCCGGGAACGAAACGCTCACCGGTGAAAACAAGTTCGTTGCTCATGTTTCCGTTGCGCGAAACGAACGGGCAGCACGACCCGCGGCAAGGCCGGGTCGTGACTGCGCGGAGAGGAGGAAGGGGTCAGCGGCGGGGCGGGACATCGCGTCGATGCCTGCTCGATGCTCGAAGCAGGACAGATGGCTGAATCCGTAATTCTACGCGACGGGGGAGGGCCCAAACCCCGGGTGACGGCGCATGCCCGGGCGCCGCCCGCGGGCGCGGCGGAGCATCCAGCGATTCGCGGCGGTGCGTGGCGCCCGTGGCCCCCGCCGAGCGCTTCCGCTAAAATGGCGATCCCGCGCAACACCGGGGGGCGCCCTGCCCGCGCACCGAGAGCTTCCCGGAGCGTTTTCCCCGTGCCGACGGATCCCGTCCGCGTCGCAGAACGACGGGGCCCTCCGAGGTTCCCGATCCCGATTCCCCGATGAACGAGAACGCGCAGCGAGAACTCCAATTCGGCATCGATCGCCTGGTGACCAACGGGAAGCGAATTTTCGGCTGGGGTTGGGCCGCCCATCCTGCGCACGCCATCGACGAAGTCACGCTGCTGCTCAAGGGTGACGACTGGGAGAAGAGCCTGCCGGTCAACTTCGGCCTCGCCCGCAGCGACGTCGAAAGCGCCTTTCCCCGACTGCACAACGCGGGCTCCTCGGGCTTCGTGGTGACGGGCTACATGCCCCGGGCGCCCGCGCGGACGATGATCCTGCAGCTGCGTTACGACGACGGCGGGACGAAGGACCTCGATATCACGCACGTCGTGGAATCGCGGCACGGCAGCCAGCGCAAACTGCGCGAGCTGCTCTGGCTCCTGCGCGCGGTGTGGCGGCGGCTGAAACGGCGCGACTTCCGGGGCATCCTGAGCCGGGCGAGCGCGCAGAACTACTCAGCCCCGTCGCTCGATGATCTCAACATCGTCCAGCGGCTGCTGCCGCGCCTCGACGAAGGGCGTGCGATCTCCGTCGTTTTCGACCACAACCTGGGCGGCGGCGCGAACCAGTATCGCCGCGCCCTGATCGACGAACGCGTCGCCGGCGGGCTGACGGTCCTGCTGTGCACGTACAACCTGCCGACGCTCGACTATCGGCTGCACGTCTTCCGGCCGGGCGGCGACGAGGAGGTTTACCGGATTTCGTCGTTCGTGGGCCTCGAGCGGATCTTGAGCGAATCGCGCGTCGAAGAACTGTTCGTGAACAGCCCGGTCTCGTTCGACGAACCGCTGCACTTTGCCGACTGGATCAGCACGATGCGCGCGGCGAATCCGAATGCGCGCCTGACGGTCGCCGTGCATGACTATTTTTCGGTCTGTCCGTCGTTCGTGCTGTTGAATGCCGACGGGCACTACTGCGGCATCCCCGAAGTCAGCGTGTGCGCGGCGTGCCTCAAGCGTCATCAGGCGCGGTACGTCGCGCTGTCGCCCCCGACCGAAATCGGGCCGTGGCGCGCGCTGTGGGGACGCTGTCTGCGCGCCGCCGATGAAGTGCGCTGTTTTTCGACGTCGACGCGGCAGTTGCTGCTGCGCGCCTACCCGGGCCTCGATGCCGAGCGCATCAGCGTCATTGCGCATCGGGTGGACTACCTGCCTGTCCGGCTGCCGCGGCTCGATCACGCGGCCCCGCTGGTGATCGGCATCATCGGGCACATCAGCGTGCAAAAGGGGGCGATGATCGTCAAGGAGATGCTTGCCCGGATGGACCGGGACCATTCGGATGCGAGAGTGGTCGTCATCGGCACGCTGGATATCGCGGTCAAGTCGGAACGGCTGCGGGTGATCGGCACCTACCGGCATGAAGACCTGGTCGAGCTGATCGAGGCCAACGGGATCAACATGTGCCTGTTCCCGTCCATCTGCCCGGAAACCTTTTCCTATGTTACCGAGGAGATGATCCTGCTGGACCTGCCGATCGTCGCGTTCGACCTGGGCGCTCCGGGCGAACGATTGCGCCGTTACGGCAACGCGAGACTCTGCGGCGAAGTGAATGCCCGATCGGCGTTGGCCACCCTGATCGCGTTTCACGAGCAGCTCGCGGCGACGGAAGTCACCCGGGCGTAGAATGGCCGCGCTCCTCTCGCGGAAGATTCCACATGTCCGGCACGTTGCACGTTTTCACGAGCGCCGCGGTCAATTACCTGCCGAAGGTGCGGATCCTTTGCCAGTCGATCAGGCGATATCATCCCGAGGCCGTCATTCATCTCGTCCTGGCCGACGAGCGCCCCCGGTGGCTGCGCGCCGAAGACGAGCCCTTCGATTTCATCCTGGGCATCGAGCAGCTCGGCATACCTGATTGGAGGGCGTGGAGTTTCGCCCACAGCATCGTGGAGCTGTCGACGGGGATCAAGCCCTTCGCACTCAAGCACCTGTTGACCCTGCCGGAATGCGGAACGGTCTTGTATTTCGATCCGGACATGGTCCTATTTTCGCGGGTCGACGACCTGTTGGCCACGCTCGTTGCATCGAATCTGGCGCTGACGCCGCATCAGACCAAGCCCGAGGAGACCCTCGACGCCGTCCTCGACAACGAGGTCGCGAGCCTGAAGCACGGGATCTTCAATCTCGGATTCATCGGCGTCAGCAACACGGACGAGGGACGGCGTTTCGCCAGCTGGTGGGCGGAACGAACGTACCATCTTTGCCGGGCGGAGGTCGAGAATGGTCTATTCACCGACCAGAAATGGGTGAACTTCGCGCCCGTATTTTTCGATGGAGTGGCGATCGTCAAGTCTTCCCGCCACAACGTCGCCACCTGGAATCTGACCACGCGGCGCGTCACCGGCGATTTCGAGGCCGGCTTCCGCGTCGATGGCGAGCCGCTGGGTTTCTATCATTTCACCGGATTCGACAGCGGCGCCCATCGGATCATGGCGATCAAGAACGCCTCCGAGAGCCCTGCCGTGCAGCAACTCATTTCGTGGTACGAGCGCGAGATATCGCTCGCCGATCGGGATCCCATCAGCGAGTGGCCGTGGGCCTTCGGGCGCTTCTCGGACGGAAAGCCGATCGACAAGGGCTATCGATGGTTCTATCGGGATCATCGCGATCTGCAGCGGGCATTTCCCGATCCATACGACGCCCGCCTGGACGGCCCGACCTTTCTCGGCTGGTGCAACTCGGAGGGAAGATTGCGGTACCCGGAAATCTTTTCCGCGGACGGCGGATGCAGGACGGTGGCCCCGCCCGCCGCACGCGCTCGCGTTGCCTTTCCGGTGACGATCCGCCTCCTGTTCCTGCTGCTGGCGCCAAGAGGCGGCAAGGCGTTGCGGGCCAGGGTGCGCGGTTTGCTGAAAAACGAGGGGCTGGGCGGATTCGCCAGGCGGTTGCGGAGTTCACGAGGCTAGAGGCGGATTGTGATAGACGTCATCATTCCCGTCTACAAGGGGTTTCCCCAAACGCGCCGTTGCATCGAAAGCGTGCTCGGTCATCCTCAAGCCGCGCCCTTCGAAATCGTGGCAGTCGACGACGCGAGTCCGGATCAAGAGATCGGGAGTTATCTGAAGCAGCTGGCCGACTCGGGGCGAATCACCCTCGTTTCGAACGCGAGAAATCTCGGGTTCGTCCGTGCGGTCAACCGCGGCATGTCGCTGCACCCGGACCGTGACGTCGTGCTGCTCAACAGCGATACCGAGGTGGCTAACGACTGGCTGGATCGCCTGCGCCGCTGCGCCTATGCCCAGCCGGACGTCGGCACCGCGACACCTTTTTCCAACAACGCAACGATCTGTTCGTATCCGTTCGAAGGATGGTCCGGAGGACTGCCCGGGACGCTCGGTTTGGCCGGGCTCGACCGGCTGTTCGCGACGACCAACGCCGGACGAACCGTGGACTTGCCGACGGCAGTGGGTTTTTGCATGTACATCCGGCGCGCGTGTCTCGAACTGCTGGGACTGTTCGACGCCGACCGCTTCGGGCGAGGTTACGGCGAGGAGAACGACTTCTGCATGCGCGCCGCCGCAAAGGGCTGGCGAAGTGTGCTCGCGGGTGACGTGCTAGTATTTCACGAAGGGGCGGTGAGTTTTTCCGGCGAGCGCGATACGCTGGCGCAGGCGGCGGAAAAGAAGCTGCTCGAGGCGCACCCCGATTACCTCCGAAAGGTGCGCGAGTTCATCGCCCGCGATCCCTCGGGCGCGCTGCGCGACGCCGTCGATCGTGCGCGCTTCGAGTGCGGGATCGACGAGGCGGGACATGTGCTGGCGGAGCGGACCGAAGAGCGTGCCCGACTCCGCGCGCGGCTATCGGAGCTCGACACGCTCAGTCGGGGCCTCGCGCATGCGGAGGCGCTGGTTGCCGAGCGTGATGCCGCCATTGCGGAACGCAACGAGGAAATCGCCAGATTGCGGGCGGGATTGAGCCATGCCGAGTCGCTCGCTTTTTCGCGGGCCAAGGAACTCCAGCGCATCCGCGGATCCTGAGTGTGGAAGCGCCCCGAGTTTGGCGCGGCGGTTGAGAGCGTAGCCTCCCCCTGTGCGGCGGGTATTGCCGCCGCCAAACGGATCCGGGAAACGCAGGTATCGGGATGCGAATGCACAGGATACGCAGTCTCGGCAGATCCCTTCGATCTTCGTTCGACGGTCGAGGTATCAACCGGGTGATCCTCAACCGGTTCGCGCGCCGGCACGATGCCACATTCGACGCGCTCCTGCACCACGGGGTCAGGATCGTTCGCGACGGCCCGATGTTCGTCGACAGGAGCTGGTCGCCCGCCGGCGTGACGCAGCAGTTCACCGACGACGCCGAGACGTACCACGCGCGCTATTCGGTCCGGCTCGATTTCGTCGAACTCGTCGATTACTGCCTGACCTTGGCCGACGTCGGCCGGCAGCGCGAGATGCGGGTCCTCGACATCGGATCGGGCAGCGGAAGCAGCGTATTCGCCGCGCTCCGGCTGCTGCCGCGGGCGGAAATCTTCGCCTCGGACCTGTCCCCGCAACTCCTCGGCATGCTGGCCGCCTTCGTCGAGTCCCGCGCCGAAATGCGCGGACGCGTCAGGTCGTTCTGCTTCGATCTCCATCGGAATTTCTTCAAGCCGGAGATCTTCGATCTGGTCATCGGGGCGGCGATCCTCCACCATCTGCTCGATCCGCGGGCCGCGTTGTCGAACGTCGCGAGAAGCCTCAAGCGGGGCGGAAAGATCATTCTCGTCGAGCCGCTGGAGTCGGGTTCGATGGTCCTGACGATGCTGTGCGCCAACGTGTTGCGGATTCTCGGGGACTCGGGGCAAGGCGACGGCGAGCTGGCGCGTCTGATGAAAGCGATGCGGCTGGATATCCAGTACCGGCTGGGTCCGCCGGCGGCGAAACCGTGGACCCCGGGCCTGGACGACAAGTGGGTCTTCGACGAACCGTATCTGATCCGGCTCGCCGATGAACTCGGCATGTCGAAAGTCGAAATTCATCCGGGGCAACCGGACCTGACCAGGATCTACGAGTCGGCGTTCAGGAGCCTGCTGTCCGACAGCGGGCTCGGGGAGATACCCGTTCCCGAGCCGGTCATCGCGTGTGTGCGCGAATTCGACGAGTCCATCGGTCCGGGCCTGAAGCGGAAGCTCTGTCCCACCGGGATCATCGTGTTCACCAAATAGCGGGCGCCCGCCGGAGCGCCGTTATCGGCACGCGGTTCGTTGCGCGCTTCCCGGCGGCGCCGCGGCGATGCATCGGCGAGCCATCGCCCCGATCGCCGCCGTTGCCTCTCCTGCGGGAACGTATGCCCGCGTCAAGCCGACGGGCGCCTTCGAAAGACCAGGTCCCAAACGCCGTGCCCCAGCTTGACCCCGCGCGCCTCGAACTTCGTCAGCGGGCGGTAGGGAGGTCGCGGCGCGAAGCCCTCGGCGGTATTGGCGAGCAGCGCTTCCGCCGCGAGCGCGGCGAGAATCTCGCGCGCGTACTCTTCCCAGTCCGTCGCGACATGCAGGTAGCCGCCGGGTGCGAGCCGCAGCGCGAGCTCGTGCACGAACGCGGGCTGCAGCAGACGACGCTTGTGGTGACGTTTCTTCGGCCATGGGTCGGGGAAGAAGACGTGGATTCCTGCGAGCGACGCGGGCGGGACCATCGCCGCCACGAATTCGACCGCGTCGTGCCGGACCACGCGGAGGTTGCCGAGACCCAGTTCGGCGATGCGCCGCAACAGGCTGCCCACGCCGGGCGAATGCACGTCGACGGCAAGAAAATCGTCGGCAGGGCGCGCGCTGGCGATCGCCGCGGTGGTCTCCCCCATCCCGAAGCCGATCTCGAGGATGCGCGGTGCCGTGCGGCCAAACGCGCGGTCGAAATCGAGCGGCGCCGGTGCAAACGGAATTCCGAAAGTCGGCATCAGCGCGTCGAGCGCACGCCGTTGGCCGGGGGACAGGCGCCCCTGGCGCAGCACGTAGCTGCGCACCGGGCGGTGCGGCCGCGCGATGGCGGCCGGGAGCCGGTCGGGATTCATGCGGGAACGCGTATCGGCGGCCGGCCGGAACCGCGCGTCACGGTGCGGTCGCGCGGACCCAGCCGGGATCGGCAAGCCGGCGCTCGAGGCGCGAACGGGTTTGCGCGCCCGCGACCGTGTAGTCGATCGTGACGGTGTCCGCGGTCTTCCACTCCGCAACCGCGTCGGACCACGGCTCCGGGGATTTCCACGTCGACTCCTTGCGAATCCCTTCGCGGGTCACCCGCCACACGGCGAGTTCGTTGACGCAACGCGCTTCGCAGAAGTCCGCGGTGACGAGCCTCGCCCGGTCCGGCGAAAGTCTCGGTTCGGCCGGCAGCTCGATCTTGCGGCCGGTCGCGCGCTGTAGCAGCGTGAACGTGACGTCGTCGCCGTCGGACGTGTAGAGGACGACCGCATTGATCTCGCCGATGTAGTCCCACAGGCTGTACGAGCGGCCGCCGTTCAATGCCTCCGTGTCCGTGAAGGTTGCGGTGCCCGATGGAAACAGCGATACCTTGAGGGCGGCTCCATCGCGCGCCGCGAGGCTCGGCAACCGGCCCAGCTGCACTTCTTCGACGAGGCGGCCGCAGTGCGGCGAGTCCTCCGCCTGCGCGCAGACCTTTTTCAGCTCCTCCGGGGTGAGCGGGACGGCTTGCGCCGCTGCCGCCAGCAGGGCGACGAGGGCAAGCGTGACTCGCGGCGGTTGCATCCCCGCCCGGGTCAGCCGACGAGACCGGTCGTCGGCGAGCTCGGGCTCGCGGCGTAGAACTTGCGCGGCATCCGCCCGGCGAGAAACGCCTCGCGCCCCGCCTCGACGGCGAGTTTCATCGCCCGCGCCATCCGGACGGGGTCGCGCGCCGCCGCGAGCGCCGTGTTCATCAGCACGCCTGCGCAGCCAAGCTCCATCGCGATCGCGGCGTCGGAGGCCGTGCCGACGCCCGCGTCGACCAGGACAGGCACCTTCGCCGCATCGATGATGAGCTTCAGATTCCACGGGTTGAGGATGCCCATCCCCGAACCGATCAGCGAAGCGAGCGGCATGATCGCCACGCAGCCGATCGCTTCGAGCTCGCGCGCGATGATCGGGTCGTCCGACGTGTACACCATCACCTGGAACCCATCCTTCACGAGCGTCTCGGCGGCCGCGATCGTCGCGCGGACGTTCGGGAACAGCGTTTGCGGATCGCCGAGCACCTCCAGCTTGACCAGCGTGTGGCCGTCCAGCAGTTCGCGCGCGAGCCTGAGCGTGCGCACGGCGTCGTCGGCGGTGTAGCAGCCGGCGGTATTGGGCAGGTAGGTGAACTCGGACGGCGGCAGCGCGTCGAGGAGCGAAGGCGCGTTCGGGTCCTGGCCGATATTCGTCCTGCGGATCGCCACCGTCACGATCTCGGCACCCGACGCGACGACCGCCTCGCGCGTCTCGGCGAAGTCCTTGTATTTGCCGGTGCCGACGAGCAGGCGTGACCGGTAGGCGCGGCCCGCGACGAGCAGCGGATCGACGAGCGCGGGCGAAGGTTCGTGCGGGGCGTTCATCGAGGCGATTTTACGCTCGCGGCGCGAGTTTGGGAGCAGGAGGAGCCCTAGCCGCCGCCTACCGCGCCGACTATTTCGAGCCGGTCGCCGCGGTCGACCGCGGTCTCCGCGTAAAGGCTTCGCGGCACGATTTCGCCGTTTCTTTCGACGGCGATCCGCTTGCCTTCGAGCGCAAGCTCGCGGATGACGTCGGCGACCGTCCGGACCGGCGAATCGAACGTGCGTGGACTACCGTTGACCATGAGCAGCATCGCCGGCAATGATACCTTGACCGGCTGCGCATCTTGAATCGCGGCCCGCGAATCCGCGCGCTGTCGGTCGCCCGTTTCGCCGCGAACGATCGAGCGAATTTCTGGCTCGGCCGACTAGTTCCGGTACCTCTGCATCGCCGTCCGCAGAAAGTGGATCTGCCGCTCGAAGCGCGCGCAGGCGTCGCAGACGGCGAGGTGGAGGCGCAACGTCAGGCGCTGCCAGAACGTGAGCTGCGCGTCCTCCTGGAGGGAGACCAGCCGCGACGCGTCCTTGCAGGAAATCACATGGCCGAGCGCTTTGCGGATCATCGGTCGCGGTGTCGCAAAAGGTTGTGGGTGGCGGTCATGTCGATGCGCGCGTGCCGGCGAACCAGTGCTGCTCGAGGCACTGGCGCAACGACATCCGGGCCCGGTACAGGATGACCCACAGGTTATTCGCCGTGATGGTCAATTCCTTACAGATTTCGTCGGTTTCGAGCTCCATGACCTCGCGCATCATGAACGCCCGGGCGGTGTTGGGGGGCAGCTTTTCGAGGCAGAAATCCATCATGTCGAAGAATTGCCGGCGGTCGAGGGCGGCTGCGGGATCGCCCCAGTCCGCGGGCCGCGCGTCCCACGCCCCGTTGTCCTTGAACATGCCGTCGAAATCCTCGATGTCCACCTCGGACTCGAGGTCCCCGAAGGCGGCGGCCGCGACGGGCTCGCGCTGCTTCTTCCGAATCGCGTCGACGACCTTGTGCTTGAGGATGCCGGTAAGCCAGGTGCGAAGGCTCGATTTGCCCGAGAAGCCGCTGCCGGACAGCGCGGCGAGCAGCGTCTCCTGGACGACATCCTCGGCGAGCGCCTCGTCGCGCAATTGCAGGCGCGCGACGCGCAGCAGGTAGCCGCGGTGCTGGTCGAGGTCGCGGGAGAAATCGGTGGAAGCCATGGCGGCGGGCGGCAAACCGTTCGCATGATAGTGCAAATGCGGCGCTTCGGCCTGCGCCGGGTCTCAAGCGCTGCCATCGGGACGCGGCTCGTCGGCGCCGGATCAGCGATCCCGTCGACAGCCGACGCCCAGCAACACCAGCCACCCCGCGAGACCGGGCCACAGCACATACCGCAGCTCGGCGGACGGCGCGATCAGCAGATAGGGCAACGACTAGAGCAGTGCACTGGTCAGCAGGGCTGCGGACGGCGCCATCTCCTGAAACGTGCGCGTTCGCCATCGCCAGACAAAAGCAAGGCTGCCCGCCAACAAGATCAAGCCGACGGAAAAGATCGGTGTGCGATAGGCCAGATCGATCAGGTCGCGATAGCGTTGGTGTGCGAGCGGGTGCGGGTGGGTCAGCGGGGGATTGTCGCGGTACTGGTACAGCTCGGATGGATCGGCCAGGGGTCGCAAGGTTACGTCTTGATGCGGGCCGAGCAAGGCGGCGAACAGGCGCCAGCGATGTGTCCAGAACGAAGGCTCGGACCACGAGGCGAGCCACGCCTTGCGCAACGCTTGCGCTTGGTCGGCAGTCAATGGGGCTATGGTCGGGTCGGCGACCCCCGCTCGGGTTTCGGCGAAAAGGCGCGTTGCGGAAAAGGGATGGAAAGCCTGCTCCAGCTCGGCCGGCGTCATCCCGGGGCCGACCAGATCCTGCGGAATGCGCTGCGTCTTGGTGGCGACGCTGACCGCCTGCAGGTCGAACAACAGGCTGACCGCCCAGGTATCGAGCGATCGCTCGACGACGCGATACCGAAACGCGGCGCCCGCGCCGGCGAGCAACACCAGCACCAGCCCGCTGGCCAATAGCCGGTTCGGCCGCGACAGTCCCGGCGCCAGCCGCCAGAGCCAAAGCACGATGATCGGCAGCACCGCCAGGACCCCGTTGTGCCTGACGGCCACCGCCGCGAACAGCAACACCAGTATCGGCAAGCCAGCGAGCGCATGAACCGCCGTTCCAGGATGGGTCTCCTTGCGATTCGCGTTTGATTCGATCAGGGCAAACGCCAGCAACAGGCACGCGGCGAGCAGCACATCGGTCCAAAGATGCGGCAACAGCAGAACCAGAGGCGGACACAGGGGAGCCGCAATCGCGATCAGCCACTTTCGTCGGGCGCCTTCGGCACCTAGCACCAGCAGCGAAAACGCGGCGAAGAAAAGCGCAGCGAACAACGCGAGCATGCCGCGCGTGCCATCGAAGAAGCGCAGGCTTTGATGCCATATCCACGGAAACAGCGGTGGGGCGATGTCGAGATACCGATCCGATCGCGCCTGCCAGAACTGGACCGCGGAATCGAAGCTCAGGTAACCGGGCCACGCGGCAAACAGAATCGCGGCGAGTATGAGCGCGGGGATCGCCAGCGGCACGAGGGTGGCGGCGAGGGCGTCCCGACCGGGCATCAGTCGGTCAGAACGGCAGAGCGGAAAATGGGGGCGCCGGTGCGCGCTTTCGTCCCCGCGCTGTCCCGCCCGTTTCCCGCGGGAGGGAAGAGGCCACGAGAATTCGTAACCACTTGTTTATTTGGTGGCGAACCAGGGACTCGAACCCCGGACCAAAGGATTATGATTCTTGCGCAAATTACCAGTGTTTCAGTTAGTTAAGTTGCAAAGCGTTCCGCAATTAGCGTGATTTCGCCAGATTTCAAAGCTGTTCGGCGTGCGATACGTCCCGGAATTGCGGAACGCCGCTCGGTTGAACTCTATTCTTTCGGCACGAACGGATTAATGATCTTCACACCCGTACCAGTAAAGTGCTTGACATTGCGCGTGACCAAGACCAGATCATGGATCAATGCCGTGGCAGCGACTTGCTTATCGAGCGGGTTCTCTGGATGCGGCACGCGCAAACGACCCCACAATTGAGCTATGTCGGAGTCAAACGGCAGTACGTTGTCGCTGAAATCGACAAGGAGCTTGCCAAGCCAGCGTTCGAGTAGTGCCGCCTGCCGGCCATCGCCTCGATGCCGGATGAGTTCTACGCCCCGTCGCAGTTCACCGATTGTGACGGCCGCTAGAAACAGCGGCGCGTCGCTCCGAGCAACCTCATCGAAGAATGCGACCACGCCACGGTTCGCCTTTTCCTTCTTGCGCAGTTGGCTGATGACGTCAGTATCAACCAGGTACACGCTTTGCCTCGGCAGCATCCTCGATGCGAGCAAAGTCCTCGTCCTTTCCGACGTCGGGAATCGCAGCTAATGCGTCGGCGAGCTTCCGCTTTCGTGGCTTGCGCAAGGCGCTGGCCAAGATCTCACGATGTTCTGCTTCTGCGCTGCGACCATGTTTTGCAGCCCGCTGTTTAAGCTCTCTTACGATCGACTCTTCAATGCCACGTACAATCAGATTTGCCATAACGCCCTCTGCGACGCCTCCTAAAGCATGCTATCAATGATAGCACACCAATTGTGGCGAGTGACATTCGACCCCGAACTAAAACGGCCGCGCATCGCGGCCGTTCGGTAAGTATTGGTGGCGAACCAGGGACTCGAACCCCGGACCAAAGGATTATGATTCCTCTGCTCTAACCAGCTGAGCTAGTTCGCCAAGGGGCCGGATTATAGGCGATCCGGCCGCGTACGGCGAGTGGCGCGATGGCGCGCGTTGGGCGGCGTTCGGCGATCCCGGACGGAACCGCGGTGTTCACGGCGCCGGTTTTTCGGCGAGCAGCCGCTCGATCGAGGCGACAAATTCGCGTTGATTCGGCGTCACGTCGCTCGCGAAGCTCAGGATTGCCCTGCCGCTGCGGTCGACCACGTATTTGTGGAAATTCCACCGCGGTTTCTGCCCGGTCGCGGCGGCGAGTGTCGAATAGAGCGGATGCGCATCGAGCCGCGCGACGTTCGATTTCTCGAACATCGGAAAATCCACGCCGTAAGTCGTGCGGCAGAACTCCGCGATCTCCTTGTTCGAGCCCGGCTCCTGCGAACCGTAGTCGTTCGACGGGAAGCCGACCACGACCAGGCCGCGATCCCTGTACTTGCGATAGAGCGCCTCCAGCCCCTCGTATTGCGCGGTGTAGGCGCAGTAGCTCGCCGTGTTGACGATGACCAGAACCTTTCCCCGGTAATCGCACAACGATTGCGGGTTGCCGGTCTGCAGCCGGTTGAACGTGTGCCTCAGCAGTGGCGGGCATTCCGCGACGGCCATGTCGGCGGAGAGCGCGTGCGCCGGCAGGGCGCCGCCCAGAGCGCCAATGAAGGCAAGCGCCACGACGGCGAGAACGGCGCGTCGCATGCCGCACATCGAGTCGCCATTGCGAGGGGATTCGGCGGTCCCGCATCGCGGTCGGCCATGGGCGGCGATTTTTTCGAACGTGATCATATTTGTCCTGGACAAGAGCTGAACTTCGGATACGATAAGAGTCCACGGGCCCGTCGTCAACCCTTCCGATCGCTACACGACCATGACTCCGACCGCCGAAAACTCGAGCCTTGCCCTCAACATCAGCGCCGTTGAGCGCGAGGCCGGGCTGTCGAAGGACGTCCTGCGGATGTGGGAGCGCCGCTACGGCTTTCCCAAACCGTCGCGCGACGGCAACGGCGAACGTCAGTACTCGGTCGCCGAAGTCGCCAAGCTCCGCGCGATCAAGCGTCTGATGGACGTCGGCTTGCGTCCCGGCAAGATCATCCACCACACGCTCCAGGAACTGAACGCTCTGGCCGACGGGCGCACGGCGCCGCGCCGCGATCAGGCCGCGCCCGCGGTCGAACGGGAGATTCTTGCGCTTCTGTCGGATCACGAGGCTGCCGCACTGCAAAATGCCCTCGCGAACCTGCTGATGCGGCAGGGCATCCAGCGGTTTGTCCTCGAGACGCTTCCGTCGTTGAATCACGCGGTGGGCGACGCGTGGATGCGCGGTGAGCTCGCGGTGTTCGAGGAGCATCTGTACACCGAGCAGCTACAGGTCGCGCTGCGCACGGTGATCAACGCCTTTCCGCGGCAGACCGGGGTCCCCAAAGTGCTGTTGACGACCTTTCCCGGCGAACAGCACGGGATGGGCTTGCTGATGGTCGAGGCGCTGCTCGTGCCCGAGGGCGCGCAGTGCCTGTCGCTCGGCGTGCAGACGCCGATCGACGATATCCGCCGCGCGGCGCTGGCGCACGACGTGCACGTGATCGCGCTGTCGTTCTCCGGCGCGTTTCCCGTTCGGCAGGCCGGTGACGGGCTCGCGGCACTGCGCCGCCAGCTCCCCGGCAAGATGGCATTGTGGGCCGGTGGCGAAATGACGCGCCGCGTGCGCAAATCGCTGCCGGGCGTCATGCTGATTCCCGATCTCGCCGGAACGTTGCCGGCTTTGAAGGCCTGGCGGATGGAGTCGATCGAAGGGCAACGCGCAACCGGCTAGGCGCCGGTCCGATAGATCCGCTGTCCGTCACGGGGCGCGTCCGCGCCAGCTGTTGGGCCCGACAGGTTTGTCGGCGGGCGACAACGCGAAAAAGTGTCGGGCGATAGCGACGTTTTGCTTCAATTCGTCATTTGTGGTTGGAATCCAACAAAAAACCCTGCCCTGAAGCCTGTTTACAGTGCAGTTTTCGCGGATCCCGCTTGCCGCAAAGCCCTCCGGAGGCGCATGATTCTCTCCATTCAAGCATTGAACAAAGGTTGGATATGGGCCGAACCGCCCAATCCGGATGGTTTATTGGACTTTTCGCGGCCGTGCTCTTTGCGACGACCGCCGTGCCTGCGCACGCGGACGCGATCGCGGAGGGCGTGGCACTCAGCGCCACCGCCGGCTGCACGGCGGGCGACCTCGATATCACGCTGACGACCCTCGGAGCGCACAGCGAATCCTGGCGCGCGACGAACCTCGCCGGCGCGACATTGCTGGTGCCGGTCGAGCAGCCGACGTCGTTGTCGAACGTCGTCAACAGAACCTCGACATTCCAGATGCCCTTGCTGCTGCTGCAGCCTCCGAATACGCTGATCGGTTCCTACGCGTACGTCGGCGAAACGCCGCCCGCGCCCGCCAACACAGCCGAATTCTTCGTCTATTACAACTGCACGTCGCGGGAGGTGCTGCTTTCGTGTGTGGGTCCCTACGGAACGTGTCCGCAGACGGCGCAGCAGGCGGCCGCGCTGCTCGCTCGCCGGATTCCGGCCCTCGGACGATGGGCGTTGCCGCTGACGTTGATGCTCGTCGCGGCAGCCGGCGGGCTCGCGTTGCGTCGCCGGCGCGCCTAGACGCGCCGGCCGCCGGCCCGCAACGATCAGGCCCGGGCTCGCGGGCGTTCGTGTTATTCGGGGCCCGGCCGGTCGGGCGGAATCGTCGCGCGCCATGATCACCGCCATCGCGCTCTGGGTCGTCACGGGGGGCGCCGTCGCGCTGTACGTCGCATGGGCCGGGGCAGCGGTCGCCGGCGGTGCGAGCCCGTGGGGATATGTCGCGGGGGCGGCGCTGATCTACGCCGCGGTCCTGCTCTCGGTCACTTCGACCTGGCTCGCGCTGGCGTGGCTGTACCGCGCACCGCGCCCGCCCGCGTCGCGGATCGATTTCGCGGCGAGCGTACGTCTCTACTGGCACGAGTTGCGCGCGATTGTCCGGTCGGGCCCGCGAATGGCGCTCTTCGGCTTGCTGATGCGCGACCCGGCGCCGGCACCCGCGGCGGCGCCGGTCCTGCTGCTGCATGGCGTACTGTGCAATTCGGGCGTGTGGTTCGGAATGCGCCGTGATCTCGTCGCGCGCGGCATCGGTCCCGTCTACACGATGTGCTATGGCCCCCCGCTCGCCTCCATCGACGATTTCGCGGCTCAGGTCGCGGCGAAGGTCGACGCGATCCTTCGCGCGACGGGCGCGGCGCGGGTCGCGCTTGTCGGCCACAGCATGGGCGGGATCGTCGCCCGCGCGTACCAGCGTCGCTTCGGCGCGTCGAGGATCGCCCTGGTGATGACGCTGGGCGCGCCGCACCATGGCAGCGTGCACGCATGGCTTTTCCCCGGAATCTGCCTCGGTCAATTGCGGCCGGGTAACGCGTGGCTCGCCGAGCTCAATCGCGACGAGGGCGCCACGCCGGCCGCCCGGCTGGTTTCCGTCTGGTCGTGGCACGATACGATGGTCGCGCCGCAAACGAGTTCGCGCCTTCCCGGTGCGGAGAACATCGAACTCGTCGGCGTCGGACACAACGCGCTTCTCGGCGATCCGGGCGTGTACGCGCTCGTCGCCCGGGAGCTTGTGCGCGCCGCGCAGGAATCTGGGCGCGCAACGGCAGCGGCGGAAGGCGCGGCCCGCTGAGGGCGCCGACGGCGCTTCCGGCCTTTCGCGGTCCCCGCGGACTTACCAGTGAATCCCCTGCGTGAGCTGGGCGAACGCCATCTGTTCGGCGGTCAGCGGCTGCGGTTCGCCGCCCTTCTTCCCGATCGCGGCGCTCGAATCCGGGAACATGTTGAACGCGGTGTTGAGCAGAACCTGCGTGAGCTTCGGGGCCGCCGCGTGGGACACGGCGCCGAAGATGCCGAGGCGCGACGCGATCCGCACCTGGCGATGCACGATGGCGTCGACGACGAGGCCGGCGGCTTCCTCCGGCGACAGCGTCGGGACGCTTTCGTAGATCTTCGTCGGCGCGATCATCGGCGTGCGCACGAGCGGCATGTTGATCGTCGTGAAGTGGATTCCCTTGTCGAGGAACTCGGACGCGGCGCACGCCGAGAACGAGTCGAGGGCCGATTTCGACGCGACATACGCCGAGAACCGCGGGGCGTTCGTCAGCACGCCGATCGACGAGATGTTGATGATGTGCCCGCGCTTCTTCTCGATCATCTTCGGCAGGAAGCCCATGATGAGCCGCAGCGCGCCGAAGTAGTTCAACTGCATCGTCCGCTCGAAATCGTGGAAGCGGTCGAACGAGTTGATCACGCCGCGGCGGATCGAGCGGCCGGCATTGTTGACGAGGAAGTCGCAACCGCCGTGCTCCTTCTGCACACGCTGAACCAGCGCGTCGCAGGAGGCGAGGTCGGCGATGTCGGCAGCGTAGATCCACGCCTTGCCGCCCGTCCGGTCGATCTCGGCCTTCGTTTCGAGAAGCTTGTCCTCGCCGCGCGCGACGAGGATCACCTTGGCGCCTGCCTCGGCGAGCTTCAGCGCGGTTGCCTTGCCGATGCCCGACGACGAACCGGTCACGACGACGACCTTGTCCTTGACGCGGCCCGACAGCGAACGGTCGATGAAGAGATCCGGGTCGAGGTGGCGCTCCCAGTAGTCCCACAGCTTGGCCGCATACGATTCCAGCCGCGGGACTGAGATTCCCGAGCCCTTCAACGCCTTCGTTGCCTCGCGGTTGTCGTAGCGCGTCGGCCAATTGATAAACTGAAACACGTCGCGCGGGATCCCGAGGTCGGTGAGCACGACTTTGATCGCGCGCTTGACCGGCGCGAGCGACCCGAGGCCGTAGAGGATCGGCGCCGGAATGAATCCGAACATTTTGGCGTTGATGCGCATTGTCATCTGCGGCGCGTGGCCCGCATTGGCGAAGATGTTGAGCACCTCGCCGATTCGATGCGGCTCGGGGTCGGTCAGGTGGAAGCATTTGCCGTCCAGCCCCTTCCTGTGCGCGAGGTAGTCGAGCGAATCGGCGACGAAATCGACCGGCACGATATTGATGCGCCCGCCTTCGATGCCGATCATCGGCATCCACGGCGGCAGCAGCGTGCGCAATTTCTGGAGCGTCTTGAAGAAGTAATACGGCCCGTCGATCTTGTCGATCTCGCCGGTTTTCGAATGGCCGACGACGAATCCCGGACGGTAGACGCGGAACGGCCGCTTGCACTCGCGGCGCACGATGCCCTCGGAGTCGTGCTTGGTCTTGAAGTACGGATGGTCGAGGTCCTCCGCCTCCGCGAACATGTCCTCGCGAAAAGTGCCGTCGTACAGACCCGCCGCGGCAATCGAGCTCACGTGATGGAAGCAGCCCGCCTGGACAGCCTCGGCGAACCGTACCGCGTTCCTCGTCCCCTCGACATTGGCGACCTGCTGCGCCTCCGCGCTCGCGGCGATGTCGTAGATCGCGGCGAGATGGAAGAAGTGATCGATCTTGCCTTTGAGCTTCTTCGCGTCACCCGCGGCGACGCCGAAACCGGGTGCCGCGAGATCGCCGGTGACCCCGATCACCTGCTTGTCGTCGGCGCCCCAGTGCTCGCGCATCGCCGCGAGCTTCTTCTCCGAGCCTTTGCGCACGAGAACGTAGACCGGTTTGCCGCGCTTCAGGAGGTTCTCGACGAGGTACCGCCCGATGAAGCCGGTCGCGCCGGTGACGAAATAAGCCATCTGGAGTCTCCTTGCGATTGGGCGGAGGGCCTGTCCCTTTTGCGGGGGGGGGGGCCGGGAAAATGAAGGCGCCCGGATGTCCTGCCGGGTGCGGTGGAGCGCGATTGTAACTCGCCGTGGGGGGCGGGGCCGCGGTTCCGGCCGGCGCGGATTGTGCTCGGCAATCTGCGCGTTCCCGTGCCGCCTTCGCCGATTAGTTTGTTTGCTCTAACCGAGTGCGCCTAGAATTGCCGCTGGGCATGCAGAACCCGCACGGCGCGAGGCGGCGTGTGTGGCTCGAGCGTCACAAGGAGACCGCAGGATGCTAAAAAAGGCGAAGGCGAAAATGGAGGCTGGCGACACCGGGGCGGCGAAGGAGGACGACCTGGCGCAGGGCATGCTCAAGTCATCGCACCAGATATGGCTCGCCGGCCTGGGGGCATTTTCCCGGGCGCAGCAGGAAGGCACCAAGGTGTTCGAATCGTTGGTCAAACAGGGCGAGCAGCTTCAGGATCGAACCCGGAAGGTCGCCACGGAGACGGCGGCCGCCGCTCGCGGCGCCGCGACGGCCAAAGCAAAGGAGATGCAGCAAATGGCGGGCGGAACGTGGGACAAGCTGGAGCAGGTGTTCGAGGACCGCGTCGCGCGGACGCTTTCGAAGCTGGGGGTCTACACGCAGAACGACGTGCAACGTCTCGCCGCGCGCGTCGACGAACTCGCCGGGGCCGTCAACATGCTCGTCAAGGCCTCCGGAGGAAAGCGCGCGATCCCGGTTGGAAACGCACCCGCGAAAAAGCGCGCCGCGAAGACCGCGGCCAAGGCGCGCAAGGCTGCGGCTAGGTAGCGCTGATGCGCACGCGGACAGGCGCGCGCGCTATTCCCGATTCAGCTTGTCGACCTGCTTGATGTAATTCTGCATCGCGTCGTCCCTGCTCATCCCTTTGAGCTTGGACCACGCGTCGTGCTTTGCGCCGCCGACGAAATCGAAGCCGCCGGGACGCTCGCCCCTGACGTCGCCGTCGGTCGCCTGCTTGTAATACGAGTAGAGCTTGAGCAGCGTCGCATTGTCCGGCTTCTTCTTCGTCTGCTTGGCCGCGGCTGCGGCCGCTTCGAATCGGGTCTTGGTATCGTCTTTTTTCGGCGCAGCCATCGGATCCTCCTCCGGTTTTCCCCGCGCGCGGGGTTTGTGCTACTTTAGCGCGAAGCCGAAAGCGCGCGCAATCTGCGCGCGTCCGCATCCGAATCTTCCGGGCCGCCAGGCCCCTGTGCGACCCGCCTTCCTCCCCGCATGACCAGCTCCCGGCGCGAAAAGATTTCGGCAGTCGACACCGCCTGGCTGCGGATGGACAGGCCGAGCAATCTGATGATGATCTGCGGCGTGCTGATCTTCGCCGAGCGCATTCGCCTCGAGCGACTTGCGCGAATCATCGAGGAGCGCTTCCTCAAGTTCCAGCGGTTTCGCCAGCGCCCCACGGAACGTCTGGGCGCCGCGTACTGGGAAACCGCCATCGATTTCGATATCGAAAAGCATGTCGCGCGCGTCGCTCTGCCCGGCCGTGCCGGGACGAAGGAGCTGCAGACGCTGGTGAGCCGCCTCGCCAGCGTGCCGCTCGATCCGGCGCGACCGCTGTGGCAGTTCCACCTCGTCGAAAACTTCAACGGCGCAAGCGCGCTGATCGCGCGCATTCATCATTGCTACGCCGACGGCATCGCCCTCGTGCGCGTGCTGATGTCGATGACCGACGCGGCGCCGGAGGGGCCGCCTGCGATGCCGTTCGAGCCCGCGCCGCGGCGCCGGCAGAGCGCCGACGCGGACGATGCGCTCGCGCAGCTGATGAAGCCGGTCTCCGGCGTGATGAAGCTGGCGCGCAAGGCCGGATCGGCGCTGATCGAGAAGGGTGCCGCCATCTGGCAGGACCCGGCGAGCGCCGTCGCGCTGGCCGAGCAGGGCGGCGCGCTGACGGCCGAAATCGCGAAGCTCGCGCTGATGCCGCAGGATTCGGCGACGCGGTTCAAGGGCAAGCCGGGTGTGGCCAAGCGCGTCGCCTGGGCCGAGCCGATCTCCCTCGACGAAGTGAAGGCCGTCAGCAAGGCGCTCGCCGCTTCGGTCAACGACGTCCTCCTGTCCTGTGTCGCGGGCGCGCTGCGCGAGTACCTGGTGCACAAGGGCGACCCCGCCGACGGCGTGATGATCCGTGCGCTGGTGCCGGTGAACCTGCGTCCGCTGGAGAAGGCGTATCGGCTCGGCAACCAGTTCGGGCTCGTCTTTCTCGATCTGCCGCTCGGCATCGAAAATCCCGTGGAACGGCTGTATGCGGTGCGGGCGAACATGGACGCGCTGAAGGGAAGCTATCAGCCGATCCTGGCGCTCGGCCTGCTCGCGGCGATGGGTGCGGGACCGAAGATGCTCCAGGAGCAGCTCCTGCAGGCGCTGGCGCGCAACGGCAGCGCGGTGATGACGAACGTGCCCGGTCCGCAGCAGCAACTCTATTTCGCGGGTGCTGCGATCGAGCGCTTCCTGTTCTGGGTGCCGCAATCCGGCGACATCGGAATGGGTGTCTCGATCCTGTCGTACGCCGGCCACGTGCAGTTCGGTCTCATCACCGACCGCGGACTGGTCCCGGATCCCGAAGGCATCATCGCGCGCTTTGGCCCCGAGTTCGAGAAGCTGGTGCTGACGACGCTGCTGGCTCCCTGGCCGCGCGAGGGCGACCTCGATCCCGCGGTCGCCGCGAGGGCAGTAGGGGGGACCTCGGCATAGCAGTCGCCGGACGGCGACTCATTCCGGGGATGCCCAGCGCGCCGCAGTCTCTAATCCAGCTCCGAGCGCGCGAGCTCGACGTCCAGGCGCTCCATGGCGTCCGCGGGTTTGCATGCTGCCGCTTCCTTGTAGAGCTTCTCGGCGTCGGCCATCCGGGTCTTTCCGAACAGCATGATGAGGCCGTTCGCGTACTCGATCCGTGCAATCGCCGAATCGGGATTGAGCTTCAATGCCTTCTGGAAATGCTCGAGCGCGGAGTCCTTTTTCGCGCCGTAGGTCATTCCCGCCACGAGCCCGCCGACCTTATCGATGATCTCGGCCTGATACGACCCGTAGGCGATGTGGGCGTCCGCGTGTTTCGGCTCGAGCTTGAGTGCCGTATTGAGCGCATCCTTGATCTTGCCGCCGAAGCCCTGCGCCAGCGCCTTCGCGACCGAGATGCCCTGGCTGTAGCGACCCAGCGCATAGGCGTACAGATAATGCGCGTTGGCGAGTTTCGGCGCCTCGGCGCGCCGCTCATCGGCCCAGCCCGCGGCCTCCTCGAGCAGCGCGAGCTTCGCCTTTTCGGATTTCTCGAGGTAGTTCGCGTAGATCATCTGCGCCTTCACCGCGGCATGGATCCCCGCGCCACCGGCCTTGCGCCCCGCGTCGACCGCGTCGCCGAAGTCGCCGGCGTGAAAGTGGCGCCACGCGTCCAGCACGGCGGGTTCTTTCGGCAATGGCTCGCAATCGCCGCGGTGCAGGCGCGCCCAGACTTTCCTGAGCCCCGCGATGTCGTGCAAGTAGGTCTTTTCCGGGTGCGGGAACGCGGCCCATTTCTTCGCCATGCGATTTCTCCGTCAGAGATAGTCGGCCGAGACACGGTCGAGGTACGCGCGAGCGTCGCCCGTGAGGTAAGGCCCGAACAACGCGAGCACCTGATAGGCGGCGCGGCCGGCGTCGGGCTCCGGCGCGTCGTCACGCGCGGCGCGGCGAATCCGATCGTACGACGACCAGTACGCGGCAATGAGCACGACGTTCTGCGCCAGGGTCTCGATCTCGCGGCGCGACGCGCGCATCGTCCCGGCTTCTCCCATGCCGCGGCACAACTCTACCACGGTCGCGGCGCCCTTCCGGAGCAACGCGCCGAAGCGCGCACCGAGCTTTCGATCGCGGGACGTGAGCTCGTCCAGGTCCCGGTAGAGGAAGCGGTAATCGCGCATCTGCTCGAACAGCAGATGCAGCCAGAGCCACAGGTCGTCGACGCCAAGGCGCCGCCCACGCGGGTTGGCGTAGAGCGGCAGGACGCGCGCCTCGTACGCCGCATACAGCTCGAAGACGATCTCGTCTTTGTTGGCGAAGTGATAGTAGAGATTGCCGGGGCTGATGTTCATCTCGTCGGCGATGTCCGCCGTCGTGACGCGCGGCGCGCCGGAGTGATTGAACAGCGCGAGAGCGGTCTCGAGGATCCGTTCGCGGGTGCGGCGGGGACGTTTTTTTTCCGCCATGGCCGGCAACGGAGGAGGGGCGACGCGCCGAGTGTAGCAGGCCGGATCGCGTGCCGGCCCGCGCGGCAATCGAATGCCGCGCGCAACGCCCGCCGTGTCGTCAGCGGGCGCCGGCGAGCCAGCGCGCCAGATGGTCGAGCGTGTGCGCGAGATCGCGCGTGGTCTGCCGCACCGCACTGTGTCGGTGCTTGCCGACGTGCAGCGGGCGCGAGTCGGTCAGTGCGTCGGTCACGCGGCGCGCGCGATCGGCAAGGCGGTCGGGCCGCAGCGCGATGCCGTGCCTTGCGAGCTGCGGGCCCAGCGTATCGGCACGGTCTGCGAGGTTCTGTCTCGTCTTCCGGTAGGCCGCATCGCAGATCCGCTTGCGCTGCGCGTAGCTGAATAGACTGGCGAAGAACATGTCGGCGTCCTCGCGATCCGGCTCGAACAGCACGACATCGGCGTCCGGGTACTGCCGCCGGTACTTGTCCATCCCGACCTTCATCCGCGAGTGGATGATGGCGCGAAAGGTCTGCGAAAGCACGATCGGCAATCCGCCCTGGCTCAGCTTCCCGACGGTCAGCCGGCCGTACTGGCCAGCCGCGCTCGCGTCGAACGGCACCAGCGGGTTCACGCACAAGAGGAGGTCGACGCCTTCGTCCAGCGCGACCGACGCATGCAGCGTCTTGTTGAGCGCACCGTCGACGAAATACTCGCCGCCGATCCTGACCGGCGGAAAGAGGCCGGGCAGCGCGGCCGAGGCCTCGATGGCCTTCGAGATCGGAACGTGATCGCGTCCGGGTTGGCCAAAGGTGACCGACGCGCCGGTGTCGAGGTTGGTCGCCACGAGAAACAGCTTGCGGCCGAGCCGGCGGAAATCATCGGTGCGGCCGGAGGCGGCGAACAGGCGGCGGAGAAAGTCGCCGATCGAACGATTGTCGAAAATGCCTGTCGGCACCGCGTGGGCGAGCGTGGCCAGCGATTCCATCACGCCATGGCGAAACGGGTCGCGCAACCACTGCAGCGCGGCACGCGCGACGAGCCCGGGGACCGACGCCGCGCGGTGCGCGAACTCGGACAGCGCGGGGCGCAGGAAGACCTGGGGCGTCAGCGCAGCGTCGGCGCCGTCGTCGATGAAGAGTCGATACATCTGCGTCGGCGAAATGCCGTTCGCCAGCGCGGCGGCGACGAAACCGCCGGAAGACACGCCGACGTAGACGTCGAGGTCGGTGAAATCGATGCCGTCGAGCGAGTCGGTCAGCGCGAGCAGCGCGCCGACCTCGTAGATCCCGCCCAGCGGGCCGCCGCCGGCCAGCGCGAGACCCACACGGGGACGCGCGCGCCTCCGTTTCCGGGCGCGGACGGCGCGCCCGGTCGCCGTACGTTCCGGCATGGATCTCCTCGCGGGGTTGTTGGGCGGTGCAATGCTACCTTATCAGGCGCGCTTCGACTTCCGGGCAGCCTTGACGGTACGCGTCGATTTCTTTGCGACCTTGATCGTGCGCTTCGTCCGCTTGGCGGCCTTAGCGGCGGGCTTGCCGGTCTTCAGCACGGGAGGCAGCTCGAACTTCGGCAGCGACTTCGGCAGAACCTGCTGTGCGATGCCGACGGCCGTGTCGGCAGCCTGCTTCACTGTCGATTCGACGGTCTTGCGCGTCTCTTTCCACATCGTGTTCGCGAGCGAAACCGAAGTCTCGATCCGGTCGCCCACGAAGCGGATCGCGCGCGATTCGACGACGGTCCCTTCCTTGACCAGCGTCTTGAACATGTCGCCGGCTTCGCCCTTCACCCAGTCGCGGGTGACGACGGCGGCGCCGAGGCTTGCGAGCCACATTTGGCGCGAGGCGGCGATCGCGGCTTCGCCGAGGCGATTGGTTTGGACGTTGAGATTGGTCTTCAGCATGGTCGTTTCCTTTGGGAGGGTGGGAGGTCTCGCGTTGGTGTGGCGATTGACGCCAACTTACCCCTATCGATTAGAGGAAACACACTAAAGGACGCGCCGGGTTGCCGGCTGCCTGCTAGACTTTTGCGCGGCGATCCCCGTCCCGCCGTGCGCGCGCGAAGCCTGCCAAGTACATTCCTCGTGCCCAACGCATCGACCGACATCCGCCTGCCCGACACGGCGCCGAAGGCGCTCGAACGCGAACTCCACCGCGTGGCGCGGCTGCACGCCGAGCGGCGCGCGGAT
Source organism: Betaproteobacteria bacterium (assembly GCA_031360485.1). GTDB lineage: Bacteria > Pseudomonadota > Gammaproteobacteria > Burkholderiales > Casimicrobiaceae > CAIWHR01. The sequence continues at coordinate 28,771 of JANMBN010000052.1, read as the reverse complement.
CCGGATCTCGCCCGTGCGCTCGCACGCCTTTCCCATTGGCAGGCGAGTCGATTGGGCGTGACGTACGCGGATCTCGCGGCGCAGCCGCGCTACGCCGACGCGATCGCCTTCTTCAAGACGGACCTCTATGGCGCCGCCGACTTTTCGCGGCGCGATGCCGATCTCGCGCGCGCCGCGCCGGTGATGACGCGGATGCTTCCGGAGCGGGTGACCGTGTCGGTGGCGAAGGCGATGGAGCTCAATGCGCTGTCGCAGGAACTCGACCGGCTGCTGCTGGCGCGGCTGCCGTACGGGGACGTCCCGTTCACCGTCGCCGACTATTGCGCCGCGTACCGCGCGACGGACAACCGGCCCGCGCGCGAACGCCAGATCCGGCTGATCGGCGAATTCGGCAAGTCGATCGACATCTACGTCGGGAAGCCGCTGATCCGCGCCGCGCTCGCCATGATGCGGCACCCGGCGCACGCTGCCGGATTGGGCGTGCTGCAGGAGTTTCTCGAGCGCGGCTTTTCGGCGTTCCGGAAAATGGGCGGCGCGGCCGAATTCCTCGCGACGATCGATCGGCGCGAGCGGGCGCTGATGGATTCGATGTTTGCCGGCGACACGGCGCCGTTCCCCGATCCGCTCGGCAGTGCGGACGACGAAACGCCGGCCGTGGCGCCCCCCCCCGCGCCGGCGGGTTGAAGCGCGGGACGCGTTGCGACGCGAGCGAACTTCTGACTCAGTTCACTAGGCCTTCGCCTTGCCGAAGTACTTGTCGAACTGCTTGTGCACCTCGGCTTCGATGGTCGGCTTCAGCAACGAGAGCATGAACCCGAGCTCGCAATCGAGGCGGACGGCGTCCTTTCCCACGTGCAGCGCACCGGTGAGGCCGGGGCGCCGGAACTCGATCTCGTCGCCCTTCCAGGTGTATTCGAGGTCGAACCGGGCGTTGAGATCGTCGGCGACTTTGCCGGCGGACTCCTTCGCCTTCTTGTGCGACAGCGTGTGTTTTTTCTCGATCGCAATCACGGCCATGGTCCACCTCCCGCGAGTCCGTCGGGGCTGCCTTCGCGCATTCGGCGGACGCGAGTCCGACGGGCTCCCCACGCGCGACAAGAAGTATAGCGAACGGAATTGGTGCCGCGCCGGCAACTGCCGCGTCTCAATACCCGCGACGGCCAAGCGCGATCGAGCCGATGACGAGCGCGGCAGCGACGAACGTCGCGACGTCGACCCGCTCACCCAGGAGCCATGCGGACGCAAAGATCGTCAGGAATGGCTGCACCAGCTGCACCTGACCCACGGTGGCAATGCCGCCCAGGGCGAGGCCGTGATACCAGGCAAAGAAGCCGAGGAACATGCTGACGACGCTCACATAGCCGAATCCGATCCACGCCGGCACCGGGGCGGTCAGCACCCTGGCGTCGACCGCAAGCGCCGTCGGGATCGCAACCAGCGGCGCCGCTAGCACGAGCGCCCAGCAGATCACCTGCCAACCGGGCATCGTCCGCGCGAGCCTTCCGCCTTCCGCATAGCCGATCGCGGCGGACGCCACCGCGAGCGCCAGCAGCGCGTCGGCCGGCTGCGGCGCCCCGCCGCCTTGCCACAACGCGAACCCGACGACGACGGCGCTGCCGAACGCGGCGCACGCCCAGAAGAGGCGCGACGGCCGCTCGTGCGCGATCCAGGCGCCGGCCATCGCGGTCGCGAGAGGCAGTAGGCCGATCACGACCGCGCCGTGCGCGGCCGGGACGGAGCGCATCGCCCAGGCTGAAAACAGCGGGAAGCCGACCACGACACCGCCGGCGACGATCGCGAGCCGCGGCACGATCGCCCGGCCCGGCCAAGGGACGCGCATGACCGCGAGGACGATGGCGGCAAGAACCGCGGCGACGACCGCGCGTCCCAGGCCCACGAACACCGGATCGAATGCGGCTACCGCGAGCCGCGTCGCGGGCAGGGTAAGGCTGAAGCTCGCGACACCGACCAAACCGAAGGCCAAACCCCGGCGCCGGTCGCCCTTCGTCGGCCTGTAGGGGGGCGGGGGAATTGCTTCGGGAGGCGCCATCGAGGATCCGGTCAGCCCGCACTTTACCGTTCCGGTTCGGAAATCGCGCAGGACTTGTTGTCCGCAAGCCGCTTCCGTCCCATCGCCATGGGATCCCGAGCAGGAGATCAATGCGCGGCCGAACAAATCGCGACGGGCATTGGAAGGCGATCTTATGATAAGTGAGCACACACATCGACGCCTGTTCGCTGCGCTCCGTGGTTGGTTTCCTCCAACGCCCCAATGCGAACGACGCGTTGACACCGCGCTCCGAGCCGTCCTACCATCAAAACGAACGTTTAATCGAAACCAATCGAAACCTGTGCATGACGACGAAACGCGCGGAGCCCAAGACGATGGTCGGCGAGGTGATTCCGATTGCAGAGGCGCGCCGGCCGATGGTCACCAAGGAAAAGATCCTCGACGCCGCGGAGGGGTTGTTCATGGAGCATGGCTTCGAAGCGACGAGTCTCCGCGCCATCACGGCCGCCGCGGTCGTCAACCTCGCGGCCGTCAACTACCACTTCGGCAGCAAGGAAGAGCTGTTCCAGGCCGTGCTGACCCGGCGCCTTGACCCGATGAACCAGAAGCGCGTCGACCTCCTGACGCGGCTCGAGCGCGACGCGGCGCCCGATCCCCTGCCGTGCGACCGGATCCTGTCGGCGATGTTCATCCCCGCTCTGGAGCTTGCGCGCGATCCCGAGCGCGGCGGCAAGAACTTCCTGCGCCTCCTCGGGCGCGCCTATGCGGACCCGGCGCCGTTCATCCGCAAGTTCCTGGCCGAGCAGTACGCAGCGATGATCGCGCGTTTCAAGGCGGCGTTCGGGCGCGCGCTGCCGGACCTCCTAGAAAGGAATTGTCGTGGCGCCTGCATTTCATCATGGGCGCGCTGTCCTACACGCTCGCCGGTACCGATGCGCTGCGATTGATCGCCGAGCTCACGCCGGCCGAGAGCGGCAACGACGAACTGCTGTTGCGCCGCCTCGCCCCGTTTCTGCTGGCGGGCCTCGAGTCGCCGGTGCCCGACCTCAACGATACCGTCCGCACGAAGGATGACGCGCCGCGCGGCACGCACTGACGCGACCGCCACCGACATCCCGCTCGATCGTCAATCCGGAAGGAGACCCCGATGCTCACCGTCCTCTGGCTCGCCGCCGTCATCGCCGGCGCCCTGACGCTCGCTTACATCAACGCCTCCGGCGCGGCCATCACCGCGGCGATCGCCGTCGCGCTCGCCGTGGCGTGGGGGGCGCACACGATTCCGGGCTGGCTCGCGCTCGCGCTGACCCTGGTATTCGTGGTCCTGGCCATTGCGGGCAATGTCCCCGTGTTGCGCCGACGGCTGGTGAGCGATGCGGTGCTCGCGGTTTTTCGAAAGGTCCTGCCGCCGATGTCGCAGACGGAACGCGACGCGATCGAGTCCGGCACGGTCTGGTGGGACGGCGACCTTTTTTCGGGCCGGCCGAACTGGACGCGGCTCCTGGAAACGCCCTACCCGAAGCTCACCGCCGACGAGCAGCGATTTCTCGACAACGATGTCGAGGAGCTCTGCGCGATGGTGACCGATTGGGAGACCACGCACGTCTACCGCGACCTGCCCCCGAACGTCTGGCAGTTCATCAAGGATCGCGGTTTTTTCGGCATGAGCATCGCGAAGAAGTACGGCGGACTCGGCTTTTCCGCCTATGCGCACTCGCAGGTGATGACCAAGTTGTCGACGCATTCCGGAACCGTGTCGGTCACCGTCATGGTGCCCAACTCGCTGGGGCCGGGTGAATTGCTGGCGCACTACGGCACCGAGGAACAGAAGCGGCATTACCTGCCCCGGCTCGCCAAGGGGCTGGAGATACCGTGCTTTGCGCTCACGAGTCCGACGGCCGGCTCGGACGCCGCGTCGATCCCGGATTACGGCATCGTTTGCTGGGGCGAGCACGGGGGCCGAAGGGTGCTCGGGCTGCGCGTCACGTGGGACAAGCGTTACATCACGCTGGGCCCGGTCGCAACGCTGCTCGGGCTCGCGTTCCGCGCCTACGACCCCGACCACCTCGCCGGCGACCAGGAAGACGTCGGCATCACCTGCGCGCTGATCCCGACCGCGCATCCCGGCGTCGTGATCGGCCGGCGCCACATGCCGCTCAACGCCGCGTTCCATAACGGCCCCAACTCGGGCAAGGACGTCTTCATTCCGATGGACTGGGTGATCGGCGGCCAGGCGATGCTCGGTCGCGGCTGGCGGATGCTGATGGAGTGCCTGGCCGCCGGCCGCGGAATCTCGCTGCCGTCCTCCGCCACGGGCATGGCCAAGCTCGCGGTGCGTGCCGTCGGCGGTTATGCGCAGGTGCGCCAGCAGTTCAAGACGCCGATCGGCAAGTTCGAGGGTATCGAGGAAGCGCTGACACGGATGGGCGGCAACCTGTACATGATGGACGCCGCGCGCACGCTCACGGCGGCGGGGATCGACCTGGGCGAGAAGCCCGCGGTGATCTCCGGCATTGCGAAGCTGCACCTCACCGAGCGCGGCCGGCAGGTCGTCAACGACGCGATGGATATCGTCGGCGGCAAGGGCATCTGCATGGGGCCGTCGAACTTCATCGGCGCCGCGTACATGCAGATACCGGTTGCGATCACCGTCGAAGGCGCGAACATCCTGACGCGCAGCCTGATCGTGTTCGGGCAAGGCGCGATCCGCTGCCATCCGTTCGTGCTGAAGGAAATCGTCGCGACGCGCGAGACCGATCCGGAAAAGGCGTCGGTCGCGTTCGACGCGGCGTTGTTTGGCCACCTCCGCTTCGTCGTGTCGAACCTCGCGCGCACGCTCGTGACGGGCCTGACGGGCTCGCATTTCGTCGGCGTCCCCGCCGCCGTCGCGCCGGAAACCCGCCGCTATTACCAGCAGCTGACGCGGTTCTCGGCGGCGCTCGCGTTTCTCGCCGACGTGTCGATGGGGACGCTCGGCGGCGCGTTGAAGCGCAAGGAGAAGCTCTCGGCGCGACTCGGCGACATCCTGTCGCTGATGTACCTCTGTTCCGCGACCCTCAGGCGGTACGAGGCCGAAGGCCGGCAGCAGGCCGACGCACCGCTGATGCACTGGGCTATTTGGGACGCCATGTTCAAGATCCAGAGCGCGTTCGAGGGCGTGATCTCGAACTTTCCGAACCGGTTCATCGCGGCGGTGATGCGCCGCGTCGTGTTCCCGCTCGGCCGGCCGTACGTGGTTCCGTCGGACACGCTCGGGCAAAAGGTCGCGCGCATCCTGATCGAGCCCTCCGAGGCCCGCGATCGCCTGACCGCCGGGATGTACCTTTCCCGCGCGCCGGGGAACCCGGTCGCGCTGATCGAGCGCGCGCTGATTGCGACGCTCGCCGCCGGGCCGATCGAAGCGAAGCTGCGCGCCGCGATCAAGGCCGGCCGCGTCGACGGGAAGCTGCGTCCGGGCGCCGAATGGGAAGTCCTGCTCGCGCGGGCCGAGGCCGCCGGCGCGATCACGGCGAGCGAGGTCGTCGCGCTGCGGGTCGCCCGCGAGCTCACGGCGAAAGTGATCCGCGTCGACTATTTCGCGCTGGTTCTGGGCGCGACGGTCATGAGCCCCGCCGCCGTCGCCGCATCGACGGCGGCGCCGGCGAGCGTCGTGCACAAGGCGGCCGCATGAGACATCCCGTGTCGACCCGGCGCGTGGGTCCGGCTTCAGCCGGACAATGCGTGGCCAACGACGACGAGCCGCCTGAAGGCGGCCCCACGGAGAGGCTGGCCGCCACGAGCGCGGCGACCCCCATGATCGCGATCGACGGATGCGCAACGACATGAACGAACCGATCTACATCATCGACGGCGCGCGGACGCCGTTTCTCAAGTCGCGCAATCGCCCGGGGCCGTTCGCGGCGTCCGACCTCGCGACCGCCGCCGGCCGCGCGCTGCTCGTCCGGCAGCCGTTTGCGCCGACCGAGCTCGACGAAGTGATCCTGGGATGCGCGGCGCCGTCGGTCGACGAGGTCAACATCGGCCGCGTCGTGGCGCTGCGGATGGGCTGCGGGATGAAGGTCCCCGGCTGGACCGTGATGCGCAACTGCGCCTCCGGCATGCAGGCGCTCGACTCCGCGATCAACAACATTCGCGCGGGACGCTCGAATCTCGTGCTGGCGGGCGGGGTCGATGCCCTCTCGCGCGCGCCGCTTCTTTTTTCCGATGCGATGGTGCTCTGGCTCGCGAACTGGTACGCGGCGAAGACGCTTGGACAGCGCGCCGCGCTGGCGGCGAAATTCAAATTGGCCTACCTCGCGCCCGTGATCGGCCTCATGAAGGGCCTGACCGATCCGATGGTGGGGCTCCTGATGGGCCAGACCGCCGAGAACCTCGCCTTCCGGTTCGGCATCGCGCGGCGCGAGATGGATGAATTCTCGGCGCGAAGCCACGCGCGCGTCATTGCGGCGCAGAAAGCGGGTCACTACGACGGCGAGGTCGTTGCGCTGTACGACCGCAAGGGCAAGCTCTACGCGCACGACGACGGGATGCGCGAGGACTCGACCGTCGAGAACCTCGCGAAATTGCGGCCCTTCTTCGACCGGAAGTACGGCAACGTCACCGCCGGCAACAGCTCGCAGATCACCGACGGCGCCGCATGGATGGTGATCGCGTCGGAGCGCGCGGTCGACAAGCACAAGCTGACGCCGGCCGGGCGGATCGTCGACTCGGAGTGGGCCGGACTCGATCCCGCGCAGATGGGACTCGGCCCCGTGCACGCGGCGACGCCGATCCTGACGCGCAACGGGCTCGGCCTCGACGATCTCGACGCCTGGGAGATCAACGAGGCGTTCGCGGCACAGGTGATCGGATGCGAACGCGCGTGGCAGAACGCCGAGTATTGCGTGCAGGAGCTGGGGCTTCCCGGCGCACTCGGCGCGCTCGACGAGGCCAAGCTCAACGTCGACGGCGGCGCCGTCGCGCTCGGCCACCCGGTCGGCGCATCGGGCGCGCGCATCGTCCTGCACTTGCTGAACGTCCTGAGACGCACCGGCGGCCGGCGCGGAATGGCGGCGATCTGCATCGGGGGCGGGCTCGGCGGCGCGATGCTCATCGAGAGGGTGTGATTCCCGCCGCTCAATGAGCCTCGGGGACGCGGCAACACGGCGCAAATCGGGAAAGCGAAAAACGATGCAACACTGGACCCTCACACGCGACAGCGACGGTCTCGCGCGGTTGACGCTCGACCGCGCCGGCTCGACCACCAACACCCTCGGCGCGCCGGTGCTCGCGGAGATGAACGAGGCGCTCGATCAGCTCGACCGCGACCCGCCGCGCGGGCTCGTCATCGCGTCGGGCAAGGCGAACGGGTTCATTGCCGGCGCCGATGTCGAGGAGTTCGGCCAGCTGGAGAACGAGGCCGGCGCGCTGGCGCTGGTGAAGCGCGGCTGGGACACGTTCGAGCGCCTTGCGGCCGCGAAGTATCCGACGGTCGCCCTCGTTCGCGGCTTCTGCCTGGGCGGCGGGCTGGAGCTCGCGCTCGCCTGCCGCTACCGCGTCGTCGTCGACGAGCCCGGCACCCGGCTGGGCCTGCCCGAGGTGATGCTGGGGATCGTTCCGGGCTGGGGCGGAATGAAACGTTTGCCGCGGCTGGCGGGCGCGCCGGCGGCGCTCGACCTCATGCTGACGGGCCGCACCATCGACGCGCGGCGAGCGAAACGGCTCGGCATCGCCGACGAATGCGTGCCGGCGCGGATCATGGAGAACACGGTGCGCGGCATCCTGAAAACGCTGCCCGCGCCGCGGCGGCTCGGCTTTCCGCAATCGCTGACTCTCAATCCGCTGGTTCGCCGGCTCATCGCCGCGCAGGCGCGCAAGCAGGTGGCGAAGCGCGCGCGCCGCGAGCACTATCCGGCGCCGTACGCGATTCTCGACATCTGGGTGAAATACGACGGCAACGCGCTCGCGGTGCCGCCGGCCGATCCGGCGTCGATCCCGTCGCTCCTCAGGACGCCGACCGCCGCCAACCTGATCCGGCTGTTCGGGCTGCAGGAGCGGCTGAAGGCGCTGGGCAAGGAAGGCGAGTTCAAGGCGGCGCACGTCCACGTGGTCGGCGCCGGCACGATGGGCGGCGACATCGCCGCGTGGTGCGCGCTGCGCGGCTTGAGCGTCACGCTGCAGGACCAGAACGCCGACCGGCTGGCGCCCGCGATGGGGCGCGCGGCAAAGCTGTTCGCGGATCGCCTGAAGGATCCGCGCCGCGTCCGCGACGCGATCGACCGGCTTGTTCCGGACGTCGCGGGCGCCGGCGTCGCGCGCGCCGACGTCATCATCGAGGCGATCTTCGAGAACGTCGACGCCAAGCGCAGCCTGTTCGCGGCGCTCGAAGCGAAGGCGAAGCCCGGCGCGATCCTCGCCACCAACACGTCGTCGATTCCGCTCGAGGACATCGCGACCGCGATGGCCGATCCGACGCGGCTCGTCGGGCTTCACTTCTTCAACCCGGTGGCGAAGATGATGCTGGTCGAGATCGTCCACGGGAAGCAGACGCGCGCCGAACTGATCGCGCCGGCGGCCGCGTTCGTTCGCCAGATCGATCGACTGCCGCTGCCGGTGAAAAGCGCTCCGGGGTTTCTCGTCAACCGCGTGCTGGCGCCGTACCTGATGGCGGCGATGCGCTGCGTCGACGAGGGCCTCGCGCCCGAAACGGTCGATGAGGCGGCGCTTCAATTCGGGATGCCGATGGGTCCGATCGAACTCGCCGACACCGTCGGGCTCGACATCTGCGTGGCGGTCGGCAAGATGCTGACGCCGGACGCAACGCCGCCGAAACGCCTGACCGAGCTCGTGGCGGCGGGACATCTCGGCCGCAAGACGAAGCGCGGCTTCTACGACTATGCGAGCGGGAAGCCGGCAAAGCAGGCGGCGGGAGCGGTGCCGGCGGGTCTCGCCGAGCGGCTCATCGGGCCGTTCGTGGCGGAGGCGAAGGCCGCACTCGCCGAAGGCGTCGTGTCCGACGGGGATCTCGTGGATGCGGGCGCGATTTTCGGAACGGGGTTCGCCCCTTTTCGCGGAGGCCCGATTCATTACGCACAGCGCAGCGGCCAAGCCGCGCAAGGTCGCGCCGCCGGCTGAGCCAATTCGCCGCGCAGGATCAGCACAGGCCCGCGTCAGTTTGTCGCGCGGGCAGCGCGCGCGGGCGGCGCTGCCCGCGCGGCATCTGGTGTAGCATGCCCCGCGTGGGGTGACTCGTCGCCGCGCCGGATCGTTGCCCCGGGCCGGCGAACACCGTCTTCGCCGGACGGCCCGGCGCCTCATTGCGGTTTGTTCGGCCGCCCCATCGATGGGCAGGGAGGAAATTCGTGGAAAAGATCTGGATCAAGCATTACCCGAAAGGCATTCCCGCAGAGATCGACGTCGACGAGTACGCGTCGGTCCGCGACGTGTTCGACGAGAGCGTGTCGAAGTTCGCGGCGCGCCCGGCCTTCACGTGCATGGGCAAGACAATCAGTTTCGGCGAGCTCGAGACGCTCTCCGGCGCGTTCGGCGCTTACTTGCAGGCCAACGGCTGCAAGAAGGGCACGCGCATAGCGCTGATGATGCCGAACATCCTGCAGTACCCGGTGTGCCTGTTCGGCATCCTGCGCATCGGTTGCACGGTGGTCAACGTCAATCCGCTCTACACGGCGCGCGAGCTCGAGCACCAGCTCTCCGACTCGGGCGCGGAGATGATCGTCGTCGTCGAGAATTTCGCGCACACCGTGCAGGAAGTGCTCGACAAGACCAAAGTCCGGCAGGTGATCGTCACGAGCATCGGCGAGCTCCTCGGAATCAAGGGCATCGCCGTCGACCTCGTGCTGCGGCACGTGAAAAAGATGATCCCGGCCTGGAAGCTGCCCGGAGCCGTCCGCCTGTCCGATGCGCTGGCGGCGGGCCGTCGGGGCAAGATCGAGCCGGTGCCGGTTGCCCACGACGACATCGCGTTCCTGCAGTACACGGGCGGGACCACGGGGGTCGCCAAGGGCGCGATCCTGCTGCACCGGAACATCGTCGCCAACCTGCTGCAGGCGCGCGCGTGGGTGCGGCCGTTCCTGAGCAACGAGCGCGAGATCATCATCACGCCGCTGCCCCTGTACCACATCTTCTCGCTGACGGCGAACTGCCTCACGTTCATGACGCTGGGCGCCGAGAACGTGCTGATACCGAACCCGCGCGACATACCCGGCTTCATCGCGGAGATGGGAAAGTTCAAATTCACGGCGTTCACCGGCGTCAACACGCTGTTCAACGCGCTCGTCAACAATCCCGATTTCGCGAAGCTCGATTTTTCGTCGCTGCGGTTGACGCTGGGAGGCGGGATGGCCGTGCAGGAGGCCGTCGCCGTCAAGTGGAAACAGGTCACCGGCTGCACGCTCGTCGAAGCCTACGGGCTCACCGAGACCTCGCCGGCGGCGACGATCAACCCGCTCGACCTGCCCGCGTACAACGGCTAGATCGGGCTCCAGATCCCGTCGACCGAGGTCGTGCTGCGCGACGACGCCGGCAAGGACGTCGCGCTCGGCCAGCCGGGCGAGATCTGCATCCGCGGACCGCAGGTGATGGCGGGTTACTGGAACCGGCCCGACGAGACGGCGAACGTGATGACCGCCGACCACTATTTCATGACCGGTGACGTCGGCGTGATGGACGAGCGCGGCTTCGTCAGGATCGTCGATCGCAAGAAGGACATGATCCTCGTCTCCGGCTTCAACGTTTATCCGAATGAAATCGAAGGCGTCGTCGCGATGCATCCCGGGGTGCTCGAATGCGCGGCCGTGGGGGTTCCGGACAGCAAGTCGGGCGAGGCGGTGAAGCTTTTTGTCGTGAAAAAGGACCCGAGCCTGACCGCCGACGAAGTGCTGAAGCACTGCCGCAGCCAGCTCACGGGCTACAAGATGCCGCGCGACGTCGAGTTCCGGAAGGATCTGCCGAAGACCAACGTCGGCAAGATCCTGCGCCGCGAATTGCGCGACGAGGCGAAGAAGTCCGCGGCGTAAGCGCCGGCGAGAGCGGGGGTTTGGCGAATGACGGACGTGCCTGCCGTACTTCCGGGCCGCGAACCGGCGCTGCGCGTCGTACCGATGCCCGCCGACGCCAACTACCACGGCGACATCTTCGGCGGCTGGATCATGTCGCAGGTCGACATCGCCGGCGGAGTCGTGGCCGCGCGCCGTGCGCGCGGCCGCGTCGCGACCGTCGCGGTCAACTCGTTCGTGTTCAAGGAGCCGGTCCTGATCGGCGACCTGGTGAGCTTCTACGCGACGATCAGCCGCGTCGGCCGGACGTCCGTGACGGTCGCAGTCGAGGTCTACGCACAGCGCAATCCGGGGGATGTGATCTGCGTCAAGGTGACGGAGGCGAGCCTGACGTATGTTGCTGTCGGGGCCGACCGGAGGCCGCGTGAGCTGCCGCCGGAGTGACGGCGCCGCCGCGTTCCATGCCCAAAAAACAACAACCCGCGACGCAGCCCGCAAAGTACCCGCCCAAACCGCGCGGCCCCCGATAGCCCGGTGTATAGTCGCTTGACGATTTTTTTCCGCATCGGGATCCGCTTCCGGCGGCCCCGAAATAAGCCCAGAACAACATCCGTAGCGGGCGTGCCTCGCGCAGAGGACACGCCCCGAAACCCCAACACGAGGAGATCTGCCATGAGGACCCCGTTTCGCCACACCCTAATTGCCACGACCGTGGCCGGAATCGCGCTCACGCTGGGCGCGGGACAGGCTTCGGGCGCGGCCTTCGCGCTGGCCGAGCAGAATGTGATGGGGCTCGGCAACGCCTTCGCCGGCTCCGGCGCCACCGCCGAGGACGCGAACACCGTGTGGTACAACCCCGCCGGTCTCGCACGCCTCAATTTCCCGCAGATCGAGAACGCGGTGCATCTGATCAAGCCGTCCTCGAAGTTCCAGGACGCGGGCTCGAAAGCGGCGTTTGGACAGCCGCTCGGGGGCACCGGCGGCGACGCTGGCGATTTTGCCGTCGTGCCGAACCTCTACGCGTCGATGGCCATCAACCCCGCGTGGCATATCGGAATCGGCATCAACGTGCCGTTCGGCCTCAAGACCGAGTACGACGATGGCTGGCTCGGCCGCTATCAGGCGCTGAAGTCGGAAATCAAGACGATCAACGTCAATCCGTCCTTTGGCTACAGAGCCACCAAGGACCTTTGGCTCGGCGCCGGGGTGAACTACCAACACCTGCAGGCGACGCTCACCCAGGCGGTCAACTACACGGGCGCGCTGGCGCAGGCCTACGGTGCGGCGGCGGCGGCGGGCCAGATTCCGGCAACGGCCATCCCCTCGCTGATCGGCGCGACGGCCGGCCTCGATTCGAAGTTGACGAATACCGGCGACGACACGTCATGGGGCTGGAACGTCGGCGTGATGTACAGCATCAACGGCGACGCCAACAACGAAAATGGGGCCGCCAGAATCGGCTTCGCCTATCGGTCGAAGATCAAGTACGACGTGATCGGCAGCGCCACGTTCAGCCATCCGGTGGTCCCCACGCTGACCGGGCCGCTCGCCGCGTTGAACCCCGTCGTGGTCGGGTCGGCCAACGCGGTCAACAAGGCGCTCGGCAGCGGGGGAATCACGATCGACCTGACGATGCCGGACATGGCTTCGCTTTCCTACTATCAGCGGCTCAACGACAAGTGGGATATCCTGGCCGACGTCACGTGGACCGGCTGGAGCAGCATCCAGCAGATCGCGCTCGTCCGCACCAGCGGCAGCGTGCTCGGCGTGCTGCCCGAGAATTTCAAGGACACCTGGCGGTACGCCGTGGGGGTCAACTACCAATACACGGAAAAGATCGTGTTGCGGGCCGGCGTGGCATTCGACCAGACCCCCGTCAACGACACCGACCGCTCGGCGCGTCTGCCCGACGGCGATCGCACGTGGCTTACGGTGGGCGGGCGGTTCAAGCTGTCGCCGGCGATCAACATCGACGTCGGCGCGGCGTACATCTGGGTCAAGGACCCGTTGATCAACAATTCGGGCAATCCGGCGAACATTGCCGCAAACGGGCTCATCACCGGCAATTACAGCAGCAACGTGGCGATCCTATCCGGCCAGATGAACTACCGGTTCAGGTAACGGCCGCCGCCGCCGGGGTCGTTGGCCGGCCGCGGGGGGATGTCGAAGGGGCCGCCCTGTTTTTCGGGCGGCCCTTTGTACGGCGCGCGGACGCCCTTCGCGGCGCCGACGCGGTCCACGCCGGATTCCGGCCGCGGCGCGCCGCGTGAGACCGCGGCACGGTGGCGGGACTTTGCGCCCGGGCAAGACCTTCGGCGACGGCCATGCAGGCCCGGCGGAACAAGCGCCCAAGACTATCCGACAGGAGAAGATGATGATGATGCGCACGGTGTTGATCGCGTTGTTGGCATTGTGTTTCGGCGCGCCTTCGCCCGCCGCGGAAGTCGGCGGCGTCAAGCTCGACGACAAGGTTGCCGTGGGAGGGCAGGACCTGGTGCTGAACGGAGCGGGAATCCGCACGCGCGTCGTGTTCAAGGTCTACGTCGGCAGCCTGTACGTTCCCGCCAAGGCATCGGATCTCGCCGGTGTGCTGGCCAAGGGCCCCAGGCGGATCCAGATGAACATCCTGCGCAACCTCACCGCCGACCAGCTCGTCGATGCGCTGAACGAGGGCTTGAAGGACAACAACACCGAAGCAGAAATGGCGGGCGTCAAGCCGCAGGCCGACCAGCTCACGGCGATCATGAAGGCGTTCGGCGAGGCGAAGGAAGGCAACGTGGTCACGCTCGATTTCGTCGATGGCGGGACGGCCGTGGGCTTCAACGGCGCTGCGAAGGGATCGATTCCGGGCGAAGCGTTCAACAAGGCGCTGACCAAGATCTGGCTCGGCGACAAGCCGGTCCAGGCCGACCTCAAGAAGGCGATGCTCGGCGGTTGACGCGCGGCGTGCCGGATTTCTGGCACTCCTGCGGCTACCGGCTGCTGGCGGCCGGCGCCGACGGCCGGCTTGCCGTCACCGACGATTTCCTGCGCGCGTCGCTGTTGCGGCCGGAGCTGGCGCCGATCGCCGAATCCTGCGCGGCCGAACTCGCGCTGCACGAGAGGCTGATCGCGGCGCCGCGCGCGGCGGTCGCGGCCGCTGAACTTTCGCCGATTGCCGACGCCGACGCTCGCGAGAACTACGCAGTCTGGCTGCGATTCCGGGAGCGGATCACCGCGGCGCCCTCGCTCGAGGCAGCGTACGTCGCGCTGTTCCGCGACGGTGTCGACGTGCCGCCCTTGCTCGTGCACCAGCTGACCGAGATCCTCCTCCGGCACATCCTGGGCGCCGGTGCCGATCCGATCGAGGCGCGCGCCGCGGAAATGCTCTTCCGGACGCAGAAGATCGCGGTCACCGGCGACGGCGCGGTCATGGCCGCCGACGAGGCCACCGTCGAGCTGCTGGCGTCGACCGGCGGTTTCGGGAGCCTCGGCGAGTTGCTCCAGCAGAACCGCACGCCGGTCCGCTCGGTCGATCTCGACACGCTCGACGCGGGCAACGCCGACGCGTACTGGGATCGCGACGAGCGCCACGATCTCGCCGTGAGCCTGAACCGCGGCCGCCCCGCGCTCGACGGACTATGCCGCGTGCTGGAGAAGTGGATATCGCACTTCCTCGCCGTGACCGTGACGATTCGCCCGCAGAGCGAGATCGACGACAAGCGCTGGGTGTGGCACGTCGGGCTCGACGCCGAAGCGAGCGCTCTCCTCAACGACCTGTACAATCGCGCCGAGGTCGACGACGAACGGATGGGGAGGCTCCTGTGCCTGTTCGAGCTCGCGTTCGCGAATCCCGGCGACATGCGGCCGTCGATCGCCGGCCGCCCCGTCTACCTTGCGATGGCGATGGACGCAGGCGGACGGCTCCGGTTGAAGCCGCAAAACCTTCTTCTCAACCTGCCGCTTGCGCGGCCACAATGAACGTCCTGACGATCACGTGAAAATGAATTCAAACCCTATCTCTGCGATGCAACGGTGGGCGCTCGTCGCCGCGGTGTTCGGTGCCGTGGGGGCGTGGGCGCAGACGCCAGCACCGCCCGACGCGGAGCCCGCGGAAATCAAGGCGCCGGATGGGGGCGCGCCTGCGCCGCCCGCCCCGCTTGCCCAACTCGCCTGGCTCGAAGGCTGCTGGCAAGGCACGGTCAACCGGCGCGAGTATCGCGAGCACTGGATGCCGCTGCGCGGCAACCTCCTCGTCGGCGTGAGTCAGACGGTGGCGCGGGGCAGGACGCAGGGCTTCGAATACCTGCGGCTCGAATCGCGACCGGACGGCGTCTATTACGTGGCTTCGCCGCCGGGCAAGACGGAATTGGCGCTCAAGCTGTCCGGAGCGGCCATCGACGTGGCGGGTGACGGCAAGGACCAGGTATTCACGTTCGTCAATCCGGCGCTCGATTTTCCGCAGAAGATCACCTATCGCCGCGGGTCGGACGGGTGGCTTTACGCCGGAGTGGAAGGAAAATCTGCGGGCGTGGACAAGCAGGTTACCTATCCGATGCGCCGGATCGATTGCGAATCGGGCGAGCTGATCCTGCGGTAGCATGCCCCTCCCGCCGCCACCGGCGCTGGCGAATTTCGAGAAGCTGCTCGCGGCGGGAAAAGACGGCTCGCTCCTCCGCTTTTCGCTTGGCAACGAGTATCTGAAGGCGGGCGATCCCGCGCTCGCGGCGGAGCATCTCGAACGCGCCGTGGCGCTCGATCCGAATTTCACGGCTGCGTGGAAGCTCTACGGCAAGGCGCTCGCGGCGGCGGGTCGCGGCGAGGAGGCGCGTTCCGCCTTTCACAATGGGATTGCGGTCGCCCGCGCGCGGGGCGACAAGCAGGCGGAAAGGGAGATGCAGGTATTCGCACGCCGGCTCGACTCGGCCGGGCCAACCGAAAACCGGTCCTGACCGCCGTCCCTACGACGCCATCGCGTCGGTTGCCCCGCGATTGGCGAGCGCGTCGGCGCGGTCGTTGCCCGGATGGTCGTTGTGCCCCTTCACCCAGTGCCAGGTGACTTCGTGCTGCGCGGCGAGCGCCTCGAGTTCGCGCCAGAGCTCGATGTTCTTGACGGGTTTCCGGCTGGCCGTTTTCCAGCCGTTCTTCTTCCAGCCGTGGATCCAGCTTTCGATTCCGTTCTTGACGTACTGCGAGTCGGTATAGATTTCGACGGCGCATCCGCGCTTCAGCGATTCGAGCGCGCGGATGACCGCCGTCAGCTCCATGCGGTTGTTGGTCGTGGCCGGGACGCCGCCGAAGAGCTCCCTCTCGTGGTCACCCCACACAAGCAGCGCCCCCCAGCCGCCGGGACCCGGATTTCCCTTGCACGCGCCGTCCGTATAGATCGTCACGATGCCCGTCATTCGACGCGCTCGATGCACTGGCGCGCCTGCCGCGGAGCCGTCGCGAGGCCGTTCTTGCGGCGCTCCCACGCGGGTGTGATGATGCGCATGCCGAGGACTTTTTTCGTCGCCCGAAGGTAATAGACCCCGCCCGCGATCGGCCACCATCGATCGCCCGCCGCTTCGAAGAACCCGAACCGCGCGCGCCATTTCTCGCCGGCGAACGGCGGCACATAGCAATCGAGGCCGCCGCCGGTGACCTCGAATCCGAGCAGCGCGAGCCAGTCCTTCAGCCGGTACAGCGCGATGAAGTTGCCGTTCCAGGGGGCCGACTGGCCCCGCCCGAAATAGCGCTGGGCGCCGAACAGACTGAACGGGTTGAAGCCCGAGATGACGATCTGTCCCTCGGCGCGCATCGCACGGTAGGCTTCGCGCAGGAGCTGGTGCGGATCGCTCGAGAACTCGAGCGCATGCGGCAGCACGACCAGGTCGAGCGAGTTTTCGGGGAACGGCAGCCAATGCGGATCGGCGAGGATCTGCGCGGGCAGTTCCGGGTCGACCGTCCAGTGCGCCGCGATCCGGCTCTGCGCGAGGAACGGGTACATGGGCAGGCCGATCTGGACCGCCTGAAAGCCGAAGATGTCCGCGACCGTCCGGTCGAACCACGCCTGCTCGCGTGCGAGGAGATACCGGCCAAGCGGCGTCGCGAACCAGTCGGCGAGCGTCGTTGACACGTCGCCCGGCTCTCCGGAAGATGCGTCCATGCCGGCGATTATCCCCATCCCCGCCTTCAGCGACAACTACATCTGGCTCGTGCGCGAGGGCGCTCATGCCGCCGTCGTCGACCCCGGCGATGCCGCCCCTGTGCAGGCCTACCTCGATCGCGAGAACCTCAAGCTCTCCGCGATCATCGCCACGCACCACCACAATGACCACGTCGGCGGCATCGCGGCGCTGCTGGCGCGATCTTCGGTGCCGGTATTCGGGCCGGCGCGCGAAACGATCCCGGGACGCACGCATGCGCTCGCCGAGGGTGACGAAATCACGGTGCCGGGACCCGAGCTCGCCCTGCGCGTGCTCGACATTCCCGGCCACACGGCGGGTCACATTGCGTTCGTCGGCGGCGGCGCCACGCCCGTCGCGTTTGTAGGCGACACGCTGTTCGCCGCCGGGTGCGGGCGGCTCTTCGAAGGCACGCCCGCACAGATGACCGCGTCACTCGCCAAGCTGGCCGCGCTCCCGGGTGGAACGCAGGTCTACTGCGGGCACGAGTACACGCTGGCCAACCTGCGCTTCGCACTTGCGGTCGAGCCGGCGAATGCCGCCCTGCGCGATCGACAGGCGCGCGAGCAGGCCAAGCGCGACCGCGGCCTGCCGACGCTTCCGTCGACCATCGCCGACGAGATCGCCACCAATCCCTTCCTGCGCGCCGGCACGCCCGCGGTGTTCGCCGCGGCCGAGGCGCATGCCGGCCGCCGGCTTGCGGACGCGGTCGAGGCCTTCGCCGTCGTGCGCGAGTGGAAGAACACGTTCCGCTGAGCGGCCGCCTCCGGCTTCGGCAGGGGTCCGCGTCCGCCCCGGTTGACGCTCGCGCGGGCGGCGCCTACCATCGCCGCAGCTTTCCCGGCTCCCGATCGACCCCTTGCGCTCAAATCCCCTCTTACTTTCGTTCCTTCTTGCGACGCTGCTCGCGGCGTGCGCGACGCCGGCACCGCCACCCGCAACACCGCCTGTCGAGCCCGCCCTCCCCTCGCCGCCGCCGGCCGAGCCGCCAATGCCGGCGGCCGCGATCGAGGAACCGGGCCCCGTTGCGGCCGTTCCCCTGCCGTTCGCGCCCGTCGCGGAACTCGAGCCGCTGCCGCCGCCGACCGAGAATCTGTGGGTGCGAATCCGCCGCGGCTACGCGATGCCCGATATCGGCGACCCTCTGGTGGCCACGTGGGAGCAATGGTATGCGTCGCGCCCGGACTACGTTGCGCGCATGCTCGACCGCAGCCGGCGATACCTGTACCACATCGTCGTCGAAGTCGAGCTGCGGCAAATGCCGCTGGAGATCGCGCTGCTGCCGATGGCCGAGAGCGCCTTCAACCCGAATGCGATGTCGACCAGCCGCGCGTCCGGGATCTGGCAGTTCATGCCTTCGACGGGCGCGCATTTCGGCCTCAAGCAGAATTTCTGGTTCGATTCGCGCCGCGACGTGCTCGCGGCGACCGACGGCGCTCTCGACTACCTGCAGAAGCTTCACGGCATCTTCAACGACTGGCAGCTCGCGCTCGCCGCCTACAACTGGGGTGAAGGCAACGTCGCCCGTGCCATCGCGGCGAACCGGGCGGCGGGCGGGCCGACCGATTATGCGAGTCTCAAGATGCCGAACGAGACGCGCAACTATCTGCCGAAGCTGCAGGCGCTCAAGAACATCATCGGCGACCCCGGGAAATACGGACTCGAGCTCGGCGACGTCCCGGACGCGCCTTATTTCGCGGTGGTCAAGACCACCCGGAGAATCGACGTGCAAGCGGCGGCCATCCTTGCGGAGATGTCCGTCGAGGAATTTCGCTATCTGAATCCGCAGCACAACCGGCCGGTGATCGCCGGCGCCGACGAGTACACGATTCTCCTGCCGATCGACAAGGCGGAACTGTTCGCCGCCAAGCTTCACCTTTCGGATCAGCCGCTGGTGTCCTGGCAGGCGTACCGGGTGCGCAACGGCGAGACGTTGCCGCAGGTCGCCGCGAAATTCGGGATGTCGGTGGATGCGCTGCGGGCGGTCAACGGCATCGGCGCCAAGGCGAAGGTGCCGGTCGGGCACGCGCTGCTCGTCCCGTTGCAGGGGCCGACCGCGGCGGCGGCCGACACGCTTTCGAATGCGGTGTTCACGACCGTCCCGCAGGGCCGCACGTTCTACTATCGCGTAAACCGTGGCGACACGCTCGCGGGCATCGCCGCGCGGTACGCCGTGTCCGGACAGGACCTGCGGCGCTGGAACGGCCTGTCGCAGGAGAGCGTCAAGGTCGGCCAGATGCTGCGCGTGACCAGCGATCTCGCACCGAAGCCGGGCAAGGTCAGGCGAGCGGCGGGAAGAAGCGCGACGTCGGCTTTGGCGCAGGCGAAGCCCAAGACCAAGCCGGCGAAACCGGCGGCGCGTGCCGGCAAGCGCCCGACGACCGCGAAGGCCGTGGCGGCAGCGGGCGGCTAGCCGGGCAGCCCACAAATGAAAACAGGCGACGCATCGCGTCGCCTGTTTTGTCGTCCGCCCCAGACCTGCGGCGGACCTGCTGCCGCGGGAAGATTACTTCTTCTTCGCGGCCTTCCTCTTCGCGGCCTTCCTCTTCTTGGGGGCGGCCTTCCTCTTCTTCGTCGCCTTCTTGGCGGCCTTCCTCTTCTTGGGGGCGGCCTTCCTCTTCTTCGTGGCCTTCTTGGCGGCCTTCTTCTTGGTCGTCTTCTTCGCCGCCTTCTTCTTGGTC
Organism: Betaproteobacteria bacterium; assembly: GCA_031360485.1. GTDB lineage: Bacteria > Pseudomonadota > Gammaproteobacteria > Burkholderiales > Casimicrobiaceae > CAIWHR01. The sequence continues at coordinate 8,943 of JANMBN010000052.1, read as the reverse complement.
GTCTTCTTCGCCGCCTTGCGCTTCTTCGGGGCGGCCTTCTTCTTCGTCGCCTTCTTCTTGGTGGTCTTCTTCGCCGCCTTCTTCTTCGGGGCGGCCTTCTTCTTCGTCGTCGCTTTCTTGGCGGCCTTCTTCTTGGTCGCCTTCTTCTTGGTTGCCTTCTTCTTCGTCGCTTTCTTGGGCGCCGGGGCCGCAGCGGCCGGCGTCATCATCGACATCATGTCAGCCATTTCGTTTCTCCTGTCTGAGTTCGTGTAACTGTTATGGTGCTTCTGCTTCGCGCAAGCGGCGCCGGGCCTGCCGATCGGAACTGCAACCTCTTGACAAACCCACTGCTACCTGCTGCCTGAATTCTAGCCATATTTTATTGAATTGCAAGATTTCTCCGCCATTTCCATGCGTTGCATGCGCGAGTGTTGCGGATTCGCACACACGAAAAAGCGGCGGATTCGGCTCGGCGAATGGCGCGCGCGCGGTCCGTCACGGCAACATGGATTCGTGCGCGAAAAGATCGGCGGCGCTCTCGCGCGGCCTCGCAAGATGAGCGCGATCGCGGTCGACGATGACCTCGCTGGCGCGAGGACGCGAGTTGTAGTTGGAACTCATGACGAAGCCGTACGCTCCCGCGCCGCGGACCGCGAGGAGGTCACCGGCGGCAAGGACGAGCTCGCGGTCGCGTGCGAGGAAATCGGCGCTCTCGCATACGGGCCCGACGATCTGCCAGCGACGCGCGGCCCCGCCGTGCGGGCGCACCGGCTCGACCGAATGCCACGCGTCGTAAAGCGCCGGACGGAGCAGGTCGTTCATCGCCGCGTCGACGACGGCGAAGTCCTGGGCCGCGCCGGGTTTGAGGTACATGACGCGAGTCAGCAGCACGCCGGCGTCGCCGACGAGGAAGCGGCCCGGTTCGAACAGAAGCTCGTGGCGGCGCGAGCCCAGCGCGCGCCGGATCGCGAGCGCGTAGGCGGACGGGTCGATCGTCTCCTCGTCCCGGTACCGGATGCCGAGCCCGCCACCGAGGTCGATGTGTTGCAGCCGGATCCCGTCGCCCTCGATGGCGTCGACGAGGCCGAACATCTTTTCTGCGGTCTCCACGTATACGGAGAGGTCGGTGATCTGGGATCCGATATGGCAGTCGATTCCCCGAACCTCGACATGCGGAAGTCCGCCCGCATGCCGATAGAGCGCCGGCGCGTCCGAAAACGCGATGCCGAACTTGGTCTCCTTGAGTCCCGTCGCGATGTACGGGTGCGTCTTCGGGTCGACGTCCGGGTTCACCCGCAGCGAGATCGGCGCAATGGATCCGGCGGCGCCCGCCACGGCGTTCAGCACGTCGAGCTCGGCGGCGGATTCGACGTTGAAGCAGCGGATGCCCGCGGCCAGCGCGGCTTCCATCTCGGCCGCGGATTTGCCGACGCCGGAGAAAACGGTCCGTCGGGGATCGCCGCCTGCGGCGATCACCCGCGCGAGCTCGCCACCCGAGACGATGTCGAAACCGCTTCCCAGCCGCGCCAGGATGTTCAGCACGCCCAGGTTGGAATTCGCCTTCATGGCGTAGCAGACGAGGTGAGGCGTGCCGGCGAATGCGGCATCGAATGCGCGGAATCCGGCTTCGAGCGCTGCGCGCGAGTAGACGTAGCACGGCGTGCCGAATCGCTCGGCGATCACGGCAAGCGGCACATTTTCGGCATGGAGTTCGCCGCCGGTGCGGGTGAATGCCGTCAAGGCTTCTTCTCGGGCGCCGGTGTCGCCGGTAGCGGCGGCAGTGGTGCGGCGGGCGGCTCGGAGGGCAGCGCACCGGCGGCCGGGGCCGGTGGCGGCGCCGGCTTCAACGGGCCTTTCACACCGCATCCGGAAATTGGCGCGGCGGCGATTGCGATCGCCACGGCGCACGCGAAAGCGGCGGAGCGAGGGCCGATGGTGAAGTCGCGTGGCATCAAACGGGAATCCTAACAGGGAAAACGGTGGACGGGAGCGGTGCGCGAACCTCGGCGACAGCCCCGTCGCGACCGCCGCGGCGTTGGTGGAGGCTCCTCAGGCTTCGAGCAGCGCGGTCCAGTCGTCGAGCGTGCGCCGCGCGTTGGCGTGACCCGGAAAGAGCGTCTCGACCAGAGTCCAGAAACGGGGCGAGTGGTTGAGCTCGACGAGATGCGCGACTTCATGCGCGACGATGTAGCACGCAAGCTCGGGGGGAAGCTGAACCAGCCGCCAGTTGAGCCGGATCACCCCGTGCTGATTGCAGCTGCCCCACTCCGAGCGGGCGTTGGACAGCTTGACGGTCGGAAGCTCGGACGTGATGCGGGCCGCAAATTCGGCCACGCGCGGCGCGAGAAGGCGCACCGCTTCCTCGCGGAGCCAACGGGCGACGAACGTCGCGATCTGCCGCTCGTCCTCCGAGTCCGGGTGTAGCACGGTCAGGTTGAGGAGGTCGGCGGCGATCTCCTTTTTCCGCGCAGGCAGGACGGCGAGCGCCAGTTCGCGGCCCAGGTAGAGAATCGGCGCGCCGGTCTTCCAGGCACTGGGAAAGACGTCGCGCCGCCGCGCCCGCCACTCGGCCAGCGAGCGCACGACCCACGCGTCGCGCGCGGTCAGCGTCTCCTCGATCTCGCGGATCGGCACCCAGCGCGGCGCGCGGACCGTGACGCCGGAGAGTCCGATCTCTATGCCGATCGAACGCCGCCGCGCCCGGAAGAGGCGGTAGTCGACCGCCTGGCCGGCGAGCACGATGCGGCGAGGCGGGCCCTCGTCGCGCGGCCGGCCGCCGCCGTTGCCATTGCCGCCGACGAGATCGCGAAGGCGTAAACGGGCCTCGGCCGGGCGCGCGCGATTGCCAGGCCGGTCGCGGTTCTTGTCACCGTCATTCATGGGACGATCGGCCGGGCGGGCCGAGCCTCCTCACTTCGGACTCGATCCAGGTCGCGACTTCCTGAATCAGCGTTTGCACGTCCTTGCCGTCCGGCGGAATCGGCTTGCCGATGGAAATCGTCACCGTCCCCGGACGTTTGCCGAAGACGCCCTTCGGCCAGAGGTAGCCGGCGTTGTGCGCAACCGGCAGGATCGGCACGCCGAGCTCGATCGCGAGCCGCGCTCCGCCCGACTTGTACTTGGCGCGCGTTCCCGCCGGGATGCGCGTGCCCTCCGGGTAGATGGCGATCCAGAAGCCCTGACGGAACCGCTCGCGGCCCTGCGCGGCGATCTGCTGCATCGCGTCGGTGCCCGATTTCCGGTCGATGGTGATCGGCGAGGCGAGCGCGAAGCCCCAGCCAAAGAAGGGGATCGACAGGAGCTCCTTCTTGGCCACGTACGCGAGAGGCGGGAAGAACAGCGTGAGGGCGAGCGTCTCCCAGGTCGAACTGTGCTTCGACATCACGATGTGCGGCGTCGCGGGAATGTTCTCGCGGCCGATCGCCCGGTAGCGGATGCCGCAGATCCAGCGGGCGCCCAGGAGATTGACGTGGCACCACGATGCGGCGATCCGGTACATCGGCACCCGCGGCAGCCAGAAGGTCAGCAGCATGACCGCCGCATAGGCGGGCGTGACGACTGTCTGGAACAGCAGAAAGACGAGCGAACGGAACGCCGACACGAGCTCTCAATCGCCCGAGAGAAGCGCCGACGCGGCGAACGCGAGGTCCGGGAAGATGACGGTGTTCTTCGGGAAGTTTCCGTCGCGGAGGGTCTTCTCGCCCTTGCCGGTCAATACGAGCATCGGTTGCGCGCCGACGGCATCGGCGGCGTTGAGGTCGCGCAGCGAGTCGCCGATGCAGGGCACGTTGCTCAAGTCGACGCCGAAGCGGACGCCGATCTCGCGCAGCATTCCGGTGTTGGGCTTGCGGCATTCGCACAGCGAATCGGCCGTGTGCGGACAGTAGAACAGCGCGTCGACCCTGCCTCCGACTTGCGCCAGCGCCCGGTGCATCTTCTCGTGGATCGCGTTGAGGGTCGCCATGTCAAAGAGGCCGCGGCCGATGCCCGACTGGTTGGTCGCGATGACGACGCGATAGCCGGCGTGGTTGAGCCGCGCGATCGCCTCCAGGCTGCCCGGGATCGGCCGCCATTCGTCCGGCGACTTGATGAACTGGGCGCTGTCGTGGTTGATCACGCCGTCGCGGTCGAGCACGATGAGCTTGACGGCCCGCGTGGGCGCGACCGCTTCGGAGGCGAGCTGGACCATGCCGTGTCTACGCCGCGAGCTTCGAGATATCGGCGACGCGGTTCATCGTCTGCGCCACGCCGCGAAGAAGCGCCAGGCGATTCGAGCGTATCGCCGGGTCGTCGGCCATGACCATCACGTCGTCGAAAAATCGGTCGACCGCCGGTTTGGCGGTCGCCAGCGCGAGCAGCGCGCCGGTGAAGTCGCCGGCCGCGCAGCGGTCGGCGACGATCGGCTCGAGCTTCTGGAACGCGAGATAGAGATCGTGCTCGGCGCCGTCCGTGAGCCGCGTGCGGTCGATTGCGACCGCCGCTTCACTCTCGGCCTTGCGCAGGATATTGACGATCCGCTTGTTCGCGCTGGCGAGCGTATCGGCTTCCGGCAGCGCGCTGAACGCCTTTACCGCCGAAGCCTGCGCTGGCACGAGGTCGATCCGCGCGGGTCGCTGGCACAGCACCGCCTCCGCCTGGTTTGCCGAGTAGCCGTCGTCGCGCAGGTACGCACGCAGGCGCTCGTAGATGAAGCTCTCGAGGTCGGCTCGGGCGTCCTTCACGGCCGGCACATCGGCGAACGCGGTGAACGCAGCGTTGACGAGGTCCGCGAGCGTCACGCGAAGCGCTTTCTCGATCAGAATCCGGATCAGGCCGATGGCGTGCCGGCGCAGGCCGAACGGATCCTTGTCCCCGGTCGGTTGCGCGCCTATGCCGAACATCCCGGCGAGGGTCTCGAGCTTGTCGGCGAGCGCGACGGCCTGCGCGACCGGTTCCTCCGGCAGGGCGTCGCCGGCGAACCGCGGCCAGTAGTGCTGTTCGATCGCGGCGGCGACGGCGGCCGGCTCGCCGTCGTGCAGCGCGTAGTAGCGGCCCATCAACCCCTGCAGTTCGGGGAATTCGCCGACCATGTCCGTTGTGTGGTCTGCCTTGGCGAGGTGCGCGGCACGAATGCAGGGGCCGCGCTCCGCGCCGAGCATGACCGCAATCCCGCCCGACAATTGCGCGAGCCGGGACACGCGGTCGAGCTGGGTGCCGAGCTTGTTGTGATAGACGACCGACGCGAGCTTCGGCAGGCGCGCCTCGAGCCGCGTCTTCCGGTCCTGGTCGAAGAAGAACCGGGCGTCGGCGAGCCGCGCGCGCAGCACCCGCTCGTTGCCCTGGATGATCGCGCCGGGGTCGACGGTTTCCACGTTGCTGACGACGAGAAAGCGAGGGATCAGCTTGCCGTCGCCGCCGGCCAGCGCGAAATACTTCTGGTTCTGCTGCATCGTCAGGATCAGGCATTCCTGCGGGACCGTCAGGAACGCGGGATCGAAGGCGCCTTCGTAAACAGCCGGCCACTCGACCAGACCCGTCACTTCATCGAGCAGGGCTTCGGGCATGAGGACGGTCGCGCCCGAAGCAGCCTTGCGCAGCATGGCGACGATCACCGCGCGGCGCTCGGAGAAACGCGCGATCACCTTGCCTTCGGCGCGCAGCGTCTCCTCGTAGGCGTCCGCGGACGCGACCGGAATGTCGTCCCGCGAGAGGAACCGGTGGCCGCCGGTGAGCCGGTCCGCGCGAAGACCGAGCGCGCTCACGCCGACCACTGCGGCGCCGTGCAGTGCCAGCAATCGATGCGCCGGCCGGACGAACTTCACGTCGTTGTAATAGCCGCTGGCGCCGGCGTAGCTCATGACCTTGGGGATCGGCAAATTCGCAAGCGTTTCGTCGAGCGCCTCCTGCAGGCCGCGCACGAGAGGTTGGCCTTTGGCAAGGCTGCGCAAGTAAACATACTCGGCCTTGCCGTCGGAGGCCACGTAAATTCGATCGGGTCCGTCCTCCGCATCGAGCGTCGCCGTGGCGAGGCCCGGGCGTCCAAGTCCCGCAAGTTTCTTCTTATAGGCTTCGGACGGCTGACCCGACGCGTCGCGCGCCACCTTGACCGGCATCAGCTTGTCGATGACCTCCGCGTCGGGTGCGACGGCACCGACTTTCGTGACCGTTACGGCCAGCCGTCGCGGCGTTGCATAGGGGGCGACCGCACTTGCGGGAGTGAGGTAGCCGCGGTTTCGCAGGCCCGCTCCGATGCCCTCCGCAAACGCCTCGCCGAGCCGATTCAACGCCTTCGGCGGCAGTTCCTCGGTGAAGAGTTCCACGACCAGCGTGGCCGTCATGCTCATTGGGGCACCTTTGGCGCTGCGCGCGCTCCCTCGGAGAGGGAACGATGAGCGCCTTGGGGCGGCCCTGCGGCGCTCATGCCGCGCGCGCCCGGAACTCGGTCGGCAGCATCGGGAAGCCGAGCGCCGCGCGCGAATCGACGTACGCCTGCGCGACGAGCCGCGAAAGCACCCGGATCCGGCCGATGTACGCCGCACGCTCGGTCACCGAGATCGCGCCGCGCGCGTCGAGCAGGTTGAACGAATGCGCAGCCTTGAGAATCATCTCGTACCCGGGCAGCGGCAGTTTCGCCTCCAGCAGGCGCTTCGCCTCGGACTCGAACAGCGTGAACAGCTCGAAGAGCCTCGACGCGTCCGACTGCTCGAAATTGTAGATGGATTGCTCGACCTCGTTCTGGTGATAGACATCGCGGTACGTGAGCTGCCGCGTCGAACCGCCCTCCGGCCATTCGGTCCAGACGAGATCGAACACGTTCTCCTTGCCCTGCAGGTACATGGCGAGCCGTTCGAGGCCGTAGGTGATTTCGCCGGTGATCGGGTTGCAGTCGAGTCCGCCGACCTGCTGGAAGTAGGTGAATTGGGTGATTTCCATCCCGTTCAGCCAGACCTCCCAGCCGAGGCCCCATGCGCCGAGCGTCGGGTTTTCCCAATCGTCCTCGACGAAGCGGATGTCGTTCTTGGCGAGATCGAAGCCGAGCGCGGCGAGCGACCCCAGATAGAGCTCGAGGATGTCCGCGGGCGAGGGCTTCAGCACGACCTGGTACTGGTAGAAGTGCTGCATCCGGTTGGGATTCTCGCCGTAGCGACCGTCCTTAGGCCGCCGCGACGGCTGCACGTAGGCGGCGCGCCACGGCTCGGGTCCGAGCGCGCGCAGGAACGTCGCCGTGTGCGACGTCCCGGCGCCCACCTCCATGTCATAGGGCTGCAGGAGCGCGCAGCCCTGCTTGTCCCAATAGTCCTGGAGGTTGAGGATGACCTGCTGAAAGGTGCGCATCGAAGACGTGCCCGTCGCTTCCGGAAACGCGCAGTTTACCGGCATCGTCCCCGCGAACGAAGCGCGGCGGCGTCAACCGGCGTCCTTTCGCGGGTGGCGGCCGGCTGCGAGCGACGCAAAGAGCAGCGCCAAGGCGAGCGAGACGACCGGCGCGTCGCCCCATCGGGCATACGGGGTCATTCCCTGGCGTCCCGCGATCTCGACTTCGAGGATGCCGGTCGTGAACCACGGAAGCCGCGCGAGTTCGCGCCCGTCGTGGCCGATCGCGGAGGTGATGCCGGTGTTGGTTGCGCGCAGCAGCGGACGACCCGATTCGAGCGCGCGCATCGCCGAGATCTGGTTGTGCTGCTCCGCCGCGAGCGAGCGGCCGTACCACGCGTCGTTGGTGACGTTGACGAGCAGCGTCGCCTCGCGCGCCTGTCGCCGGATCTCCGCGCCGAAAGCATCCTCGTAGCAGATGTTGACCGCGACCTTTTGGCCCGCGACGTCGAGCACCGGGGGATCCGCGTCTCCCGGCGTCTGGCTCGCGAGCGGAATCGCCAGGATTTTGCGGATGATCCAGCCGAAGACGGGTTCCAGCGGGATCGTCTCTCCGAAGGGAACGAGGTGCCGTTTGCGGTAGAGCTGCGGCGCGGCGGTGCCCACGCTCACGACGCTGTTGTAATAGCGCGGTTGCTCTCCCGGAGCGAGCGGTGGTTCGGCGGTGAACATCCCGATGAGCGCGTCGCCGTCGCGCACCGCCGCCGCGCTCGCCACCTGACGCAGGACCGAATCGGGGACTTCGTCGGCGAACATCGGGAACGCGCTTTCCGGGAGCACGACGAGACGTCCCCGGCTCGCGGCGACGAGCGCGGTGTAGAGATCGAACGTCGTCCGGCGGAAATTCGGGTCGAACTTCAGTTCTTGCGTGACGTTGCCCTGCACGAGCGACACGGCGACCGGCGTTCCGAAGGGCGCCGTCCATTCGATGCGGCCGAGCATCGACCCGCCCGCCGCAATGACGGCGATGGCGCCGACGAAGACCGCGGCGCGCGCCCGTGCCGCAACGCTGACCGCGTCGATGGCGAGCGCGCCGGCCGCCGCCGCGAGCGCGGTAGCGAGCGTCACCAGGAACACGCCGCCGGCCGGGGCGTAACCGGCCAGCATGCCGGGTGAATTTCCCCCCAAGGCCGCGTAGCCGAACGACAGCCACGGGAATCCGGTGAAGATGATGCTGCGCGCCCATTCGGCCAGCGGCCACGCGGCGGCCGCTGCGATCGCGCGGGGCGCCGACCCCTCCGCCGTCCACTTCGCGGCCAGCCACCCGGCCGCCGCGGGATAGAGCGCGAGAAACGCGCAGAAGCCGGCGGTTCCGATCGCCGCCAGCGGCAGCGGCATGCCGCCGAACGTGTTCAGTGCGATGAAGACCCATGGCGCGCCCGCGCCGAAGAGGCCGACGCCGAACGCATACCCCATCGCCGCGGCAGCGCCCGCCGACGCGGCGCCCTGCCACAGCACGATGAGCAGCGTGAGCGTCAAAATCGGCAGCACCGCGAGGCCGAACGGCGCGAAGCCGAACACCGTGGCGACCCCGGCGGCGAGCGCGAACAACAGGCGCAGCGCGCCCGCCGATTTCATCGCCGGGTTCCGGCGGCGCGCGCCGAGGCG
>JANMBN010000026.1:0-4795 GCA_031360485.1 Betaproteobacteria bacterium | reverse complement strand
GCTCCGGAGCTTCACGCCGTCGAATTCCGCGCGGGCCAGCTTCTCTACGATGTCGAGCGTGCGCGCCTTGTCGTTGAAAAAGTTGTCGTCGGCACCGAAGAAGCGGCGGAGGCCGAACTCCTGGTTGAGGCGAAACATCTCGTCGGCGATCCGCTCGCCGCTCTTCACGCGATACTGCCGCTGGTTATAGGCGGGGATAGGGCAATACGGACAGGCAAATTTGCAGCCGAACGTCAGGACGAGCGAGCTGATGGGACTCCGCTTTTGCACCTCCCCGACCGGCATCGCGCGCGGGCTGAGGGTCGCGTGCCGGCCGGGCGGCTCGATGAGCCGGTACCCGAGAACCGGGTGGGGCAGCTCGTCGAGATCCCCGACGAGCCGTTGAATGCCCGTGTCGACCAGTTCCGCGGGGACGCCGTCCGTGCCGCCGCGCGAATAGACGAGACCGGGGACCTCGTCGAGCGCCCGGGCCTCGCGTGCGCGGACGAACGCGGAGCGCATCGATTCGCCGCGGCCGCGCATCGACAACACGACTTCGATGAGCGAGAGCAGGACGAATTCCTCGCCCGTGACGACGACGTCGGCGCTGCCCGGGCGTTGGGGATCGGCGCTGAAAAGATCGTAGGGCTCGTAGACGGCGTGCGGGCCGCCGGCGACGATCAGCGGGCGATGCGCGGGGTCGATCCGGCAGGCGTCGCGGATCAGCTCCATGCACTGCCCGGAATGCAGGCTCATGCTCGAGACCATGAACACGTCGGGAATCCTGCCATCCAGCTGCATCCGCGACGGCCGGAAATTGCGGTTCCACTGCTGCAGGACGATCCGGGTCCGGTCGAATCCGGCGTCCACCAGCGCCGAGCCGATGGCCCGGACACCCGCGGGGATCATTCGCGTGTCGGCGAAGATGAACGGCAGCATCCGCGTGCGATGATCGAACGCGCAGGCGATCACCGACGACAGGTCGTGCTCGCGTGCGCGGATCCGCAGGCGCTCCCGGACGCGCGTCAATTCGCCCGGCTTGAGCAGTTCGTCGCCGCGTGGGCGTCGGGGCAGTTCCATGGCGAACCTCTCCGGAGGAATGGGGTCGGCGATCAGCCGCGGCGCTTGTCCAGAACCGGCCGGCCTACCCGCGTTGCATTGGAAGATTGAGCGCCTTTTCCTTCGCCACCTCGATCGCCTTCGCATAGCCCGCGTCGGCGTGGCGCATCACCCCGGACGCCGGGTCGTTCCACAGCACGCGCGCGATCCGCTTCGCCGCGGCGTCGGTGCCGTCGCAAACGATGACGACACCCGCGTGCTGCGAATAGCCCATGCCGACGCCGCCGCCGTGGTGGAACGACACCCACGTCGCGCCGGCCGCGGTATTGAGCAGAAGATTGAGCAGCGGCCAGTCGGAAACGGCGTCCGAGCCGTCCGCCATCGCTTCGGTTTCGCGGTTGGGGCTCGCGACCGACCCCGTATCCAGATGATCGCGGCCGATGACGATCGGCGCCTTGAGTTCGCCGCTCTTGACCATTTCGTTGAACGCGAGGCCGGCGAGGTGCCGCTCGCCCAGCCCAAGCCAGCAGATGCGCGCCGGCAGCCCCTGAAACGCGATCCGCTCGCGCGCCATCTCGAGCCACCGGTGGAGATGCGCGTTCGCCGGAAAGAGCTCGAGCACCTTGCGGTCGGTCTTGTAGATGTCCTCCGGATCGCCCGACAGCGCCACCCAGCGGAACGGCCCCTTCCCTTCGCAGAACAACGGACGGATGTACGCGGGCACGAAGCCGGGGAAGGCGAATGCGTCGGCCACGCCCTCGTCGAACGCGACCTGCCGGATGTTGTTGCCGTAGTCGAACGTCGGGATGCCGCGCCCATGGAACGCGAGCATCGCCCGGACATGGGCGACGATCGACTGCTCGGCCGCCGCGACCAGCGCCAGATGCTGCGCCGGATCAACCTGCGCGGCGCGCCAGCGCTCGACCGTCCAGCCCGCGGGCAGGTAGCCGTAGACGAGATCGTGCGCGGACGTCTGGTCCGTCACCATGTCGGGCCGGGTGCCCCGCCGCACGAGTTCGGGCAGGATTTCGGCGGCATTGCCGAGCAGGCCGACCGAAACCGGCCGCCGCTTTACGCAGGCATCGCCGATGATCGCGAGCGCATCGTCGAGATCCTTCGCCTGCCGGTCGAGGTCGCGCGTCGCAAGACGCATTTCGATGCGGCTCTGCTGGCATTCGATCGCGAGCATCGACGCGCCCGCCATCGTCGCCGCCAGCGGCTGCGCGCCGCCCATCCCGCCGAGTCCCGCGGTGAGGATCCACTTGTCGGCGAGCTGCCCCCCGCAATGCTGGCGGCCGGCCTCGGCGAAGGTCTCGTAGGTTCCCTGGACGATGCCCTGGCTGCCGATGTAGATCCACGAGCCGGCCGTCATCTGGCCGAACATCATCAGCCCCTTGCGGTCGAGCTCGTTGAAGTGCTCCCACGTCGCCCATTTCGGCACGAGGTTGGAGTTCGCGATCAGCACGCGCGGCGCATCGGGATGAGTCTTGAACACGCCGACCGGCTTCCCCGACTGGATCAGCAGCGATTCGTCGTCTTCGAGTTCCCGCAAGGCCTTGATGATCGCGTCGAAGCATTCCCAGTTGCGCGCGGCGCGGCCGATGCCGCCGTAGACGACGAGCTCCTTCGGATTCTCGGCGACCTCCGGGTCGAGGTTGTTCTGGATCATGCGCAACGCCGCTTCGGTAAGCCAGCTCTTCGCCGTGCGCGCGGTGCCGCGCGGCGCGCGAATCACCCGGTCGGCATAGCGGGTCGTGGGGCGGGCGGCGGCCAGTTGGTCGGGGTGGTCGCGGTGCATGGCGGATCTCCTGCGAAGACGCGATTGAAACTCAATGGAGCGGAACGAGAAAGTCGAAATCGCCGTGCTCGACGCGAATGCGCATCGCCTCGAGATCGGGGGCGAATGCGCGATCGCGGTCCCAGAACGCGACGTCGGTGCGGACGAGCGCCAGGGCCGCGGCGAGCTTCGGCGACGTCGTCAGCGGCCTGCGCAGATCGACGCCCTGTGCCGCGGCGAGCAGCTCGATCGCGACGATGCGGGCGGTATTCGCGGCCATGGGCCCGAGCCTGCGGGCCGCGAAGGTCGCCATGCTGACATGGTCCTCCTGATTCGCCGAAGTGGGCAACGAGTCGACGGAGGCCGGGTGCGCCAGCGACTTGTTTTCCGAGGCGAGCGCGGCGGCCGTCACATGCGCGATCATGAAGCCGGAATTGACGCCGGCGTCCTCGACCAGGAACGGCGGCAAGCCGGAAAGATTCGTGTCCATCATCAGCGCGATCCGCCGCTCGGACAGCGCGCCAACCTCGGCGATCGCCAGCGCGAGATTGTCCGCCGCGAAGGCGACGGGCTCGGCGTGGAAATTGCCGCCGGAGAGAATCTCGTCCGTGTCCGCGAACACGAGCGGATTATCGGATACCGCATTCGCTTCGATCAGCAGTATTTCGGCCGCATGCCGGAGTTGGTCGAGGCATGCCCCCATCACCTGCGGCTGGCAACGCAGGCTGTACGGATCCTGCACGCGCGGGCAATCCTTGTGCGATTCGCGGATCCGGCTGCCCGCCAGCAGCGCACGGTAGATGGCGGCGGCCTCGGCCTGGCCGCGGTGCCCGCGCACGGCCTGGATGCGCGCATCGAACGGCGTGTCGCTGCCGAGGCACGCATCGACGGACAACGCACCGGCGACGAATGCCGCGGCGATCGCGCGCTCCGCGGCGAACACGCCGGAAAGTGCCAGCGCCGTGGACACCTGCGTGCCGTTGAGCAGCGCGAGACCCTCTTTCGGCCCCAGCACGGCGGGACGCAATCCCGCCCGCGCCAGCGCGTCGCGCGCCGGCCCGACAACGCCGTCGACTCGTGCCTCGCCTTCGCCGTTCAGCACCGCCGACAGATGCGCGAGCGGGGCAAGGTCGAGCGACGCCCCCACCGACCCCTGCGCCGGAATGCACGGGACGACGCCCGAGTTGGCGAGCGCGACGAGCGCCTCGATCACGCTCCACCGTACGCCCGAGTGGCCGCGCGCCAGCGACGCTATCTTGAGCGCCAGGATCATCCGCACGACGGCATCGTCGAGCAGCGGTCCCGTTCCGGCGGAATGCGAAAGCACGAGCGCGCGCTGCAACTCGGCGAGGCGCGCATCGTCGATCCGCGTGCGGGCGAGCAGGCCGAAACCGGTGTTGACCCCGTAGACGGTCCGTCCGGACGCGATCAGGCGGTCGACTGTCCGCGCGGCCGCATCGACCGCCGGCTTGGCCGAAGCGTCGACCGTGACCGCCGACGGCTCCGCCCAGAGCCGGCGGAGCTCGGCCAGCTCGAGGTGTCCGGGATTGAGCGATAGGGATTGCATCGGGCGCGTGCGTCCAAGGGTGCTGCATTGTGCCGCAGCGGCGTCCGGCGCGCCATTCGCGGGATTCGCAAAGCCTATCGCATTGCGGCAAAGCGCATCACGCCAATTCCCGACGGGCAAGCTCTTATAATCGGGCGGTGCCGACCTCTCCCAGCCCCGCCGCCCCGGCGGTGCCAGCCCATACGCCGATGATGCAGCAGTACCTCCGCGCGAAGGCGGAGCATCCGGACAAGTTGCTGTTCTACCGGATGGGCGACTTCTACGAATTGTTCTACGAAGACGCGCAGCGGGCGTCGCGGCTGCTCGACATCACGCTGACCGCACGCGGGCAATCCGCGGGCGCGCCGATTCCGATGGCCGGCGTGCCCTACCATGCGGTCGCGGGCTACCTCGCGAAACTGATGAAGCTCGGC
>JANMBN010000018.1:0-3395 GCA_031360485.1 Betaproteobacteria bacterium | reverse complement strand
CCGCCGGCCGGGTGCCATTTCCATACCCGCTGCCCGCTCGCGGAGGCACGCTGCCGAAGCACGGTGCCCCCGCTCGTTTACGTCGGCGAGCGGCACGAGGCCGCCTGTCATCTGGTGCTGCCGATGGGCGCGCGCGATGATTCCGTTGCGTCGAATGAATTCGACAGCGCGCCGCGCTTGCCGCCCGCCGCATGACCCTTGCCGAATTGAACCGGAGACAACGATGAACGAACCAGCGACGATTCCACCGTGGCAATGGGACGATGAGCATTGGCGCAGGCTGGTCGGTCATGTGCGCGCCGGCCGCGCGTACCGGCCGAAAAGCTGGAAGGGCGGGGCGCGGTGTGCGCTGGCCCTTTCGTTCGATTCGGACCACGAGACCAACGAACTCCGCGACGGCGGCAAGTCCATCGGGCGGCTCTCGTGGGGTCAATACGGCAATCGCGTCGGTGTTCCGCGCATCCTGCGGCTGCTCGAGAAGTACGGCGTTCCCGCGTCGTTTTATGTGCCGGCGGTCTCCGCGCTGCTGCATCCCGACGAGCAGCGCCGCGTCATCGCCGAAGGTCACGAGATCGGAATCCATGGCTGGATCCACGAGCTCAATTCGGTGCTGCCGTACGCCGCCGAGCGCGACCTCATGCTGCGCGCCTCCGATGTGCTGGAGAAGATCACCGGGACGCGGCCCGTGGGCATCCGCACGCCGTCGTGGGACTTCAGCCCGAACACGCTGGCGATCGAACGGGAGATGGGCCTCCTCTACGACAGCTCGCTGATGGCCGATGTCGACTGCTACGAGCTGCTGCTCGACGGCGAGCCGACGGGTGTGGTCGAGCTGCCGGTCGAATGGGTGCGCGACGACGCCGTCTATCTCTCGATGCACCGGTTCCAGTCGCTGCGTCCGCACACGCCGCCGCGCGAAATCCTGGAAATCTTCCGGCGTGAGCTCGACGTCGCCTGGGAAGAAGGCGGCATCTGCCAGCTCACGATGCACCCGCACATCATCGGCCACCGCTCGCGCATCTTCATCGTCGAGGAGATCATCCGCCACGCGAAGTCCAAGGGCGACGTTTGGTTCGCCACCCACCGCGAAGTCGTCGAGTGGGCGAAGGCGAACGCGGCGTGAGCAAGCGTGTTCAATCCACACGCGCGGCAGATGCGCGCACGATCATTCAGCGCCGCTAAAAGGCGTTCGGAAAGCGCGTGCGCCAGCTCGGTCTGGCCGGCAGGTGACCAATTCTTCCGGCGCGCGGGGCCGGGATCTCTTGCATGCAAAATAACGCCAATTGCACGTCGAAAGTGCGCTCTGACCAAGCAGACGGCGTTATCGCCAGGCTAAGTCAGCGACCATTGAATGCGAACGGGAGCCCTTTCATCTTGCTCCATGTTTGCGGGTGATTGCGGAACCACGAAAGGGAGAGCCGCCATTCAGGAATCGTGAGGGATCGGCGGGAGTCGGCCATTATGCATAGGACTCACGTGAAAATAACTTGACCATTAGTTTCGGCGCCGTGGGAGGATCGCGTAGTTCCAATCGCCGTGAAACTCGGCTTGCTTGAGACTCAGCGCGTTGAACTCGGCGTCGGTTACTTTGATCCCGGTTGGATAGGTTCCCGCGTCCAGCTCGGCGCGAATGCGCAGACCGGTACGGGTTTTCGTGTTCGCGATCAGGTTGATAATGACCTCGTGGCTCACCAACGGGCGACCGCGCCAGTTCTCGGTGATGTGGCTGAACATGCGATGCTCGATCTTGTTCCATTTGCTGGTGGCGGGCGGGAAATGGCGCACATGTACAGGAAATCCCAGGCGCGTCGCCAGATCCTGCAGCGCCACCTTCCACAGCCGACAGCGGCTGCCATTGCTACCACCCCCATCGGCGGTGATCAGCAGTGCCCGGGCCCGGGGATAGCGTTTCGTCCCCATCTTCTGCCACCACCGACCGATGGCCTGGACCGCGAACTGTGCCGTATCGTGATCGATGCCCACACTCACCCAGCCCTCGTTCAGACTCAGGTCGAACACCCCGTACGGAATGACCTTGCCCAGCTGCTCGTCAACGAAGTCATGGATCACCACTTCTTCCGGCTCGCCCTTGGGCTGCCACTCCCGCCCACCATTCTTGAACGGGCCGACGAGCTCCTTTTTCTTGGTATCCACCGATATCACCGGCTGGCCACGCTGCTGAAATTGCTCGACCGAGCCGTTGATATACTCGAACTGCGCATTGCGGTCCGGATGCGAACCACCTTCCTTGGTCTTGCGGTTGCTCTGCAAGCTATAACCGGACTGCTTCAGCATCGCCCCGACCGTCCAGGCGCCGACCGGATGTCCATGGCGGGTCAGCGCCTGGGCAAGATTCATCGTGCTCTTGCAGGTCCACCGCAACGGCGACATCGGATCGCCCCGAGTGGTCGGTTCGATCAATCGATTCAGCGCCTGCGCCAGGCCTGGATCCGTTTCGGTCAGCCGCTTGCGCCCGCCGCCTTGCTTGCGTATCCGCGCAGCCACCGCCACCCGCGGATTTCTCTTGCGTGCCGCCAGCTCGACCAGTCCCTTGCGAATGGTATTGCGCGACATCCCGGTCGCGCTGCTCACCGCGCTCAGTCCACCGCGCCCGTAGCTTTGCGCTTCCGCCGCCGCCCATTGCCGGCGCATCCGCTCATCCATCAGCGGCGCAAGCCCTCGATATCGTGATTTGATCTGCCGAAGCGCAGTGGCATCCTGCATACCCTCATTAAAGGTTAGGAAACTGAAATGATCAAGTTATTTTCACGCACTGCCTAACGTTCGAGAAACCGGCTTCGCGCAGAGCTCGGTCGCATTCGGCCGCATCGCTGAATCGGAAGAATGACGGCCCCTCTGGCAGTTGCACTCCGGGGTTACCGTGAAATTGGACGGCCTTCAGGATAATTCCAAATCCCACGGCATCTTCCGGCTTCGCCCAGACAGTGAAGGCAAAACGTCCTGCAGGTTTGACGACGCGCAAGGCCTCGGTCATCGCCCGCTCGGGCCGCGCCAAATGAAGCATTCCGAAATTCATTACTACGGCATCAAAGCTGCAATCCGGCAACGAAATTGCTTCCGCGTCGCCTTCTTGAAACTCAACGGCCGGATTGACCGCACGGGCATGCGCAACCATCGGAGCAGAGAAATCGATGCCCATGACCCTTGCTCCGCGCGCGGCCGCCGCAGCCGCGACATAGCCAGGTCCGGTCGCGACGTCGAGCAACCGGGATCCCTGACGCAGGTCTACTGCATCCAACAAGGGGCCAATGGCCTGGCTCGTGACGCGCGCGAACGCCGCATCGTATTCCGATACGTTGGAGGTCCAGCCAGCATGTTCGAAGTCACGAAATGCATCGGGATCCGGGGCTTGAGCAATTGACATTGACCTCTCC
>JANMBN010000013.1:0-13059 GCA_031360485.1 Betaproteobacteria bacterium | reverse complement strand
GCGTTGCCATGCGGTATTCGTGACGGCTTACGACGAATACGCGGTCACGGCGTTCGACGAAGGCGCGGTCGACTACGTTCTGAAGCCGGTGTCACCCGAGCGCATCGCGAAGGTCGTCGCGCGCCTCAAGTCGCGGCTAGCCAGCGCGCCGCTCGACCTTTCGGCGGTGCTGGCAAGGTTGGCCGAGCGCGAGGGCACCGGTTATCTCAAATGGATTCGCGCCTCGGTCGGTACCGTGATGAAACTGATCGCAACGGACGACGTGCTGTACTTCCAGGCCGAGGACAAATACACGAAAGTCGTCACCGCCGACGGTGAGGCGCTGATCCGCAAATCCATCAAGGAACTCTTCGAGGCGCTCGACCCCGAGACGTTCTGGCAGATCCATCGGGGCGCGATCGTCTGCCTGCGGGCGATCGCGCGCGTCGACCGCGACTGGCGCGGAGAGCCGGTCATCGTGCTCAAGGGCCGCGACGAGAAGCTCGCCGTCAGCCGGACGTTTGCGCACCGGTTCAAGGCCATGTAGTGGTCGCGCGGGCGGGACACGCGAGCATCGAAGCCACCGCATACTTTGCGCTGGCCCGACTGCCGATGTACCTGCTGCCTGCGGTTCTCGAGCCGCCGTACCGGCACCTGGCCCGCTATGGACGGGATGCCTGAATGCGGGAAAGCGCCCGGTCGAGGTAAAATCACCGTCCCTGTCCCCTGGTTTCCACATGAACGACCTCGAGCAAACGATCGACGCTGCGTGGGAAACGCGCACGACGCTCTCGCCGCAGTCCGCGCCGGTCCTCGTCCGGGACGCGATCGCGCACGTGATCAACGAGCTCGATGGCGGCCGCTTGCGCGTCGCGGAAAAGATCGGCGGCGTCTGGACGACGCATCAATGGGTGAAGAAGGCGGTCCTGCTGTCGTTCCGCCTGGCGGCCAACACGGCGATTCGCTTCGAGCGGCGCGCCGGCAGCTCGGAGCCCTTCGCATTCTACGACAAGGTGCCGACGAAATTTTCGGGTCTCTCCGACGACCAGCTCGCCGCAACCGGAGTTCGTGTCGTCCCGCCGGCCGTCGCGCGGCGCGGCGCATTCATCGCGAAGGACGTCGTGCTGATGCCGTCGTTCGTGAACATCGGCGCCTACGTCGACCAGGGCACGATGGTGGACACGTGGTCGACGGTGGGCTCCTGCGCGCAGATCGGCAGGAACGTGCATCTGTCCGGCGGCGTCGGCATCGGCGGCGTGCTCGAGCCGCTGCAAGCCAATCCGACCATCATCGAGGACAATTGCTTCATCGGCGCGCGCTCGGAGGTGGTCGAGGGCGTGATCGTCGAGGAGAATTCGGTGCTGGGCATGGGTGTTTTCATCGGCCAGAGCACGAAGATCTACAACCGCGCGACCGGCGAGGTCACCTATGGTCGCGTGCCCACGGGCTCGGTGGTGGTCGCCGGCAGCCTGCCATCGGCCGAGGGCCGCTGTCAGCTCTATTGCGCCGTCATCGTCAAGCAGGTGGACGCGAAGACACGCGCGAAGACCAGCATCAACGAACTGCTGCGCGCGTGATGACGACGATCCTGCTCCGGGCATCGTGCGGCGGGCGGTCCTGCTGCGCGCGGTCATGCCGGTTTCCCTGCCGGACGCCCGGCGCGATACGCTCGGCCTCATGTCGGTCTCGCTGAAATCCCCCGAGGAGATCGAGAAGATGCGCGTCGCGGGGCGGCTCGCCTCGGAGCTCCTCGACTTTCTCGCGCCGAAGGTGGAGCCAGGCGTGACCACCGGCGAGCTCGACCGCATCGCGCACGCCTACCAGGTCGATGTGCAGAAGGTCGTGCCGGCGACTCTCAATTACACTCCGCCGGGTCACCGCCCCTACCCCGCGTCCATCTGCACTTCGGTCAACCACGTGGTCTGCCACGGCATTCCCGGCGACAAGACGCTCAAGGCGGGCGACATCGTGAACATCGACGTGACCGTGATCAAGGACGGCTGGCACGGCGATTCGAGCCGGATGTTCTATGTGGGTACTCCTTCGATCCAGGCGAAGCGTCTGGTCGAAGTCACCTACGAGGCGATGTGGCGCGGCATCCGCGCGATCAGGCCTGGCCGATACCTCGGCGATATCGGGCACACGATCCAGACGTTCGCCGAAAGCCATCATTTTTCGGTGGTTCGCGAGTTCTGCGGACACGGCATCGGCCGGCAGTTTCACGAGGAGCCGCAGGTGCTGCACTACGGCCGGCCGGGGACGGGCATCAAGCTGCAGCCCGGAATGATCTTTACCGTCGAGCCGATGATCAACACCGGCCGTGCGGCCATTCGCGCGCTCGCCGACGGCTGGACGATCGTCACGGCCGACCATTCGCTGTCTGCGCAGTGGGAGCACACGGTGCTGGTGACGCCCGACGGCCACGAGGTGCTGACGTCGACGTCGGGGGCGCCGCCGCCCCCCCCTGCCTGACTCCGGCCTGCGGGCCGGTGCGCGATCCATGACTTCCGAAACCGCTGCCGCGATCCCGCCTGTCGGCGCTGCGGTAGGCGTCGCGCACATCTGGCGCGGAGAATTGAAGTCGGGTCGCGCGGTGCTGAAGACGGCGTTCTACGCGCGCCCCGATACGCCTCGCCTGCTGCGCGAGCATGCGCGGCTGGTCGACCGCGTGGTCGCCGGCGCGTGGAGTGCGCTCGGAGCGCCGGCTGAAGCCGCGCTGGTCGCCGTCGGCGGATACGGCCGAGGCCAGCTCTTTCCGCATTCCGACGTCGACGTGCTGATCCTGCTGCCGCACGCGCTCAATGCCGCGGACACGGCGTTCGTCGAGCGCTTCCTCGGGGCGCTCTGGGACATCGGGCTCGAAATCGGGCACAGCGTGCGCACGATCGACGAATGCGAAGCGGAGATGGCCGCGGATGCCACGATCAAGACGAGCCTGCTCGAGCACCGGATTGTGGCCGGATCGCGGTCGTTGCATCGCCACTTCGGCCGCGCGTTCGCCGCGGCGATGGACGTGCCGTTGTTCTACGAGGCCAAGGCGCTGGAGCAGCAGCAGCGGCATCTCAAATACCACGACACCGCCTACAACCTCGAACCCAACGTCAAGGAGAGCCCCGGCGGCCTGCGTGACCTGCAGACGGTCCTGTGGATCTCCCGCGCGGCGGGGCTCGGGAAGACGTGGCGCGAACTGGCGAAAGCCGGGCTCATCACGATGCAGGAGGCGCGCACGGTATCCCGCCAGGAGCGGCTCGTCGGCGCGCTTCGGGTGCGGCTTCACTATCTTGCCGGGCGGCGCGAGGACCGGCTGGTGTTCGACCATCAGAACGCGCTGGCGCGCGAGCTCGGCCTCGTCGACACACCGGCGAAGGGCGCGAGCGAGCAACTCATGCAGCGGTACTACCGGGCGGCGAAGCTCGTCCGGCAGGTGAACATCATCGTCCTGCAGAATCTGCATGCGCGGCTGTTTCCGGTACCGGCCGAGCCGGTCGCCATCGACGCCGAGTTCCAGGCGATCGACGAGCGGCTGCACGTGCGCGACGAAGCGCTGTTCGAGCGGCGGCCGGCCGCGATGCTCGACGCGTTTCTGACAATGCAGCGCCATCCCGAGCTCAAGGGGATGTCGGCGCCGACGTTGCGTGCGCTGTGGCGAAATCGTCACCGGATCGATGCCCGCTTCCGCCGCCTGCCGGAGAACCGCGCGCGGTTCGTAGAGATCCTCCGCGAGCCGCGCGGAATCACGCACGAACTGCGCCGGATGAATCTCTACGGCATCCTCGGGCACGTCGTTCCGGCGTTCGGCCGCATCGTCGGACAGATGCAGCACGACCTCTTCCACGTCTACACGGTGGACGAGCACATCCTGATGGTGATCCGCAACCTGCGCCGCTTCACCGAATCGCAGCACGCGCACGAATACCCGCTCTGCTCGCGGCTGATCGGCGACTTCGAGCGCAAGGAGGTCCTCTATCTGGCAGGACTTTTCCACGATATCGCGAAGGGCCGCGGCGGCGACCATTCGGCGCTGGGCGAGGTCGAGGCACGGCGCTTCTGCCGCGCCCACGGATTGCCCGCCGACGACGTCGAACTCGTCGCCTGGCTGGTCGCGCACCATCTGTCGATGTCGACGACCGCGCAGAAGCAGGACATTTCGGACACGGATGTGATCGCGGCGTTCACCGCGCACGCCGGCACCGAGCGGCGGCTCGTGGCGCTCTATCTGCTCACCGTCGCCGATATCCGCGGCACCAGCCCGAAAGTCTGGAACGCGTGGAAGGCCCAGCTGCTCGAGGACCTGTTCCACGCGACCCGTGCACGCCTGACGGGCGCCGCGGCGGGCGCCACGCTCGCCGACAGCCTGCTCGCCCGGCAGCGGGAGGCGCAGCGTCTGCTGCGTCTCTACGCTGTGGCGGACGGCGCGGAGGCCGCGCTCTGGTCGCAGTGCGACAACGTCTATTTCCAGCGCCACACCGCCGATGAGATCGCCTGGCACGCGAGGCACCTCCACTGGCGCGTCGAGGGCGCGGCGGCCGTCGTCCGGGCCCGCCTCTCCCGTGCCGAGGCGGGGCTGCAGGTCGCCGTCTACCTGCCCGATCAGAAGAACCTGTTCGCGCGCATCAGCGGTTTTTTCGGGCGCCGCGGATTGTCGATCGTCGAGGCGAAGATCCACACGACGCGGAACGGCTACGCGCTCGACACCTTCACGGTCCACAATCCGGCGGACCCGGATGCTCCCTATCGCGATGCGATCCAGTTCGTCGAATTCGAGCTCGCGAAAGTGCTGAAAGAACAGGAACCGCTGGAGCCGCCGGTCGTCGGTCGCGCGAGCCGGCACCTGAAGCACTTTCCGCTCACGCCGGAGGTGTCGATCTTCCCCGACGACAAGGGGACGCACTACATCCTCGAAATCGTTGCCGGCGACCGGCCGGGGTTGCTGGCGCGGATCGCCTACACGCTCGCCCAGGCGAACATCAACATCGTGAGCGCCAAGATCAACACGCTGGGCGAGCGCGCGGAGGACGTGTTTCTGATCGACGGCGCGCGCCTGCACGACGAGCAGGCGCTGCTGCGCCTGGAAACCACGCTGTACGAGCAGCTCCGGTTGTGACGGGCGCGGGTGGCCGCGCCCTAACCGTCACTCCTCGTTCGGGGCGCTATCCGGAAAGATGATGTCGGTGAAGCCGAACCGGGAAAGGTCGCGCATCCGCATCGGATACAGGATCCCCAGCAGGTGGTCGCACTCGTGCTGGACCACGCGCGCATGGAATCCGGTCACCTCGCGGCGGATCGGACGGCCGCGCGGGTCGAAACCTTCGTAGCGCAGCTGCCGGTAGCGTGGCACGACGCCGCGCAGGCCCGGGACGGAGAGGCAGCCTTCCCAATCCTCGTCGCGCTCGTCGGTCAGCGGTGTGAGGACGGGATTGACGAGCTCGGTGTACGGCACGGGTTCGGCGTCCGGGTAGCGCGGATTGCTCTCGACGCCGAAGATGACCACCTGCAGCAGGACGCCGATCTGGGGCGCCGCAAGGCCCGCGCCGCTCTTCGCGACCATGGTTTCGCGAAGGTCGACCAGAAGCGCGTCGAGCTCCGGCGTGCCGAACGCCTTGACCGGCGCCGAGCACTGCAGCAGCAGCGGATCGCCCATGCGCAGGACGTCGCGGATCATCGCGCCGCCTCCTGGACGAGGGGCGTGACGTGTTCGAGCAGCGCCCGGACCTTGTCCATTGCCGTCTCCAGCACTCTGGCGATTCCGTCCATCGAAACCTGCTCCGACGAGTCGCCGCGGCCGGCCGCATGATTGACGACGACCGCGATCACGGCATAAGGCAGCGCCAGTTCGCGGGCGAGCGTCGCTTCCGGCATCCCGGTCATCCCGACCAGCGTCGCCCCATCGCGCTCCATCCGGTCGATCTCCGCCGCCGTCTCCAGCCGCGGGCCGGACACCGCACCATAGATGCCGCCGTCCGCGAGCGGTATGCCGGCGGCGCTTGCCGCTGCAAGGCACTTTGCGCGCAGTCCCGGCGCATACGGGTGCGTGAAGTCGACATGCACGACCCGCTGGTCGCCGCCGTCGAAGAACGACGATTCACGGTCGTGCGTATAGTCGATGAGCTGGTGCGGCAGCACGAGGTCGCCCGGCGCCGCGTCGCGGATACCCCCCACGGACGCCACGGCCAGGATCGCGGAGGCGCCCCGGTTCTTGAGGGTCCACAGGTTAGCGCGGTAGTTCACCCGGTGCGGCGGAATCGTGTGGCCATGACCGTGTCGCGCGAGGAAAATGACGTCGCGTCCGGCAATTTGACCGAAGAGCAGCGCCGACGAGGGCTCGCCGTATGGCGTGCGGACGACCTCGCGGTGGGCAACGGCCAGGGTCGAAAGGCGGGTGAGACCGCTGCCACCGATGATCGCGAGCATGGAACTTGCTTAAGTGCCTGGTGTTTTGCGTCAAGGCCGACGCGAAAACTCCGGTCGGTTGTTGCGAAGGGATCGAGGGTGCCCCACCAGCCGGTTCGTACCGCGGCGAAAGTGGAACTCTCCGTCAATTCATGACATTATCATGGAAACCTGTGGCGCTTGCTCAAACCATGCGCCGCTCGATATTGTAGCCTGGGAGGCTCGCGACATGTACCTCGACCGACTGTTCAAGATGATGGCGGAGCGGCAGGCGTCCGACCTGTTCATTTCCTGCGGCGCACCGATCAACATCAAGATCAACGGGATCGTCGTTCCCCTCACCGACCGGCCGATGGACATCGACTCGGTCCGGCGGATCGCCTACGAACTGATGAGCGACGACCAGGCGCGCACGTTCGAGGACGAGTTCGAGATGAACCTCTCCCATCTCGACCCGGCCGTCGGGAACTTCCGGATCAACATCTTCCGCCAGCGCGGCACGATCTCGATGGTCGTTCGCTACGTGCGAAGCGACATACCGTCGTTCGACCAGCTGAAGCTTCCTCCCGTCCTGCTCGACCTCGTCATGGAAAAGCGAGGGCTCGTGCTGGTCGCCGGCGCGACGGGCTCGGGGAAATCGACGACGCTCGCGGCGATGATCGATTACCGAAACGCCAACGGGACCGGGCATATCCTTACCGTCGAGGACCCCATCGAGTACCTGTTCCGGCACAAGAAGAGCATAGTCAATCAGCGCGAGCTCAACGTCGACACGAAGAATTATACGAAGGCGCTGGCGAATGCGTTGCGCGAAGCGCCGGACCTCATCATGATCGGCGAGGTCCGCGATCGCGAAACCATGCAGCAGGCGCTGCTGCATACGCTGACCGGCCACCTCTGCCTGACCACGCTGCACGCGAACAACAGCTACCATGCGCTGTCGCGGATCATCAACATGTTTCCGTACGACGCGCGATCGGGCCTCCTGTCCGACCTTTCGATCGGCTTGCGGGCCATCATTTCGCAGCGGCTCGTGCGCACCAAGGAGGGCATCCTCCAGCCGGCCGTCGAAATCCTGCTCAACACGTCGCTCATCGCCGAGCTCGTCAAGAACGGCGAGATCACGCAGATCAAGGAAGCGATGGAGAAATCCCTGTACCCCGGATCGCAGACTTTCGAGCAGTCGCTCTGCCGTCTCTACCTCGACGGCGTGATCAGCTACGACGAGGCGATGGCGGCGTCCGACTCCTCGACGAACCTCGCCTGGCTCATCAATCAGAACGCCCCGACGGCGCGCGTCGGCGCGCTGGACCGGAGCGATGCCGAGCAGAAGCCGCACCGGACGCACAGCGACTTCACGGCGCTGCAGATCGAGCCGGAAATGGTCGACCGGCCGCATTAGCCTGACAGCCGTTCGCTGACCCGTTTCCCTGTCGATTCGCCGAGCCCGGCCCACGAAGAACCGGCCACCCACGCCTTCCGACATCTCACGCATGAACCTCGCCACCGTTCGCGGTTCGGCGCCGCCGCTTGTCGACACGCTCGCGTTGACGCGTGCATTGATCGAACGTCGCTCCCTGACTCCGGAAGATGCCGGCTGCCAGGAACTGATCGCGTCGCGCCTGTTCCCGCTCGGCTTCCGCGCCGAGACGCTTGTTTCCAACGGCGTCACGAATGTCTGGCTGCGCCGCGGAACCCGCCGCCCGCTGGTGTGTCTTGCCGGCCACACGGACGTGGTGCCCACCGGCCCCCTCGCGGAATGGGCATCGGATCCCTTCGTGCCCGCGGAGCGCGATGGCTGGCTCTATGGCCGGGGCGCCGCGGACATGAAGGGCTCGCTCGCCGCCTTTGTCACCGCGATCGAGAATTTCGTCGCCGCGCACCCGGCCGCCGGCGGTTCCATCGCGATGCTGGTTACCTCGGATGAAGAAGGCCCATCGATCGACGGCACCGTGAAGGTGGTCGAGAGGCTCAAAGCAGCCGGCGAGACGATCGACTACTGCATCGTCGGCGAGCCGACGTCCGTGGACCGGCTTGGCGACATGATCAAGAACGGCCGGCGCGGCACGCTGTCGGGAACGCTGATCGTCAAGGGCGTTCAGGGCCATGTCGCGTATCCGCAGCTCGCGCGGAATCCGATCCATCTCGCCGCCCCCCTTCTGGCCGAGCTCGCGGCGACCCGATGGGACGAAGGGGACGCCTATTTCCCGCCGACAACGTGGCAGTGCTCGAATGTCCACGCGGGCACCGGCGCGACGAACGTGATACCGGGCAGGCTCGAGGCGATGTTCAATTTCCGGTACTGCCCCGTGAGCAGCCGCGAGTCGCTGGTGCAACGGCTCGAAGCGATCCTGGCCAGACATCGGCTCGACTACGACCTCGCGTGGACGGGTTCGGGCAAGCCGTTCCTCACCCGCCGCGGGACGCTGGTCGACGTCGTGACGGACGCGGTGCGCGAGGTCACGGGCATCGCCCCCGAGCTCTCGTGCACGGGAGGCACTTCCGACGGGCGTTTCCTTGCGGACATCTGCAACGAGATCGTCGAGCTCGGTCCGGTCAATGCGTCGATCCACCAGCTGAACGAGCGTGTAAAGGTGGCCGATCTTGCCGCGCTTTCCGCCATTTACCGCGGCGTGCTCGAGCGGATCCTGGCCGGCGGGCCGGCCCAGTGAGCGCCTGGCGTACCATCGCCCGGCCGGCGAACCCCCTGCGAGAGAATCCATGAGCACGATGGCGCACGACCTCGAGACGCTGCGCGACTGGCTGCGCTACGCCGTGTCGCGCTTTGGCGAAGCGGAGCTTGCGTTTGGTCACGGCACGACCAACGCCTACGACGAAGCTGCTTATCTTCTGCTGCATGCGCTGCACTTGCCCATGGACCGCCTCGAGCCCTTCCTCGATGCGAGGCTGACGCAGGCCGAGCGAGCGCAGGTCGCGCAGCTACTCCAGCGGCGGATCGACCAGCGCGTGCCGGCGGCCTACCTCACCCACGAAGCCTGGCTGGGCGAGTTCCGGTTCTATGTCGACGAGCGCGTGCTGATTCCCCGGTCGTTCATCGCCGAATTGTTGCCGGACGGGCTGGCTCCCTACGTCAACGCGGCGCAGACGCTGACCGCGCTCGACCTCGGGACGGGCTCCGGCTGCCTCGCGATTCTGCTCGCGCACGCGTACTCCGGCGCCGACGTGGACGCGGTCGACATCTCGACGGACGCGCTCACGATCGCGCAACGCAACGTCTCCGACTATGGACTTGCCGATCGTATCAATCTCATCCGGTCCGACATGTTCGCGAACCTCGGGGGGAAGAGCTACGATCTCATCATCAGCAATCCGCCCTACGTGACCGCGGTGGCGATGGCTGATCTGCCCCCGGAATACCGGCACGAGCCGGTGCTCGCGCTCTCCGGTGGTGAAGACGGGCTCGACGCGGTCCGCACGATTCTCGATGAGGCGTCGCGATTCCTGAACACCGGCGGGACGCTCGTGGTCGAGGTCGGGCACAACCGCTCGGCAACGGAGATCGCGTTCCCCAAGACGCCGTTCGTATGGCTCGAGACCGAGACGTCCTCCGACAGCGTCTTTCTTCTCAAACGCGAAGACCTGGTCGCCGCGCGCTGATTATAGAATGAGCGCTGCCGACCGGCCGCGAAACGCGGCGGCGGCGTCCCGGAGGCACCGTTGACCATCCCCCGCACGGGCGGCGAGATCCTCGTCGCAAACCTCCTCGCGCAAGGCGCCACGCATGCGTTCTGCGTGCCGGGCGAGAGCTATCTGCCGGTGCTCGACGCACTGTTCGACGTCCGCGACCGATTGCAGCTTGTGATCTGCCGGCAGGAAGGCGGCGCGGCATACATGGCCGAGGCCTTCGGCAAGCTGACCGGTCGCCCCGGAATTGCCCTCGTCACGCGCGGACCCGGGGCTTCGAACGCGGCGATCGGCATCCATACGGCGGCGCAGGATTCGACGCCGATGATCGTGTTCATCGGTCAGGTCGGCGGCGATTTCACCGATCGCGAGGCCTTTCAGGAAATCGACTACCGCCGCATGTTCGGCAGCGTGGCCAAATGGCCCGCCCAGATCGATCGCGCGGACCGCATTCCCGAATACGTCGCGCGCGCCTACCGCGTGGCCATGTCGGGCCGGCCGGGCCCCGTCGTGCTGGCGCTGCCGGAGGATATGCTCGGCGCCGCAGCCGAATGTGCCGATGCGGCGCGTGTCGAGCCCGTCGCCGCGGCGCCCGATGGCGGGCTGGTCGCTGCCGCGCGCGCGCTGTTGGCGAGTGCGCGGCGGCCGCTGGTGCTCGTCGGCGGCAGCCGGTGGAATGCCGACGCCTGCGCCGCGCTGCGCAATTTCGCGGAGGCGCACGACCTGCCCGTTGCCTGCGCGTTCCGCAACCAGGACCTGTTCGACAACCGCCATCGCAACTATGCCGGCGATGTCGGCATCGGCATCAACCCGAAGCTCGCCGCCCGTGTTCGCGATGCCGACGTGCTGCTCGTCATCGGCGAGCGTCTCGGCGAAATCACGACGTCGGGCTACACGCTGGTCCTGGCGCCGGCGTCCGCTCAAGCGGTCATTCACGTGCATCCCGGTGTCGACGAACTGGGGCGTGTCTACCAACCCGCGCTCGCGATCGCGGCGACGCCGGGCGCATTCCTCGCCGCGATGAACGGCGAGCCCGCACCGGATGCCCGTGCGCGGCGCAGCGCCATCCACGACACGCACGCCGAATACGCGGCATGGCGGGCGCCGCGACCCGTGCCCGGGACGCTGGACATGTGGCAGGTGGTGTCCTGGCTCGACGCCCGCCTGCCGGACGATGCGATCCTCGCCAACGGCGCCGGCAACTACGCGACCTGGCTGAACCGGCTATATCGTTACCGTGGCTTTCGAACCCAGCTCGCGCCCTACTCCGGCTCCATGGGCTATGGCGTGCCGGCGGCGGTCGCCGCAAAGGCCCTGTATCGCGACCGCGTCGTCGTCTCGTGGAATGGCGACGGCTGCTTTTTGATGAATGGGCAGGAGCTCGCGACGGCTGTCCAGTACGATCTCGCGATCATCTTCGTCGTCGTCGACAACGGCATGTACGGAACCATCCGGATGCATCAGGAGCGCCATTATCCGGCGCGCGTTTCGGGCACGGACCTCGTCAATCCGGACTTTGCGGCGCTGGCGCGTGCCTATGGCGCGCACGGCGAGACCGTGCTGCGGACGGAGGAGTTCCCGCCTGCATTCGAACGCGCGCTCGCGAGCAACACGCCGTCGTTGCTGCATCTCAAGCTCGATCCGCAGGCGCTCACGCTCAACGCATCGCTCGACGCGCTCCGGGCGCAGGGGCTCGCGGCACGGAAAGGGTAGCCAGCCCGGCGATCCAATGCAACCGAAGTGCGCCATCGCACGTCCGGAGCGCCATGAAAGTGGGGCCGGTTGATGCCGGCCCCGTCATTTTTCGCAGGCGGGAGATTGCCGCCTGCTTGCCGGAATGTGTGCTACTTGGCAAACTTGAGCTTCATCGCGCCCATGTGGAATGCATGGCGGACCTGCGCATTGTCGAACGCGGCGAAGCCGAATCCATATTCGCCATCGAGGTTGTTGAACTGGACGTCGGTCTTGCCTTGCGTCACGAGCTTCCGTGCGAGCACGGCGGTCCACATGCCGTTCTTGTAGCCGATGACGGTGTCGATGTCGCCACGGTCGCCGGTAAATTTCGCCACGGAGATAGACGCCACTTCATCGCCAGCGACGAATTTGCCGTCGTCGAACGCGACCTTGACTTCCTCGCGGATGTAGTACAACCCACCCTTGTTGGCGGCTTTCGCGTCCTTGCTCATGAACTCGGGCTTACCGTTGACGAGCTTGACGTCAGCGTATCCGCCACCGATCTTGGGATCGCTCTTGCGGCCCGCCTCGGGCGACTTTTCCTTGTCATAGCGCGTGTGGTCGACGTACTGGTCATCGGTCTGGCCGATGTAGCCGGTGCGAATCGACTTCATGTGCCAGATGTCCCCCAGCTCGCCTTCGCTCGCCGTATATTTGTTGCCGAATGGCTTGGTCTCGCCCATGTGGCACATCGCGAAACAACCCTGGCTATCGAAGCCCTTGATCGAATTGTTTATGTTCCAGATGAAGGCGAACTTGTCCTCGTAATACATGTTGTCGTCGCCCCCCTTGTCGTTCGGATCGACGAGCTTCTTCCACGTCCCGTCAGTCTGCTTCTGATACGGAAAGCGCCGAACCGACTGCGTCGGGTCCGTATACTGCACCAGAACGTAGAGCATATCGGACGTGTACACCGCCTTCATTGCCACATTCGACGTGCCACCGCCGAAATTCTGGCCATTCTGAACCTGGAATTTGAGTTCCGGGGCCTTGGCCCACGCCGGCTCCGCGCTCAACGCGTCGAGCTTCGGCGCCTGCGCCGCTTTCACCGCGGTGAGCGTATTCTGCGCAAACGCCGTGCCACAGAACGCAATGGCCAGCGCCAGTCCGAGAGGGACGACGCGAGCAAGTCCGGATGACATTCGCAGCATGATTGATTCTCCTTTATGGTGTGGCTATGAATTTGGGCGTGCCTCACGTCGGGCGAATTCGGATCCACTGATCAATCGTCCATCGACCCAACGGCATCCATCGGGTTTGGCTCACGAATCCATCTTGCACTGCGACATGCACAAGTTCCTTGCGCCAAAT
>JANMBN010000561.1:0-13332 GCA_031360485.1 Betaproteobacteria bacterium | reverse complement strand
GCTTGATCGACGATTCGGGCGAGGCGCCGGTGCCGCCGTCATGACCGGCGATTGTGACGTGGTCGGCCTTCGCTTTGGCCACACCTGCCGCCACAGTACCGACACCCACCTCGGAGACGAGCTTCACGGAGATCGACGCCTTCGGGTTCCCATTCTTGAGGTCGTGGATCAGCTGCGCGAGGTCCTCGATCGAATAGATGTCGTGGTGCGGCGCGGGCGAGATGAGACCGACGCCCGGCACCGCGAACCGCAACTGCGCGATGTAGTCGGAGACCTTGTGACCGGGCAGCTGGCCGCCCTCGCCGGGCTTCGCGCCCTGCGCCATCTTGATCTGCAGCTGGTCGGCGTTGACCAGGTATTCGGCGGTCACGCCGAAGCGCGCCGACGCGACCTGCTTGATCTTCGAGCGCAGCGAATCGCCTTCCTCGAGCGGGATGTCGACGACGACGGTGTCGATGCGCGAGCGCAGCGTCTCGCCTTTCCTGGCCAGCGGATAGCGGCGCGCGTCCTCGCCGCCTTCGCCGGTATTCGATTTGCCGCCGATCCGGTTCATCGCGATCGCGAGCGTCGCGTGCGCCTCGGTCGAGATCGAGCCCAGGCTCATGGCGCCCGTGGCGAATCGCTTGACGATTTCGGTGACCGGCTCGACCTCTTCGAGCGCGACCGGCGCGGGCGCGAACCTGAACCCGAACAGGCCGCGGAGCGTCAGCATCCGCTCCGTCTGGTTGTTGATGAGTTCCGCGTACTCCTTGTACGTCGCATAGCTGCCGGCACGCGCCGCGTGCTGGAGCTTGGCGATGGAGTCCGGCGTCCACGCGTGCTCCTCGCCGCGGATGCGGTACTGGTATTCGCCGCCGGCGTCGAGCGCGTGCGCGAGCAGCGGGTCGTCGCCGAACGCGAGCTGGTGCAGGCCATACGCTTCGTCGGCGACCTCGAAGAGCCCGATGCCTTCGACATTGCTCGCGGTGCCGGTGAAGTACTTGTCGACGAATTCGCGCTGCAGGCCGACCGCCTCGAAGATCTGCGCGCCGCAATAGGACTGGTAGGTCGAGATGCCCATCTTCGACATCACCTTGTAGAGTCCCTTGTTGATCGCCTTCAGGAAGTGCTTCGCCGACTCCTGCGGGTGAGCCTCGGGCGCCACGCCGGCGAAGGAGACCAGCGTCTCCAGCGCGAGATACGGATGGATCGCCTCGGCGCCGTAACCCGCGAGCAGCGCGAAGTGGTGGACCTCGCGCGCCGAGCCCGTCTCGACCACGAGGCCGGTGCTGGTCCGGAGGCCCTTGCGCACCAGATGCTGATGGACGGCGGCCGTCGCCAGCAACGCGGGGATCGGCACCAGCTCCGCGGAAACCTTGCGGTCCGACACGATCAGGATGTTGTAGCCCAGATGAATCGCGTCTTCGGCCTGCGCGCACAGCGACGCGAGCGCAGCTTCCATGCCGTCCGCGCCCCACGCCGCGGGATAGCAGATATCGAGCTCGAACGCCTTGAACGCACCGTCGGTGAAGAGCGCGATGTGGCGGATCTTCTCCATCGCGTCG
Source organism: Betaproteobacteria bacterium (assembly GCA_031360485.1). Taxonomy (GTDB): domain Bacteria; phylum Pseudomonadota; class Gammaproteobacteria; order Burkholderiales; family Casimicrobiaceae; genus CAIWHR01. Next base: position 11,788 of record JANMBN010000561.1, on the reverse strand, counting down.
TTGGTCAGGATCGGCTGCTGCGCCTCGAGGCGCATCGCCGGCTCCGTCACGTCGATGCCGAGAAGATTCGGCCGCGGCCCGATGAACGTCACGAGCGACATCACGAGCTCCTCGCGGATCGGGTCGATCGGCGGATTCGTCACCTGCGCGAAAAGCTGCTTGAAATAGCTGTAGAGCACCTTCGGCCGGCTCGACAGCACCGGCAGCGCGGAGTCGTTCCCCATCGAGCCGATCGCTTCCTCGCCGCTTTCCGCCATCGGTGCCAGGACGATCCGCAGATCTTCCTGCGTGTAGCCGAACGCCTGCTGCCGGTCGAGGAGCGGCACCGACGACGGCTGCGGCGGCGCGGGCGCCGGCAGGTCGTCCAACGCGATCCGCGAGCGCTTGATCCATTCGCGGTACGGCTTGGCGGTCGCGAGCGTGCGCTTCAGCTCGTCGTCGTCGACGATGCGGCCCTGCTCCATGTCGACCAGCAGCATCTTGCCCGGCTGGAGCCGCCATTTCTTGACGATCTTCCGCTCGGGGATGTCGAGCACGCCGACCTCGGACGCCATCACGATGTGGTCGTCGTCGGTGACGATGAAGCGCGCGGGCCGCAGGCCGTTGCGGTCCAGCGTCGCGCCGATCTGGCGGCCGTCGGTGAACGCCATCGCCGCGGGTCCATCCCAGGGCTCCATCAGCGCGGCGTGGTATTCGTAGTACGCGCGGCGGTCCTCGTCCATCAGCGGATTGCCGGCCCAGGCCTCGGGAATCATCAGCATCATCGCGTGGGCGAGCGGATAGCCGCCCATGACGAGGAGCTCGAGCGCGTTGTCGAACGACGCCGAATCGGACTGGCCGTCGTAGATCAGCGGCCAGATCTTGTCGAGATCCTTGCCGAGCACCGCGCTCGAGATGCCCTGCTGCCGCGCGCGGATCCAGTTGACGTTGCCGCGCAGCGTGTTGATCTCGCCGTTGTGGCATACGAGCCGGAACGGATGCGCGAGATCCCACGTCGGAAAGGTGTTGGTCGAGAAGCGCTGGTGCACCATCGCGAGCGCGGACACCATGGTCTCGTCGGTCAGGTCGAGAAAATATTCGCCGACCTGATGGGCGAGCAGCATCCCCTTGTAGACGAGCGTGCGCGACGACATCGACGGCACGTAGAACTCCTTGCCGTGACGCAGCTTCAGCGCCTGGATCGCGTGTCCCGACTTCTTGCGGATGATGTAGAGCTTGCGCTCCAGCGCATCCTGGTCCATCGCGCTCGATCCGCGGGCGATGAACACCTGACGGATGACGGGCTCGACCTCCTTGGTCCGCAGCGAGAGCCCGCCATTGTGCGTCGGCACGTCGCGCCAGCCGAGCAGGATCTGGCCTTCGCTCGCGATCGCGCGCTCGATTTCCTGCACGCACGCCATTCGCGACGCAGGTTCCTTCGGCAGGAACACCATGCCGACGCCGTATTGACCGACCGCCGGCAACGTGAGGCCCTGCGATCCGCACACCCGGCGCAGGAACCGGTCGGGAATCTGGATCAGAATGCCGGCGCCGTCGCCCTGCAGCGGGTCGGCGCCGGTCGCGCCGCGATGAGATAGGTTCTTGAGGATCGACAGCGCCTGGGTAACGATCGCGTGGCGCTTCTGGCCCTTGATGTGGGCGATGAAGCCCAGGCCGCATGCGTCATGCTCGTTGGCGGGGTCGTAGAGACCCTGGCGCGGGGGAGCCTGGTGCCGCATTTCCTCGGTACGTTCTTCCACGATGACCTCGCCGCTGCGGAAATGTCGTTCGCCCGCGGGAAAGCGCGACACCGGTCGCGGCCTCCGCATGGCCGGGGCGAAACCTTCACACACTAGCAGCGATGCTGCAATGCGGCAAGGCGATGCCGAAGCCCTGTGGCAGGGGGCGCAACAGCTTCCGACGATCGAGCGGTATGCGCGGAGCAAAAGACTTGCGCCAACCGTGAACTTAGGCTTTAATCTCAACAAAATGGGCTAGAGGCTTGTTGCAGCATCCAAAACAGCGTTCGCCCCCGTCTTCTTTAGGACACCATCATCAGGAATCCCAACATGACGGATAACCGCCTCCCCACCGCCTGGATGCGCTCGCTCGCGGGCCTCTTCGCTCTCATAGGGGTGCTCGGACTCGGCGCCTGCGGCGGCGGCGGCGGTGCGCCAAACCCCACGTTCAACCCGAACACGGTGCTGGCGATATCGCCGCCGGTTGCGACGGTCTACCCCAACACGCCGGTTACCTTCGTTCTGAGCGGCGGCAGAAAGCCGTACACCATCTTCTCGAGCGACCAAGCCGCGCTGCCGGCGCTTGGGACGCTGAGCGGAAACGTCTTTACCCTCGTGCCCAACCCCGTCAGCGCGGACGTCCTGGTGAGCCTGACAGTGCGCGATGCGGACGGAGCGTCCGTCGACTCGGAAGTGACGGTCAAGCCCGCGACGCTCGTCAGCGCGATCGTGCTCAAGGCCGATGGTTTCTCGGACGGGTGCCCCAATCCGGGCGGCAGTTCCTCGGCGACCGACGCGGCGAGTCAGACGTTCATCTGCGCGGGACAGACGGGGTCGATTGCCGTCAGCGTGAGGGCGCCTGCCGGACGGCAGATCCGGTTCGACGTCGTCCAGGGCGATTTCCAGCTGTTCACCAATGGCCCCGGACAGCCTCCGACCTTTGCGCTCAGCTACACCGTGCCCACCGACGTGAACGGAAACGCGATCGCGCGCGTACAGGCATTGCCGAACGCCAGCCATCAGATCGTGATCGTGCAGGCCACGGACGTCCTGACAGGCACCTTCGTGCGGGGGATTTTCGTCATCACCAACGGTGCCAGCGGAGGTCTGTTGGTCGTGCCCGACAAAGTGAACATCACCGGACCGGATAGCGAGACCTGCTCGTTCGGAGTGATTACGTCGTTCTTCATCTACGGAGGCTTGCCTCCGTACACGATATCGAACACGTTTCCGCAATTCATCTCGGTCGCTCCGGGTGTCGTCAACAGCAGCGGCGCCGGCTTCAACGCAACTACTCTGGGCGCGTGCGTGGATCCTGCCGTCATCGCCATCACGGATTCGGCGGGGCACACCACGACCGTGACCATCTCGAACGTCGTCGGGTCGAAGGCGCCCGCGACCGTGATATCCAACATTCCCATCGTCATTTCGCCGTCCACGATACCGACGCTTGCGTGCGGCGGGACCACGACCGTCGTTGCGACGGGCGGGGGCACCATCACGCAGCAAGGCAGCACGACGACCACGACGCCCGCGACATCGCTTTTCGTCAGCGTCAACCGGCCCGACATCATCGCGATAGCGAATGCGAATCCGGCTCCGGGCGAGGGCATCCAGCTGACCCGGTCATCGCCCAGCCCGGGCGCTCCTGTCGGCAGCGTCACGCTGAGCGTCAGCGACGGGAATCAGGTGGTCACGAAGAACGTGCCGCTGTCGACGACGACGCCCTGCCCGTAGACGGGAAAAGTAGGGTCAGAGACGACTTTCTTGCACCCAAGGTGACAAGGCGACGGGCTATCAAAAGTCATCTCTGACCCTACTTCTCGAGGAACGCCTCCAATGCGGCCGGATCGAAATCGGCGGTAACGACCGCATCGCCGATCGCGCGCAGCAACACCAGCCGCATCTGGCCGTGCGCAACCTTCTTGTCGCGCCCCATGAGTTCTACCCAGCGCGAGACGGCAAGGCGCGGAGGCAGGACGGGGAGCCCTGCCAGCGCGATCACGCGCGACAACCGGACTGCGTCGGACTCGGAAATCATTCCGAGGCGCGCCGAAAATCCGGCCGCCTGCACCATGCCTGCGGCGACCGCCTCGCCGTGCAGCCATTCGCCATATCCGACCCCCGCTTCGATCGCGTGGCCGAAGGTGTGGCCGAAATTGAGCAGCGCGCGCTCGCCGGCTTCGCGCTCGTCGGCGGCGACGATCTCGGCCTTGATCCGGCAGCATTCGGTGACCGCGTGGATCAATGCGTCGGCATCCCGTGCAACAAGACGAGGGAGCTCCGCCTCGAGCCAATCGAAAAACGCCGCGTCGCGGATCGCGCCGTACTTGATCACTTCCGCGAGCCCCGCGGCGAACTCGCGGTCCGGCAGCGTCGAAAGGCAGTCCGTATCGATCAGCACGGCGCGCGGCTGATGGAACGCGCCGATCATGTTCTTGCCGAGCGCGTGATTGATGCCCGTCTTGCCGCCGACCGACGAATCGACCTGCGCGAGCAGCGTGGTCGGGATCTGGACGAAGGGCATACCGCGCTGATAGATGGCCGCGGCGAAGCCCGTGAGGTCGCCGACCACGCCGCCGCCCAGCGCGATCAGCATCGTCGAGCGTTCCGCCTTGATCTCGATGAGCCGCGTCAGGACGTCCGAGAGCGTTGCCCAGGTCTTGTGCGTCTCGCCGTCGGGAACGAGGATCGATTCGCTGTCGATGCCGGCCGCCGAAAGGCTCGCCCTCAACGGCGCGAGGAAGAGCGCCGCGACGACGGGATTGCTGACGATCACGGCGCGCGGCCTGGGGAGCAGCGGGGCAAGCCGCCCGCCCGCCTCGCGCAGGAGCCCGGGTCCGACGTGGATCGCATAGCTGCGCTCGCCGAGCGCGACGTCCAGCGTCCGCATCGCCGTCAGGCGTCCATCGCGCTGCGTGACGCGGTCTCGAGTTCCCGGGCGAACCGCGCGATCTCGTCGCGGCCGGATTCGACCACGCACTCGGCGACTTCGCGATAGAGCGGATCGCGGGCCGCGTAGAGCTCGGCGAGCCGCCCGGCGCGATCCGCCGTGTTGAGAAGAGGTCGATGCCGGCTCCGGCGCGTGCGCTCGAAGAGCGTATTGGGCAGCGAATGCAGGTAGACGACCGTGCCGTTCGCCGTCAATCGTTCGCGGTTCGCGGACCGGATCACCACGCCGCCGCCCGTGGCGAGCACGATATTCGTCAGCGCGGTGAGCTCGACGAGCGTCGCCTCCTCGCGGTCGCGGAAGCTCGCTTCCCCCTCGATCTCGAAGATCGTCGGGATCGTCACGCCCAGCCGGCGCTCGAGCTCCGCGTCGGCGTCCACGAACGTCTTGCCGAGACGCCGCGCCAGCTGACGGCCGAGCGTCGACTTGCCCGCGCCGGGCAGTCCCACCAGAAACAGATTACCCCGATGCAGATGCACCGGGCAATTGTAGTGGAATCGGCGCCGCCGAACGAGCCAGCCGCGCGGCGCCGCCGAACGCGAGAGGCGAATCCGTCGCGCCCCGATTGGCGATGACGTGTCCGCCGCACGCGGCGGCGGACTCCGTCACTTCACGGCGTTGATGGTGTCCTTGACGACGCGGGGGGTGAGGAAGATGAGCAGCTCCTGCTTCTCGCTGCCGCGGGTCGTCGTCTTGAACAGGTTGCCGAACAGCGGGATGTCGCCGAGCAACGGCACCTTCTCGACGCTGTTCGTGATCGTTTCCTCATAGATGCCGCCGATGACCGCCGTGTCGCCGTTGTTGACGGCGATCTGCGTCGTCACGTTCCGGGTGTCGATCGACGGCACCTGGAAACCGCCGCCCAGGTTGACGAGCTGGCCGACCGAGTCCTTGCGGATCTCGACGTTCATGATGATCCGGTTGTCCGGCGTGATCTGCGGGGTCACGTCGAGCCGCAGCACGGCCTTCTTGAACTGCACGGTCGCCGGGCTGTTCGCGCTGCCGGGCGTCACGTACGGTATTTCCGTGCCCTGTTCGATCTGCGCCTTCTGGTTATCCCCTGTGACGACGCGCGGGCTCGACACGACTTTGCCGCGATTGTCGGACTCCAGCGCCGAGAGCTCGAGGTTGATGAGGTTCCCGCTGCCGAGATTGATCAGGGTCAGCGCCAGCGCGCCGGCCGCGTTCGACACCGGCAGGTTGACGTTGAGCGCGGGCGCGTCCGAGTAGCCCGGCCAGGTGATGCCGGATGCGAGCTCGAACGGCGTCGGCGTCCGCGTGTCGCGCGGCGAGTTGAGCAGCGTCGCGCCCTGCGGCGTGACCACCGGCTGGGTGCTGAGGCTGCCGGTCTGGCCGACCGCGAAGCGGCTGCCAAGCTTGAACGCGTTCTGGACGCCGAAGCGGACGCCGAGCTGCTTGCTGAACTTGTCGCTCGCGATCACGATGCGCGCCTCGATCAGGACCTGGCGGATCGCCGTGTCGATCTGCCGGATGATCTTGCGTATCTCCTCGAGCCGCGATGCCGTGTCCTGCACGAAGAGGATGTTCGACCGCGGATCGACCATCGCGACGCCGCGTTTCGAGAGGATAGAGCCCTGCCCGCCGCCCGCACCCGCCGGTCCGGCGGCCGACTGCTGCCGATTCGACGTGATCAGGCTCACGAGGTCCTGCGCCTTGATGTAGTTGAGCTGGAACGATTCCGACACCAGCGGCTCGAGGTCGCTGATCTCGTTCTGCGATTCCAGCTGCTGCTTCTCCTTCAGCGCGAGTTCCTCGCGCGGCGCGATGAGCACGACATTGCCGTTCTTGCGCATGTCGAGGCCCTTCGTCTGCATGATGATGTCGAGCGCCTGGTCCCAGGGAATGTCCTTGAGCCGCAGCGTGAGGCTGCCGGACACGGAGTCGCTGGTGATGATGTTGAGGCCCGTGAAATCGGCGATCACCTGCAGCACCGCGCGCACTTCGACGTTCTGGAAGTTGAGCGACAGCTTCTCGCCCTTGTAGCCTTGGCGGGTACCCTGCACGAGCTTGTTCGGATCCTCGACGACCGGCTTCACCTCCAGGATGAAGCGGTTGTCGGTCTGGTAGGCCGAGTGCTCCCACAGCCCCTTCGGCTCGACGATCATCCGCACGTTCGAGCCCTGCGTGAACGTGTCGACGTTGAGGATGGGGGTGCCGAAGTCCTGCACGTCGAGCCGGCGCTCGAGGTTGCGCGGCAGCGACGTCCTGATGAAGTCGACGATCAGCGTCTTCCCCTGCTGCCGGATGTCGATGCCGGTCGAGTTGTCGGAGAGGTCGACGACGATCCGGCCTTCGCCGCCGGGACCGCGGCGGAAATCGACATCGCGCAGTGTGTGCTGCGTGTCGCCGGGGCGCGCTTCGGCGAACCGCTGCACGACTTGCGCCTTGGCATCGAGCTGCTCGCTCTGGTCGAACAGCGTCACCAGCACTGAGTTGCCCTCGACCTGCGTCTCGAAAGTCTGCGGCCGGTTGAGGTTGAAAACGACGCGCGTCCGGTTGCCGGCCTGAATCACGTTGACGCTGCGCAGCGCGACATCGTCGATCGCACGCTGCGTTGCGCCGAGGCCGTTCCCGGTGTCGAGAAAATCGAGCGCGATGCGCGGCGGGGTTGCGATCGCGAAGCCGGCGGGCGGATTGGCCGGCGCGTTCCTCAGCACGAACTTGACGATCGTCCGCCCGGAAGTCCCTTTCGACACGGTCATCGAATCGATGCTGTTGGCGGCCTGCGCGAAAGCCGCGCCGGACCCGGCCAACGCCAGGAGAGCGAAGAGCCACGCGCAAGCGCCACGGGTCGGTCGCACCCGGGTCACGAGGGTGTCTAGCCAAACGAACGCGCTCATTTTCTTCGCTCCTGTGTCTTGGTCTCTGCCTGGATCAGCTGCAGCGTGCCGGTCCGCTCGGTCCAGTCGCCGCTGCCGTCCTGCACCAGCTCCTTCAACCGGATCTCGCCGTCGGTGATGCCGGTGATCACGCCGAAGTTCTGTCCGACGTAGTTCCCTCGCGCAACCTGATAGACGTCCTTGTCCGGGGTGCGCACCAGCGCGAACGTCGTCTTGCCCCTTTCCAGCGTTCCCACCATGTTGAGCGATTCCAGCGGATAGGACTCGAGCGGTTCGCGGCGCCGCGCGAGGTCCGGCGCGAGCTTGCTACCTCCCTTCGTCGGCTCGATCTTGCGCGGCTTGAACGGATCGGGGAGGTCGAAAGCATTGTAGGCGAACGGCTCGTAGGGCTTTATCTGGGGCAGCGGATCCACGCGCCCGCGCGCGCCCTTGCCCTGGTCGGCCATCCACGCGCGGAGATCCTGGTGGCTCTCGCCACCGCACCCCGCAAGCGCGATGCACGCACCCAACGAAAGCGCCAGCCAACGCTTCATTTCTTGGCCTTCTCCTTGTCCTTGGCGTCTTTCAGCACCTTGCGCTGCTTGGCGAGCTCGTCCTCGTCGAGGTAGCGGAACGTCTTCGCCACGGCATCCAGCATGAGCACACCCTCTTCGTTCGAAATAGCGACATCGTTGAGCGTAACGATCCGCGGCAGCTGGGCGACGTCGCTCGCGAACGCGCCCATGTCATGGTAGTTCCCGGTGATCTTCACCGCGATCGGCAGTTCCGCGTAGAAATCGGCGAGCCGTTCCTGCGCGGCGGGCTTGAACAGCTCGAACTGCAGCCCGCGCCCGAGCCCGGCCTGGTTGATGTCGGTGAGCAACGCATCCATCTCGGCCTTGTTCGGAAGCTGTTTCAGGAGCGCGCCGAACGACTGCTCGATCTCCTTCAGCTGCTGGACGTAGATATCGTAATTGATCGCCTTGGCTTTCTTGGTCGCGTACTGCTCCTTGAGCTTCGTCTCCTCGTCGCGCGCGCGATCGAGCTCCTCGTACCGGTCCTTCCAGTCGAGCATCGCCCCGGCGACGAGGATCGCCAGGAAGATGAGCGAAAGCACGGCCACGCGCGGGAACAGCGGCCAGCTGCCGACCTCGCGAATATTGAGCCGGCGGATGTCGTCGAGGTTCATGTGTCTTTCGCCGTCTTGGCTTTGGCCGGGCTCGCCGGCGCGACCGCGGGCTGCGGCGGCGCGCCAGCGGCAGGCGCAGCCCTGGGCTCTTCGGGAGGCGCCATCTGCTTGATCTGCACGTTGAGGGTGAACTCGTTGACGCGGAGGTCCTTCGTGATCGGCGACGGAACCGATTTGATCTCGACGAGCTCCGGCAGCTGGAGCCAGGGCGACGACTCGATGTTGCGCATCAGGGTCGAGACGCGTGCGTTGGATTGCGCATAGCCGACCATCGTGACCTTCGCGCCCGCCTGCTTGATCGACTTGAGGTAGATACCGTCGGGGAGTTGCCGCACCATCTGGTCGATCAGGTGGACCGCTTCCGTCCGGTTCGACTGCAGCGTCTCGACAACCTGCTTCCGTGCGAGCAGAGCCTGCGTCTGCTCGCGCAGCTTGTCGATCTCCTTGATCTGGTCGTCGAGCTTGCCGATCTCGGTCTTGAGAATGCCGTTGCGTTCCTCCTGGTTCCCGATCTGCCGGCCGAATTCCACGTGCACCAGCAAGACGACCGCAGCACCCAGGATCGCGAGTCCGATCGCCAGCGACACGAACTGGCGCTGGCGCGCCTGCCGCTTCTGCTCGCGGTGGGGCAGCAGGTTGATGCGGATCATTCGAAGCTCCGCAATGCCAGCCCGCAGGCGATCAGGAGCACCGGCGCGTCCTGCGCGAGCTGCCGCGGCCGGATGCGGTCGGACGTGGCCATGTTGGCGAACGGATTGGCGATGATCGTGGCGACGCCGGCGCGCTTGGCGACGAGTTCATCGATCCCGGGCAGCAGCGCACAGCCCCCGGCCAGCACGATCTGGTCGACCTGATTGTAGGAGGTCGACGTGAAGAAGAACTGCAGCGCTCGCGTGACCTCGAGCGCCAGCGTCTCCATGAACGGCTGCAGCACGTCGGCGTCGTAGTTCTCGGGCAGGCCCTGGCTCTTCTTGGCGGATTCGGCCTCGTCGGGCGTCAGGTTGAACGCCCGCTGGACGTCGTGCGTGAGCTGGTTGCCGCCAAACGCCTGGTCGCGGGAAAAGAGGAACTGGCCGTTGCGCAGCACGTAGAAATGCGTGACGTGTGCGCCGATGTCCACCAGCGCGATATTCTGGTCGCGCCCGCTGGCCGGCAGCGTCGGCGAAATCAGCTCGAACGCCTGCTGCATCGCGTAGGACTCGACATCCATCACTCGCGGCTTGAGGCCGGCCGCCTCGGCCACGGCGACCCGATCTTCGACCTTTTCCTTGCGCGAGGCCGCGATCAGCACTTCGGACTCGTCGGGATTGTTCGGCGCGGGACCGAGCGTCTGGAAGTCGAGGTTCACCTCGTCGAGCGCGAACGGGATGTACTGGTTCGCCTCGGCCTCGACCAGGAGTTCGAGGTCTTCCTCCTTCTGCCCGGCCGGGACGATGATCTTCTTGGAAATGACCATGGAAGCAGGCAGGGCAAGCGCGATGTTGCGGTTCCGGCTGCCGAGCCGCTTGTGAGCGCGTTTCAGCGCGTCGCTGACCAAGTCCAGATTGGCGATGTTGCCGTCCGTGACGAGGTCCCGGACCAGGGGTTCGATCGCGTACCGCTCGAGGCGATAGGCGCCCTTCCCGGTCTCGACGAGCTCCACCAGCTTGATTCCCGTGGAGCTGACGTCGACCCCGATCAACGACGGGTATTTCGTCTTGAACGTGTCGAACAGGGAATTGAGTTTTTCAGCGAGCATAGCAACCTTGGACGCAATGCTGATAATCTACATTAAAGATTGGCAGCAAGTATGAAGCTTGTCAAATTGTTTGCCTCCGGGGGGATTCATTTGTTGTAAGCCCGCCTATAATCGCGGCTCCACCCCTGCGAACTGGCAAGTTTTATTCCCTTATGCTAAGGCGATGGCTCCTTTACGTCGGGTCCGTCCTGCTTGGCCTGGCCGTGGTGGGAGGGCTTCTGGGTGCCTTCGTCCTGGCACTCCTTTATCCGACGCTCCCGTCGCTTGAAAGCCTGACCGACTATCGCCCCAAGGTACCTCTTCGGATCGTGTCCGCCGAAGGTGACCTCCTGGGCGAGTTCGGCGAGGAACGGCGAGCGATCGTCAGCATCGGCGAAGTTCCCGAGATCATGAAGGAAGCCATCCTCGCGGCGGAAGACGAGCGGTTCTATTCGCACGGCGGAGTGGATTACCTGAGCGTCCTGCGCGCCGCCGCCTCCAATCTCGCTTCGGGAACACAGCAAGGCGCCGGAACGATCACGATGCAGGTCGCCCGCAACTTCTTTCTCACCCGCGAAAAGACGATCACCCGCAAGCTGCGGGAAGTCCTGCTCGCCTGGAAGATCGAGGCCAACCTGTCCAAGGACGAGATCCTCGAACTCTACGTCAACCAGATCTTCCTCGGGCAGCGGGCCTACGGATTCGCGGCTGCCGCCCAGATCTATTTCGGCAGGCCCCTGAAGGACCTTTCCGCCGCCGAGGCGGCGATGCTCGCCGGATTGCCCAAAGCGCCGTCGGCCTTCAACCCGGTCAGCAACCCGAAACGTGCGAAAACGCGGCAATTGTATGTTCTTAGGCGAATGCACGACCTGAAGTACATCAGTGACGACCAGTTCCGGGAAGCACAAATCGCGCCACTCGCGGTGCGCCAAGGCCTGCGCGAGGTCACGCCGATTCACGCCGAATTCGTCTCGGAAATGGCGCGGCAGGTCGTATTCGACACCTACGGCGAAGAGGCCTACACGAAGGGCCTGACCGTCCACACGACGATCCGCAGGGCGGATCAGGAGGCCGCCTATGCTGCAGTGCGGCGAGGCGTGCTGGACTACGATCGTCGCCACGGTTACCGGGGACCCGAGGCTTATGCCAGCCTGCCGGAGGTGGCAGCCGAGCGCGACGCCGTCCTGGAAAGCCTCTTTCAGGACGCGGCCGAATCCGACGGCCTCGTGCCCGCGGTCGTGACCGACGCCGGCCCGACGGCGGTCAAGGCGGTGCTTGCCGACGGCGAAGTAGCCGAGATCACCGGCGATGGCCTCAAGTTCGCCGCCCGCTCCCTCGGCGACAAGGCCGCCGCGCCGACGCGCATCCGGCCGG
>JANMBN010000514.1:0-2371 GCA_031360485.1 Betaproteobacteria bacterium | reverse complement strand
TGCCGATACCGGTGCCGATTCGAGTGCGGGCTCCGGTTCGACTGCGCGTTCCGGTTCGGGTGCGCGTTCCGGAAGCACCGGTGGCGCGGCTCCGACGGATTCCGCGACCGGGATCTCGCCATGGTGGTCACCGCGATCGAGATCTGGCACCGCCGAGGGTTTTTTGGCGTCAACCGACAAACCGGCGATCGACGCCATCTCGATTTCGTCGATCGCGTCGACGAGTTCCGGCATATCGTTGAGTGTGGTTGGCCGCGCGAGCGGTGCCCCGATGGTCACGAAGTCGGTCAGTTCCGGAATCTCCGGAATCTCAGCAGCGAGTCCCGGAGTTGCGGCTTTGACCTCGGGTACCTCCGGGTCGAGTCGCGGAAACCCTGCGTTGACCGCACGCTCGCGGTTTCGCCGCATCAGCGCGTCGGCCTGCTCGAGGAGTTCGCGCGCCGTAGGCATGCCTAGGTCCGCCCGGAAAGGTTGTGCGGGCAAACTTCGTAGCCGCGCGCCTTGTAGAACTTCCAGCGCTCGCGGCCTGCCGCGGCATGCTCGTCTCCGGTGCCGACGATTTCGACGAGCCGCTCGAACCGGGAAAAGAACGGCGGCGGCGCGGAGTGCAGGTTGACGAGCACGGCCGCGGGACCGTCATGTTCGAGCAGGTGATCGACGAGGATCGGAGTCGCGCCGGCGAGAGGGCTTTCGAGGCGGCAGTGCGGCAGGAAACCGGTCGCGGGCCAGAGCCAGAGGAACCGGCCGAATTCGGCCGTCCCGTCCTCGCCATCGGTGAGCACGCGAACGCTGCCGTGCTGCTTCCATGCTTTCGCGACCAGCTTCGAGGCAACCTCGTAGCGATCGGCGCAATGCGTGTAGAAATCGATGGTCGTCATTGCCGCCGGCGGCGAACCTCGCGTCGCTGCGCGTCGGGCGAAATTCTTGCACTCATGCGGCCTCCACGGAGGGTACCCGCATTGGACCGCCTGGTTTCGCCCGTCTCGCTCATGCGGCCTCGACGGAGCGTACCTGCATTGGACCGGTTGGCGTGTCGGCCGCGTGCGCAATCGCGAGACGACGCACGGCCTCCGAACGCGACTGACGAATTCCGTGACTTCCGCATGTCGGCCGCCGCCCTCGCTCGCGGACACGCCCTTCGGGCTTTGGCGGCGCCCCGCTCGCAAGGGCGACCTTCTCCGTCTTGGCTCCGCCCGTCTCGCTCATGCGGCCCCTTCCTGCGACAGGAGCCAGGTCGTCAGCATCGGCACGGGCCGGCCGGTGGCGCCTTTCGCCTTTCCCTCTTTCCAGGCGACGCCGGCAATGTCGAGGTGCGCCCAGTCGAATTTCTTTGCGAATCGCGACAGGAAACACGCCGCCGTGATGCTGCCGCCTGCCCGGCCAGCCACATTGGCGAAATCCGCGAAGTTGCTGTTGAGTCCGTCCTGGTAGTCTTCCCACAGCGGCATTTGCCAACCCCGATCGTAGGCATCGTCGCCGGCGCCGATCAGGCCCCGGGCGAGCGTGTCGCTGTTGCTGAACACGCCACACGCCACGTGTCCCAGCGCGATGACGATCGCGCCCGTCAACGTGGCGATATCGACCACGGCCTCCGGCTCGTAGCGCTCGGCGTAGGTCAGCGCATCCGCGAGGATCAGCCGGCCCTCGGCGTCGGTGTTGAGGACTTCGATCGTCTGGCCGGACATGCTGGTCACGACGTCACCCGGCTTCGTCGCGCGCCCGGACGGCATGTTTTCGCAGGCCGCGACGAGACCGATGACGTTGACCTTTGCCTTCAATTCGGCGATGGCGCGGAACGTGCCGAATACGCTCGCGGCGCCGCACATGTCGAATTTCATGTGGTCCATGTCGGTCGCGGGCTTGATCGAAATGCCGCCCGAGTCGAATGTTATGCCTTTGCCGACCAGCACGACGGGCCTCTGCTTTTTCGGGCTGCCCCGATATTCGAAGATGAGGAATCGCGGGGGCTCGTAGCTGCCGTTGGTCACCGACAGGAACGAACCCATCTTGAGCTCCTCGATCTCCTTTCGTTCGAGCACCGTCACCTTGATTTCCGGGAATTCCTGCGCCAGTGTGAGCGCCCGCTGGCCGAGATACGTCGGTGTGCAGATATTGCCAGGCAGGTTGCCGAGGTCGCGCGCCAGCTCCGATCCGTGCGCGATGGCGAGCCCGCGCGCCGCCGCGGCCTCGCCCGCGAGGAGATCCGAGCGCTGCGGTACCGAGAGCGTGAGCTTGCGCAGGGGTCGCCGCACCTCGGATTTTTCGCTTTTCATCTGATCGAAGCGGTAGACGGACTCCATCGCGACGACGACCGCGTGTTCGATGCGCCAGGCCACCTCGCGGCGCTTGACCTTCTCTTCGGTGATGTAGA
>JANMBN010000496.1:0-10180 GCA_031360485.1 Betaproteobacteria bacterium | reverse complement strand
CTACCTCAATATTCTCCGCCAGCCGCGCAGTGCCTGGACCTGGGAGATCGAGTTGAGACCCTGGGTCGAACGCTTCTGAACGGCGGCCGTTGGATAGTCCGAAGCCGTGAAACCGGCACTGGATATCGTGATCCCCTTTTTCGCGCGCCATAAGCGACTGCTTGGTGTCTGCCTTTTTCTGGGCGTCTTGGTGACGATCTTCCAGGTTTCCGGACTGCGGGATCACTTCAATCTGGCGTTCATAAGGCAGCTGCATCCTGCAGCACCGGGTCGGCGGACTGGTGCTATTCGTCCTGCTCTTTTCGCTCGGCAACCTGATCCAGATTCCCGGTTGGGTGTTTCTCGCTGCCGCGGTCCTCACGCTGGGCCGGGTGTGGGGAGGCGCGGTCACCTACATTGCTGCGGTCACCTCGTGCGTATTCACATTCGTGACGATCCGGGCGCTCGGCGGAGACGCCTTGAGATTGCTGAAGAACCGGGTTGCGGTGCGAATACTGCGCGAGCTCGACGCCCATCCGATCGCCAGCGTCGTGCTGCTGCGAATCCTGTTCCAGACGGTGCCGGCATTGAACTACGCGCTCGCGTTGTCGGGAATCAAATTCCGGAGCTACCTCATCGGCACGCTGGCAGGGCTTCCGCTGCCGATTGCCCTGTACTGCATCTTTTTCGACCTCCTGGCGACGGGATTGCACGTCCGCTAGCACGCTGCGGGTCAGTGCGCGCACGCCTCGGCCAAGGTTTTGGCGGGTGCGCGATGTGCGCAACGGGCGGAAACCCTTGTGCGTTATGATTTGCCGATTGCGTGGAGACCCGCTGGCTTGCGGGGGGTGCGGCTGAAGACCGGGAGCCACCTATGAGACGTCGCGAGTTCGTCACGCTTATCGGCGGCGCGGGATTGATGTGGCCACTTGCAACGCGCGCGCAACAATCCAGGGTTGCTCGAATAGGCGCACTCTACCTCGGGATCGCGGACGCGGAGTCGTTCAGGAAGGAACTGCGGGAAGGACTGCGCGAACTCGGCTATGTGGAGGGACGAGACGTTGCATTCGAGTTTCGTTCCGCGGAAGAAAAACTGGATCGACTTCCCGAACTCGCGGCCGAGCTGGTCCGGCTCAAGGTCGACGTGATCGTGGCGCTCTACGTCCCCTGCGCGCTCGCCGCGAAGGAGGCAACACGTGATATCCCCATCGTGATATTGGCGGGCGACCCGGTCGAAACCGGTCTGGTGCCCAGTTTGGCGCGGCCCGGAGGAAACATTACGGGCGTGTCTCTGATGGCTGCGGCATCCAATGGAAAAAGCGTCGAACTGTTTCGGGACATGCTGCCGTCGGTGCGTCGCGTCGGCGTATTGGGCCAGGCCACAAATCCCGTATACGCGAAGGCCATGCTCGAGCAAGTTCAACTCGCGGGTGGCCCGACAGGCATACAAATACAGCCAGTCGTGATGATCCGCGGACCTGACGAGCTCGAAAGCGCCTTCACGACCCTGGTGAGAGAGCGCGCAGATGCGCTCGTCGTCCAAGGCAGCTTGGCGATAAAACCGGTGACCGACCTGGCGATCAAGTATCGCTTGCCGGCGGCTTCGACCCCGCGCGCGTTTGCGGATATCGGAGGCCTGATGTCGTTCGGGGCGGATGGGCCCACAGCGTTTCGGCACGGCGCCAAGTTCGTGCACAGGATTTTGCAGGGCAAGCAGCCGAAGGACATGCCCATAGAGCAGCCCACGAAGTTCGAGCTGGTCATCAACCTCAAGACCGCGAAGGCGCTCGGGCTCACGGTTCCGCAATCGCTGCTATTGCGTGCGGACGAAGTCATCCAGTGATTGTTCGACACCTGGCCGGAAACGAGCAGAGGATCCGACGAATGAGCGACGATAACAAAGCCTGCCCGGTGTGCGGCGAAACCATCAAGTCCGCCGCGATCAAATGCCGCTTCTGCAACACCGATCTGGCGGCATTCGCCGCGTCGCGCGAGGCCGAGGTGGAAAAGCCGCTGTACACCGGCCACCCCGCCGTCATCCATAGTGCGTGGCAGTGGATTGCCGTGGCGTTGACGCTCGGCATCGCCCTGGTCTTCTACTGGTTGAAAAGCCTCGCGACGACCTACGAGATCACCTCTCAGCGCGTGAGGATCGAGCGCGGGATCCTCTCGAAAGTCAAGGACAGCATCGAGCTGTTCCGTATCGATCACTTCGACCTGCACAAGCCGCTGGGAATGAGGCTTGCGGGCTACTGCCTGCTGCACCTGCGCTCGTCGGACGCCAGTTTCGAAACGGTGATCCTCTACGGCATTCCCGATCTGGAGCTGCTTGCCGACACGCTGCGCGAATGCTCGCTGCGCGAGCGCACCCGACGACGCGTGACCACTTTCGTGCAGGCTTGACGGCGCGCTCATCGCCTTGGAGTCCGGGCGAATCGGGATTGGGAACGCAACTTCGCGAAGGGCAAACGCGAGTCTCGATGTCGGAACACTTGACGCTTGCATGTTGTAGCAGGCAAAGGAGCGATCCAACTCATTGAAAGATAATAGTGCGGTTCAACGGCACGCTTCGTGCTCGTCGTTTGTCATCCCGTTCTGGACAAAAAATGGTGGACGACCTGACGATGGCTATCCGGCGCAAGAAGCCGTCGATCCCAGACATCGCGAAATCATTCCTCGCGTTGCTCCTGTCGCGAGTTTTGCTCCTCTGGGCAACGGGGGGCGGCCGCTACGTTTGGAAGCACCGGAATGCTCTCTTTTCGATCAAGGAAGGCTTAACCGGGTTTGGGCCCGGTGAAGGCAAGGGTCATTCACCTGTGCTGGAAAGTTTGTATTGGCAACATGCCTGCTTCCGATATCGGCATGGCGTACGGCTCAAGCTATCCGGGTACCGGAGCCAGAATCGCTCGCGCTAGTCGGCATTGCGGCGGTCGCGCTGATCGTTGCGCGCAGGCGAGGGTCCCGGTCAAGCCCGCGCAGGTCGCAAGCGGTGCCCAACGTGGCAAATCATCCCCCGCGGCTGCTCACTCGTTCAGTCGAAAGGGCGCCAGGTACAGCTGCCGGTAGGCTTCGAAAGGAAGGGTGTCGGCCGCTTCGATCCGGCGCTGCTCCGTCACCGACTCGTCGGCGAGGCGGCCAAAGCGCTCGGCGATTTCGGCGGGAAACGGCAATTCGAGTATGGCGTCACGATGCGCGAGCGACTGCGCGAGGACGAACCGGACGTAGGAGTTGCCGTGGTCGCGCGCCATCGCCGCGAGGGCGCGGGCCGACGGCGTTGCGGCGGGATCGTTCAGCGCAGCGAGGGCGCGGGCAAGGGCGTCGCCATGGGCGTGGCCGCCATTCGCAGTGTCAAGCGCGGCGGCGATCGGCGCGCACTCGGCAAGGATTTCGCTGCTCCATCCAGCCAGCGTCACCTCCTTCGATTCGCGCACGAGGCGCAATCCCGGCTCGCGTCCGCGCGCGGCGACGCGCTGATTGTTGCCGACGATGGCCGCGATCTCCTGTGGCGTGTCGGGCGGGCTGTCGCGCAGCAGGCAGTGCAGCAGGAACACGTCGAGAAAACGCATCGTCCCCGCAGTGATGCCGACCGCGTGAAAGGGATCGAGGTCCATCAGGCGCACCTCGACGTACTCGACACCGCGATCGCGCAACGCGCGCAACGCACGTTCCCCGGGGCGGATCACGCGTTTGGGCCGGATGGTGCCGTAGAACTCGTTTTCGATCTGCAGCAGGCTCGTGGCGAGCTGGCGGTAGTCGTCGCCGTCGCGGATGCCGATCGCTTCATAGGCCGGATACGGCTTGGTTAGCGCCGCCTGGAGCGACGCCGCGTAGCTCTCGAGGTTGTTGTAGCTCACCGCGAGCGAGGACTGCGCGTCGCTCTGGTAGCCCAGCCTCCCCATGCGCAGCGAGGTCGCATAGGGCAGGTAGAACGTGTCCCGGCTCAGCCGCTCCAGTTCGTGCGCCCGGTCGGCGACGAAGCTCGCGCACACCGCTGGCGAAGCGCCGAAGAGGTAGAGGAGCAGCCAGGAATGGCGCCGGAAATTGCGGATCAGCGCGAAATACGCTTCGTTGGAAAGCGGCTCGGGCAGCGAGAAGTTATAGTGAATTCCGGAGATCGTCTGCATGCGCCGGCCATAGCGATGCGAAAGACCCATCCGGTATACGTTCTTGGCGCGGCCGACGTTGGAGGACCCATAGCGGCCGAGCGGGATGGCGTCGTCCGCCGGCAGTCGGCACGGCATGCTCGCGCACCAGAGCAGCTCGTCGCCGATCGCGCGATAGACCGCCTGGTGAATCTCGGTGAGCTCCGTCAGGCAGTCGTCCGCGCTCGCATGCACGCCGGTGATGAGTTCGAGCTGCGATTCGCTGAAGTCGGTGGTGACGTTCGGATGGGCGAGCGCCGAGCCGAGCCGCGCCGGATGCGGTGTGGTCGCCAGCGTTCCGTCCGGCCGCACCCGCAAGCTCTCCTTTTCGATCCCGCGCCGGAGGCGCGTCAGAACCGACGAAGGGAGCGAGTGCAGGCGCATAAGGCCGTCTTCGGAGGGGGAGGTGGGCATCGGATTCCTGGCAAGACGCGTGCGGCCCATTCTATAACGCTGGCAAGGATCTCCCGCACAGGCGCAGCACCGCGCGATCGGGGATCGCGTGGCTCGATCTGAGCATGGGGCGGCTTGAATCACGCGGCCGCGAAGAGCCCCTGATCGTGTACCCGCCCGGGACCCGGTCCGCCCATCCACGAGATTGACTTCGCGCACCCGACGGAGGAAATTAGCATCGCCGATTTGGATCGCGCAATCGTCGACCATAAGGAGGCATTATGCGAAACAAGCATGCGGCAGCCGCCTCCGCGTTGTCACGGCATGATGCGCACCACGCCGGAGCGCCGGAGCGGCTCGGCGAAGTCGTGCTCCTGGGGCAAGCCGCCCATTGAATACAATGTGAATCGATAGGATCGGACCAGGCTAGTCCGGTCGAGTCCTGGTCAGGTCAAAGCATGCTCATCCAGATTCTCGAGCAAGTACTGAACGGCTTGCTCGCGGGCGCGTACTACCTGTTGATCGCGCTTGGCCTGACGCTCATCTTTTCGCTGGGCGGCCTCGTCAATCTGGCGCACGGGGCGTTCTACGCGTTCGGCGCGTATTTTGCCGTCAAGCTCGCCGACACGTTCGGGTTTGCCGGCGCGATCGTGCTGTCGCCGCTTGCGGTCGCGCTGATCGGGCTCGTCGTCGAACGATTTCTCTTCCGGCGCTTCTACCGGGAGGACCCGGCGCTGGGACTCCTGCTGACGTTCGGGCTTGCGATGGTGGCCGAGCAGGCGCTGCGCTGGATCTTCGGTGCGTCGCCGATACCGTTCTCGATCCCGCCCGCGCTTAAGGGCCAGATCCTGGTCGGCGACTTCATCTATTCCAGGTACCGGTTGCTGATGCTTGCCGTCGCCGTCATGGTGGTCGCCGGACTGTGGCTCCTGTTGCGGCGCACCCCGTTCGGCCGCGTGGTCAGGGCGGGCGTGCAGAATCCGGACATGGTCGCGGCGCTCGGGATATCGCTCGCGCCGTACATGGCGAGCGTCGTGGCGCTGGCAGTTGCGCTCGCCGCGCTCGCCGGCGTGCTGCTGGCGCCGATATCGGGCGTCCATCCGGCGATGGGTGCCGATATCCTGACCGCGTCCTTCGTCGTCGTGGTCATCGGCGGCCTCGGATCGTTCTGGGGCGTCGTCCTGGCGGCGGTGATCGTCGGTGTCGTACGCGGCCTCACCGTGTTCTTCTTTCCATCGGGCGCCGAGGCGTCGATGTACCTGCTGATGCTTCTGGTGCTGTTGTTCCGCCCACGCGGCCTGTTCGGCGAACGGATCCAGCGGTTCGAATGAGCAAGCGGGACGAAGCCAAGGACCCGCGAGCGCGCTGGGCGGAGCCCAGGCCCGCAGGGCGCGTCAGCGCGCAAATGGGGGAGCCGCGAATCGACCATTGCGCTCTCGATTTCGGTCGGCGCGGGTCCCGAAGCTCGAGTACGCGAGCGATTGTGGCGGCCGAAGGCGAATCGCCGGAACCATCGTGGATGCGCTCCGGAGGCCGCGAATGAAGGCGCTGCGTTCGCCCGTCCTCGTCGCCGCGCTGGCGTGCGCCGTGCTGCCGTTCGCGCTGCGCGCCGGCGGCCTGACGCTCACCAGCGCGACGGACGTCGTGATCTTCTCGATCGCCTGCATGGCGCTCAATCTGCTGGTCGGGCATACCGGACTGGTCTCGTTCGGGCACGGTGCGTGGTTTGGATTGGGCGCCTATGCCGCCGCGCTCGCCCAGCGGCATTGGTTCCCGGGCTCGGTCGTCTGGCCGGTGCTGTTCGCGCTCGCGTTCCTGCTCGTGGCGTCGGTACTCGTCGGGTTCCTGGTGCTGAGGCGTCGGGGAGTCTACTTCTCGCTGCTGACGCTGGCATTTTCGGCGCTCACCTATGCGGTCGCGTTCCGCTGGACCGCGTTCACCGGCGGCGAGAATGGGCTGGGCGGAGTCACCCGCGCGGTCTGGTTCGGCGCCGATCTGGCGAATCCGTGGGTGTACTACACGATCGTCGCGTCGTTCGGCCTTTGCGTTGTCTACGCGCTTTCGCGATTTCACGCGTCGCCGATCGGCTCCGTGCTGCTCGCCATTCGCGAAAACGAGCAGCGTGCACAGTTCGTCGGCTACGCGACGCAGCGTTACAAGCAGATCGCCTACGTGATTTCGGCGACGCTCACCGGCTTCGCGGGAGCATTGTTCGCGTTTCATCATCGGTTCGCGTCGGCCGACCCCACGGCGATATCGTTCTCGGGCGAGCTGCTGGCGATGGTGATCATCGGCGGCATGAGGAGCCTGCTCGGTCCCGCGCTGGGCGCGCTGTTCTACATCCTGTTCCGCGAATACCTGTCGATCTGGACAGCCAACTGGCTCTTGTTCTTCGGGCTGCTCTTCGTCGGGTTCGTCGTATTCTCGCCGACGGGTCTTGTCGGCGTCTGGCGGCGAATGACGGCGCCCCTGCGGGCAAGGGTGACGGAGGCGGCGGCGATGGCGGGGCGCACGATCGAGCGGGGGATGCCGATGCCCGCGTTCCTGCGCCACGAACGACACGGGGAAGGAACGCTGTTCGCCGCGCAGGGTCTCGCCAAGTCGTTTGGCGGTATCCATGCGGTCGCGGAAGCGAGCATCGTCGTCGCCGACCGTTCGCTGCACGCGCTGATCGGCCCCAACGGCGCCGGCAAGACGACTGTTTTCAACCTGATCTCCGGCCTTTTTGCGCCCGACCGCGGTCGCGTCGTGCTGGACGGCCAGGACCTTACCGGGAAGGCGCCGCACCGTATCGTCGCGGCCGGGCTGGCGCGTTCGTTTCAGATCACCAACCTGTTTCCGGCGCTCGCGATCGAGGAGAACCTGCGGCTCGCGGTGCAGGCGCGTGACCCCAGTCATTTCGACGGCTGGACGCGCGCATCGTCGATCGCGTCCGTGGCCGCGAAGACCGGCGAGCTCATCCGCTTTCTCGGCCTGACCGGTATCGAACGCGCAGAGGCCGGAGAGCTGTCGTACGGCGGGCAGCGCCTGCTCGACATGGGGCTGGCGCTGGCCTCCGCGCCGCGCCTGCTGCTGCTCGACGAGCCGCTGGCCGGGCTCGCGGCGGCCGAACGCGAACGCGTGAGTCAGCTGGTCAAGCAAATCTCCCGGGAGATCCCCGTGCTCCTGGTCGAGCACGACATCGACCGCGTATTTGCTCTCGCCGATCGCGTGACGGTGATGAACGAGGGCCGGGTGCTGGTCGACGGCACCGCGGACGACGCGCGCGGCAGCCGGGCTGTGCAGGAAATCTATATCGGCACGGGTACGGCGGTGCTCGCGGCGACGGCCCGCGGTCACGGGGGCCGCGACACGGGTCCGGCGTTGCTGACGCTCGACCGCGTGGACACCTATTACGGCAAGAGCCACATCCTGCGCGAGGCCTCGCTCGTCGCTCACGAGCAGGAGATTGTCGCGCTGCTCGGCCGGAATGGCGCCGGCAAGTCGACGCTGCTCCGGACCATCATCGGCATCGCCCGCGCCAGCGGCGGTCGGATCGAGCTCGGGAACGAGACCATTCGCGATCGCCCGGCGGCCGAGATCGCGCGCCTCGGCATCGGGTACGTGCCGCAGGGCCGAGGGTTGTTCGCCGGGATGAGCGTGCGCGACAATCTCGAGCTCGGGCGCCTCAAGCGCCGTGCAGGCACCGGGGTTGCGTGGAGCGACGACAAGATCCTCGAATTCTTTCCGCGATTGAAGTCGCGGCTCGACACGCCCGCGGATTTCCTTTCCGGCGGCGAGCAGCAGATGGTGGCAGTCGCGCGCGCATTGTCGGGGCACGTGCGGGTGCTGCTGCTCGACGAGCCATTCGAGGGGCTCGCGCCGTCGGTAGTCGAAGAACTCTTCGAAGCGTTCGACAGGCTGCGGGGCGAAGTGGCGATGGTCATAGTGGAGCACAATCTCGATCTGGTGCTCGCGCTGGCCGATCGCGCCTATGTGCTGGAACGCGGCAGCGTCGTGCACCAGGGCGCGGCCTCGGCATTGCGCGAGGACTTCGACCTGCGCCGGCGCGTGCTTTGGATGTGAGGACATGGAAAAGACCATAGCCGTCATCGGCGCGGGGCTTATCGGGCGGGCATGGGCGATGGTGTTCGCGCGCGCGGGCTGGCGCGTGCGGCTCAACGACCGCGATACCGCGCAGCTCGGTTCCGCGCGGGCGTACATCGCGGCGAGTCTCGACGAGCAGGCCGGATTCGGCCTCGTCACCGACCCCGAGTCCGCGCTGGCGCGGGTAAGCTATGTTTCCGCGCTGGCGGACGCATGCGCCGGCGTGGGTTGGGTGCAGGAGAATCTGCCGGAGACATTGGACGCCAAGCGCGAGGTGTTTGCCGCAATGGACCGCCACGCGCCGCCTGACGCGGTGCTCGCCAGCTCGACGTCGGCGATACCGGCGTCGCAATTCACCGCGGCATTGCCCGGGCGTGCGCGCTGTCTCGTTGCCCATCCCGTCAATCCGCCGCATCTCGTTCCCGTCGTCGAACTGTGCGGCGCGCCATGGACGGAGCCATCGGTCATCGAGCGCGCGAAGCGGGTCTATGCGGACGTGGGGCAGGTGCCGATCGTCGTAAACCGCGAGATCGACGGGTTCATCCTGAACCGGCTGCAGGGAGCGCTCCTGTCGGAGGCGATGCGGCTGGTGGGCGAGGGGTATGTTTCGGCCGAGGACCTCGACAAGACGGTGTGCGACGGACTGGGCCTGCGCTGGTCGTTCATGGGGCCGTTGGCGACGATCGAGCTCAATGCGCCCAGCGGCATCAACGACTATTGCGCCCGCTACAGCGGCTTCTATCGTCGGCTGGCCGACGCGCCACCCGAGCCGGCCGTATGGGACGCCGCGAACGCCGGCCGGGTTGCTGCGGCGCTCGGTGCGCCCTCCGGCGCGCCGGTGCTGGACGCCCGCATGCGCTGGCGCGACCGTCGGTTGATGGCCCTTGCGCGCCACAAGCGCGAACAATCCGATTTCGAATGAAGGAGTGAACATGAGCGCCAGCCGCAAAGTGATCATCACGTGTGCCGTCACCGGCTCGATCCACACGCCCACGATGTCGCCGCACCTGCCGATCACGCCGCGCGAAATCGCCGATGCGGCGGTAAGGGCGGCCGAGGCCGGCGCGGCGATCGTTCATCTGCACGCGCGCGATCCCGTCGACGGGCACCCGACGCAGGACCCGAAATACTTCCGCGAGTTCGCCGCCGACATCGCCCGTCGCAGCGACTTCGTCATCAACTTCACGACCGGCGGCGCCGCGACGATGACGATCGAGGAGCGGCTGCAGCCGGCGCTCCGGCTCAAACCCGAGGTCGCCTCGCTCAACATGGGCTCGATGAATTTCGGGCTCTACCCGATGCTCAAGCGCTTTCCGACGTTCAAGTTCGACTGGGAGCGCCCTTACCTCGCGGGGTCGGAGGACCGCATCTTCAAGAACACGTTCAAGGACATCGAGCACATCCTGACCGCCTGCGCCGACAACGGCACCCGCTTCGAGATCGAGTGCTACGACATCGGGCACCTGTACACGGCACATCACTTCTTCGAGCGCGGCGTGGTCAAGGCGCCGTTGTTCATTCAGAGCGTGTTTGGAATTCTCGGCGGCATCGGCCCGCATCCGGACGACGTCATGCACATG
>JANMBN010000478.1:0-6214 GCA_031360485.1 Betaproteobacteria bacterium | reverse complement strand
CGTGCGATCGCCGCGGCGAGTTCGGGAAACGGCGGTTCGCTTGGCGTCTCGCCGGCGGCGATCGCGTCGAGCGCGCGCTCGTACCGGGCGAGCGCCGCCAGCCGATCGCCCGGCGGCAGATCGCCCTCGTCGGCGAAATCGTCGGCGGCGCGGGCAAACCGGTAGATCGCGACAATGGCCGGCCGCAGGCGCTTGGGCACCAGCAGCGATGCGACGGGAAAGTTTTCGTAATGAGCGACGGACACGCGAAATCGGGCGCAATGCGCCGAAAGGAATACATTTCCCCGGAAAATGCCAAGCCGCCGCGGGCCATTCTACTGGCGAGCAAGCCCTGGTTCGGCTATAATCATCCGTTTGGCGAAAGCAGCTGCGAAAGTGGCGGAATTGGCAGACGCACTGGATTTAGGTTCCAGCGGGGCAGCCCATGGGGGTTCGAGTCCCCCCTTTCGCACCATCGATTCACATTAGCAAGGATTCGATCCGCATGCAAACCAGTCTGGAGACCCTTGGCCAGCTCGAGCGCCGGCTCACGATGTCCGTGCCCATTGCGCAGATAGAGACCGAGATCCAGCAGCGGCTGGCACGGTTGGCCAAGAACGCGAAGGTACCCGGTTTCCGGCCCGGGAAGGTGCCGATGCGCATGATCGCGCAGCAATACGGCCCGCAGGTGCGTTCCGACGTGATCTCGGACGCCGTCCAGTCGACGTTCGCCGACGCGATCAGGGAACAGAACCTCCGCATCGCCGGCCAGCCGCGGATCGAGCCCAAGACGGAAGCGGCGGCGCCGGACCTTCTCGAGTTCTCCGCGGTCTTCGAGGTCTATCCGGAAGTGAAGCTTGGCGACCTTTCCGGCGTCGTCATCGAGCGTCCGCAGACCGACGTCGGTCCGGACGATGTCCATCACACGATCGAAATGCTGCGTCGGCAGCGCACGCGCTACGAGCACGTGACGCGCGCGGCGTCCGTCGGCGACCGAGCGATCGTTGACTTCAGCGGCAAGATCGATGCCGTTCCGTTTCCCGGGGGCCAGGCGAGCGACTTCGCGATCATCCTCGGCGAGGGACGGATGCTGCCCGAGTTCGAGGCCGCGGTCTCGGGGATGCGCGAAGGCGACACCAAGACGTTCACGCTTACGTTTCCCGCCGATTATCACGGCAAGGACGTCGCGGGCAAGCAGGCGGAGTTCGCGTTGACGGTGAAGAGCGTGACAGGTCCCATCGTGCCCGAGGTCGACGCCGAATTCGCGAAGGCATTCGGCATCGCGAGCGGCAGCGTCGACGATCTCCGCGCCGAAATTGCGTCCAATCTCAAACTGGAGCTCAAGCGCAAGATCGAGGCGAAGGTGAAGGAACAGGTATTTGCGGCGTTGCGGCAGAAGGCCGAATTCGCGCTGCCGAGGTCGCTCGTCGAGGTCGAGACACGGAACATGATGCAGCGGACGGAGAACGATCTCCGGCAGCAGGGGACGAAGGCCGAGGACATCCAGCTCACGGCGGAGATGTTCCGCGCCGGCGCCGAGGGCCGCGTCGCGCTCGGGCTCGTGCTCTCCGAGGTCGTTCGAGCGCACGGCCTGCACGCGAAGCCCGAGCAGGTGAAGGCGTTGGTGCACGAAGCCGCTCAGACCTACGAGCAGCCCGAGGCCGTTGTCCGCTGGCACTACGAGAAGCCGGAGCGGCTGAACGATTTCGAATCGCTGGCGGTCGAACAGAACGTCATGGAATGGGTGCTCGGTCGCGCGAAGGTCGTGATCACGCCGGCGACGTTTGCGGAACTGATGGGGACGTCGCCGGCGTAGCGATAGTCGCGTCGTACGGAAGGACGCGATCTATCGTCGGCTCGCGTTTTCCGGTGTTCACCGTGGCGCGGTAGCGGACAGCTGGTAGGCGACACCGCGAAAGTCCGATCTCGAGGCCGCCGGATTTCGATCCGTTGGGCGCACCACCGGTCGCCGACGAGCGATGGCGACGGCGATTCCCTCTACAATGAAGCGAATGCAAGCAACCGACGAGGCAGAAATGAACGAACCAAGGGGCCTGGGACTGATCCCGATGGTGATCGAGCAGAGCGGACGCGGCGAGCGCGCGTACGACATCTACTCGCGCCTGCTGAAGGAGCGCGTTGTCTTCCTGGTGGGGCCGGTCGACGATGCGACGGCGAACCTGGTCGTCGCGCAGATGCTGTTCCTCGAGTCGGAAAACCCGGACAAGGACATCAACTTCTACATCAACTCGCCGGGCGGCTCGATCGCCGCCGGGATGGCCATCTACGACACGATGCAGTTCATCAAGCCGGACGTCTCGACGCTTTGCGTGGGGATGGCGGCGTCGATGGGCGCCTTTCTCCTGGCAGCGGGCGCGAAGGGCAAACGTTTCGCGCTGCCGAATTCCACGGTGATGATCCACCAGCCGATGGGCGGGTTCCAGGGCCAGGCCTCGGACATCGCCATTCATGCCAAATACATCCTGGCGCTGCGTGAACGGCTCAACCGGCTGATGGCGCTGCACACCGGAAAGTCGATCGAGGAGATCGGCCGGGAGACCGATCGCGACAATTTCCTCACCGCGGACGAGGCGCTGACCTTCGGTATGATCGACCAGGTCTTGCAGAAGAGGGTCCAGAGCGCGTAAAGTCCTTCCACCGGATCCTCTCCCAGACCCTTGAATCGACACGCCGATCCAACCGATTGATGGCTGACAAGTCCACCGGCGACAAGCTCCTCTATTGCTCGTTCTGCGGCAAGAGCCAGCATGAGGTGCGCAAGCTCATTGCGGGCCCGTCCGTGTTCATCTGCGACGAGTGCATCGAGCTTTGCAACGACATCATCCGCGAGGAAGGCTCGACCGCGGAGGCGGCGCGCACCGACAAAAACAAGCTTCCGACGCCGCACGAGATCCGCCATATCCTCGACCAGTACGTCATCGGGCAGGACCTCGCCAAGAAGATTCTCTCCGTCGCCGTCTACAACCACTACAAGCGGCTCGAGACCGGGGGCAAGGACGACGAAGTCGAGCTCGCGAAAAGCAACATCCTGCTGATCGGCCCCACGGGGTCGGGCAAGACGCTGCTCGCCCAGACGCTGGCGCGGCTCCTCGACGTTCCGTTCGTCATCGCCGATGCCACGACGCTGACCGAGGCGGGCTACGTCGGAGAGGACGTCGAGAACATCATTCAGAAGCTGCTGCAGAAGTGCGACTACGACATCGAGAAAGCGCAGCGCGGCATCGTCTACATCGACGAAATCGACAAGATCTCGCGCAAGAGCGACAACCCTTCGATCACGCGCGACGTGTCGGGCGAAGGCGTCCAGCAGGCGCTGCTCAAGCTGATCGAGGGTACGGTCGCTTCGGTGCCGCCGCAGGGCGGCCGCAAGCACCCGAACCAGGAATTCGTCCAGGTCGACACGACCAACATCCTCTTTGTCTGCGGCGGGGCGTTCGACGGGCTGGAAAAGATCATCCGCCAGCGCACGGCGAAGACCGGCATCGGCTTCGGGGCGGAGGTCGCGAGCCCGGAGGACCGCAAGAACCTCAGCGCGCTGCTCCGCGGGGTCGAGCCGGAGGATCTGATCAAGTTCGGCCTGATCCCGGAGTTCGTAGGGCGCCTGCCCGTCGTCGCGACGCTCGAGGAACTCGACGAGGCCGCGCTGATCCAGATCCTCGTCGAACCCAAGAACGCGCTGTCCAAGCAGTACCAGAAGATGTTCCGGATGGAAGGCGTCGAACTCGAAGTGCGCGATGGCGCGCTCAAGGCCATTGCCCGCAAGGCGCTGGCGCGCAAGACCGGCGCGCGCGGACTGCGCTCGATCCTCGAACAGGTGCTGCTGGACGTCATGTACGACCTGCCGTCGCACAACAACCTGGCGCGCGTGGTCGTCGACGAAGGCACGATAGCCAATGACGGCAAGCCGTTGCTCGTGTTTGCCGATACGCCCAAGGTCGCATCGGCGCACAGTTGAAGGTCGATATGCCGTGCGCGCATCGGCGCAGAGACTGCGCGACGCGCGTGGTCGATCCGCAGCCCGGACCTTCCCACCGGGGACCGCCGCGTGACGACAATCCGCGTTGGCGCGGCGCCCTGGGAGTTGCCGGCGCGATGCACGTAACCCCCGGGCAACGAAGGTTTTTTCCGATATTGTCCGCGGTCGACTTGACACGGTCGGCCGCCGGCCCCATTTTGCACTACGCCCCCCCTAACCGAGGCTTTCATGGCCACCGAGCTCTCCACCGCTGAAGTGACGTCGCTGCCGCTGCTCCCGCTGCGGGACGTCGTCGTGTTTCCCCACATGGTGATCCCGCTGTTCGTCGGGCGCCCGAAGTCGATCAAGGCGCTCGACGTGGCGATGGATTCCGGCAAACACATCCTCCTGGTGGCGCAGAAATCGGCGGCGAAGGACGATCCGGGCGCCGACGATCTCTATCCGATCGGCAGCGTGGCCACCGTGTTGCAGATGCTGAAGCTGCCCGACGGAACGGTCAAAGTCCTGGTCGAGGGCGCGCACCGCGCGCGCATCGTCCGCGTTCAGGACGAGGGCGAATTCCTTTCGGCCGAAGCCGCGACGCTTCCTGGCGATGCCGGCGAAGCGCACGAGGTCGAGGCGATGCGCCGGGCGCTGCTGACGCAGTTCGATCAGTATGTGAAGCTCAACAAGAAGATTCCGCCGGAAATCCTGACGTCGATGGCCGGGATCGATGACGGCGGCCGCCTCGCCGACGCCATAGCCGCCCACCTTCCGCTGAAGCTCGAGCAGAAACAGGAGATCCTCGAGATGGGCGCCGTCGCGAAGCGGCTCGAGCACCTCCTCGGGCTGCTCGAAGGCGAGGTCGATATCCTGCAGGTCGAGAAGCGCATCCGCGGCCGCGTCAAGCGGCAGATGGAGAAGAGCCAGCGCGAGTACTACCTCAACGAGCAGGTCAAGGCGATCCAGAAGGAACTCGGCGAGGGCGACGAGAACGCCGACCTCGACGAGATGGAAAAGAAGATCAAGGCCGCGAAGATGTCGAAGGAGGCCGAAGCGAAGGCTCTCGCCGAGTTCAAGAAACTCAAGATGATGTCGCCAATGTCGGCGGAGGCGACGGTCGTGCGCAATTTCATCGACACGCTGCTCGCGCTGCCGTGGAAGAAGAAGAGCAAGATAAGCAAGGATCTCGCCGCGGCGGTGAAGGTCCTCGACGCTGACCATTACGGCCTCGAGAAGGTCAAGGAACGAATCGTCGAGTACCTGGCGGTGCAGCAGCGCGTCGACCGCTTGAAGGCGCCGATCCTCTGCCTCGTCGGGCCGCCGGGCGTCGGCAAGACATCGCTCGGCCAGTCGGTGGCCAAGGCCACCGGCCGCAAATTCGTGCGCATGAGCCTCGGCGGCGTCCGCGACGAGGCCGAGATCCGTGGCCATCGCCGTACGTATATCGGCTCGATGCCGGGCAAGATCCTCCAGAACATGTCGAAGGTCGGGGTGCGCAACCCCCTGTTCCTGCTCGACGAAGTCGACAAGATGGGAATGGATTTCCGCGGCGACCCGTCGTCGGCGCTGCTCGAGGTTCTCGACCCCGAGCAGAACAGCACGTTCACCGACCATTACGTCGAGGTCGAGTACGACCTTTCGGATGTGATGTTCGTGGCGACGGCCAACACGATGAACATCCCGGCGCCGCTGCTCGATCGGATGGAGGTCATCCGGCTCTCCGGCTATACCGAGGACGAGAAGATCGCGATCGCGAAGCAGTACCTGCTGCCCAAGCAGGTGAAGCTCAACGGCTTGAAGCCGGACGAGCTGCACGTCGCGGAAAGCGCGCTCCGCGACATCGTCCGGTATTACACGCGCGAGGCCGGCGTGCGCAATCTCGAGCGCGACATCAGCAAGATCTGCCGCAAGGTGGTCAAAGGACTGCTGCTGCGCCAGAGCGAAGGCAAGGAACGGAAGGCGAAGAGCCCGGTGGACGTCACGGCCAAGAACCTCGACAAGTACCTGGGCGTGCGGCGCTTCACTTACGGCATCGCGGAGAAGAAGAACCAGATCGGCCAAGTCACGGGCCTCGCGTGGACCGAAGTCGGCGGCGACCTCCTGACGATCGAAGCGGTTTCGCTGCCGGGCAAGGGCAAGACGACGACGACCGGCAAGCTCGGCGACGTGATGAACGAGTCGATCGCGGCGGCGCTGTCCGTGGTCCGCCATCGATCGAAGGCGCTCGGCATCCAGCCGGACTTCTACCAGAAGACC
>JANMBN010000474.1:0-6575 GCA_031360485.1 Betaproteobacteria bacterium | reverse complement strand
GATGCAGGCGAATGGTGAGCGAACTGCGGGTAAGCATCAAAGTCTCCTTCTACCGGCTCACCGCCGCCCGCGCGACGGCGAGGCGGTCGATGGCGGCGAAATCCCAGTCGATCCCGAGGCCGGGCGTGCTGGGTGGAATGGCGTAGCCGTCGTGAATCGCCATCCGCGACGTCGTAATGTCGTCGAGTTGAGGAATGTACTCCACCCACGCGCCGTTGGGCACGGCCGCGGTCAACGACACGTGGAGCTCCATCAGGAAGTGCGGACAGACGGGCACGTTGAAGGTCTCGGCGAGGTGCGCGACCTTGAGCCACGGCGTGATGCCGCCGATGCGCGCGACGTCGGCCTGAACGATCGAGCACGCGTCGCGCTCGAGGTACTCGCGGAAGTGCGACGGGTGGTACAGCGATTCGCCGACCGCGATCGGTATCGCCGTGTGCGCGGCCAGCTCCGCGTGCCCGCCCAGATCCTCGGCCGGCAGCGGTTCCTCGAGCCACGCGAGATTTAGCGGCTCGAACGCGCGCGCGCGGCGGATCGCCTCCGACACGCTGAAGCACTGGTTCGCGTCGACCATGATCTCGAACGCGTCGCCCACGGCTTCGCGCACGGCGCGAAGGCGCGCGACATCTTCGGAAACGTGCGGCTTCCCCACCTTGAGCTTCGCGCCGCGGAAGCCCTGCGCCTTCGCTTCGACCGCCTGCCCGACCAGCGCTCCGACGGGCAGGTGCAGCCAGCCGCCCTCGGTCGTGTAGACGGGAACTTTCGGCCGCGCGCCGCCCGCGGCTTTCCAGAGCGGCAACCCGATCCGTTTGCAGCGCAAATCCCACAATGCCGTGTCGACCGCGGCCAGCGCGAGGCTGGTGATGGCGCCGACGGCCGTCGCGTGCGTGTGGAAGAAGAGATCCTTCCAGATCGCCTCGATGCAATCGGGATCGCGACCGACGAGCTTCGGCGCAAGGTGGTCGCGCAGCAACGCCACCACCGAAGAGCCGCCGGTGCCGATCGTGTACGTGTAGCCGACGCCCTCGGCGCCGTCGTCGCAGCGGATGCGAACGAGCGGCGTCTCTTGCGTGACGAACGACTGGATTGCGTCCGTGCGGACGACCTTCGGCGCAAGGTCGACCTGCAGGATTTCGACGCGTTCGATCGTCGTCATGCGCCGGGCCTAGCGGTAGATCAATCTGGGCAGCCACAACGAGATGATCGGGACGTAGGTGATGAGGATCAGGCTCCCGAGCAGCGGCACGAGCCACGGCAGGATCGCCATCGTCGTGCGCTCGAGCGACATTCGTGCGACCCGCGCCAGCACGAACAGCACCATGCCCATCGGAGGATGCAGGAGACCGATCATGAGGTTCAGCACGACGATCAGCCCGAAATGCACCGGATCGATGCCGAGCTGCACGACTGCCGGCATCAACACCGGAATCGCGATCAGGATCGCCGCAGTCGGCTCGAGGAAGCAACCGACGAACAGCAGCACCAGGTTCACGAGCAACAGGAACACCCACGGCGAGTGCGTGAAGCCCAGCACCCAGGCGGTGACCAGGTCGGTCACCCGCGTCGCGGTCAAGAGCCAGCCGAAGATCGACGCGGCGGCGACGATGAACAGCACCGTTGCAGTGGTTTCGATAGTCTCCATCGACACCTTGACCAACATCTTGAAGGTCAGCGTGCGATACCAGACCAAGCCGAGGAACAGCGCCCAGATCGATGCGGCCACCGCGCCCTCGGTCGGCGTGAATATGCCGGTGGTCATGCCGCCGATCAGCAGTACCGGCGTCATGATGGGCAGCACCGCCTCGAACTTCCATTTCCAGTCGGCAGCGAACAGCAGCACCATCGCCGTGAACGTCGCAACGACCGCGTTCGCGCC
Organism: Betaproteobacteria bacterium; assembly: GCA_031360485.1. GTDB lineage: Bacteria > Pseudomonadota > Gammaproteobacteria > Burkholderiales > Casimicrobiaceae > CAIWHR01. The sequence goes on along the minus strand of JANMBN010000474.1, from coordinate 4,699 downwards.
GAGCAGGACGGCGATCCAGATCACAAGCGGGAACGCGATCACCACGGCCAGTTCCAGTGTCGCCTTGCCGACCCTGCTCCACAGGAACTTGATGTCGGCGCCCCAGTTGTTCTTGTGCGCGTAGTAGCCGACGGTCAGCATCATCAGCAACGTCATCACCAGGCCCGGCAGGATCCCGGCGAGGAATAGCTGCCCGATCGAAACGTTGGCCACCATCCCGTAGATCACGAAGGGCAGGGATGGCGGAATGATCGGGCCGAGCGTCGCCGAGGCCGCCGTGACGCCCACGGAGAACTCCTTCGAATAGCCGTGGTCGCGCATCGCCTTGATCTCGATCGATCCGAGCCCGGCCGCGTCGGCGATTGCGGTGCCCGACATGCCGGCGAAGATCACCGAGCCGATGATGTTGACATGGCCGAGGCCGCCCTTCATCCAGCCGACCAGCGCCAGTGCGAAGTTGTAGATGCGGTTGGTGATTCCGGCGTTGTTCATCAGATTGCCGGCCAGGATGAAGAACGGCACCGCGAGCAATGGAAAGCTGTCGATGCCGCTGATCATCCGATGGACGACGACCATCGGCGGCGAGGAACCGGAAACGTAGAAATAGATGAGCGACGCTCCCGCCATCGCGATGGCGACCGGAATGCCGGTCACCATCAGCAGAAGGAATCCCGAGAGGAGCCAACCTGTCATCGCCGACTCCGCTGCAGCCGAATGCTAGCGTGATGTGCCCCCACGCTTGCGGCTGCCGCCGCTGCGCTGCCCCCCGCGGGGGAGCAATGAGCGCCTCGGGGCGGCCCGACGGCACTCATTCGATGGTCTCCTCGATCGCGTGCTCGGGGCGTTCGAGCAGGCTGAAGCCGCGGCGCCAGTTCTCGATGGCGACCTGCACCGAGCGCACGGTCGCCGCCGCGAATCCGAACGCGCAGACGCCGTAGATCAGATTCATCGGAAGATCGATGATCGTCATCTGCAGATTGCCCATCCGCAGCATCATCTGGATCGTCAGGCCCACCGCCAGGGCGAAAAAGCCGGTGCGTATCGCGTCGACGGCCGTCGACATTACCCGGCCCACCGGCGCCGGCAGCGACCGATAGATAAAGTCGACGTGGATGTGGCGCGTGCGGCGCACGCCCGCCGCAACGGCGACGAACACCGTGCTCATCAGCAGGTAGCGGGCGATTTCCTCGGTCCACGCCGCCGAGTCGTTCATGACGTAGCGCGTGAAGAACTGGTAGAACACGCACAACCCTAGCAGCCAGAAGAAGCCGAGCGACAGCCAGTCCTCGACAAGGTAGTGCGAGAGTTCGATCGGTGCGTCCTCGACATGGAAATGACCCTCCGCGTCGAGAACGTGCGCTTGCTCGTTGCCAGGCGTCGCGGCCATCTTTTACGGTTCCTTCGTCATGCCGGGTCGCTCGCGCGGCGACGCGCCCTTCGGCGCGCCCTCCATGCCGGGTGTGGCAGGGCACCGCAACGCGTCGGGCGCCACCCGCGTTCGCGGACGCGCTCTTCGCGCCTTGGCTTCGCCCCGCTCACACAGGTGTCCTTGGCTTCGCGCGCCGCGCTCGCGACTACTTGATCGCGACGATCCTGTCGTAATCCGCCTTCGTGAAGCCCAACGACTCGAGCGGGGCGTTCTTGAGCACTGCGTCGACAAAGCTCTTGCGATCGACCTGGACGATCTGCAGCCCCTTCTTCTTGAACTCTTCGGCAAGCTCGGCCTCGCGCTTCTTGATCTTGTCGGTCGCCCGGGCCGCGGCCTCGCGCGCCACCTCGGTGAAGATCTGCTTTTCCGGGTCGGTGAGCTTGTCCCACACGTGCGGCGCGACCTGCGTGGTCAGGCCGTCGACGATGTGCGAGGTCATCATGATCGCCTTCTGCACTTCATAGAACTTCTTGGCCTCGATCGTCGTCAGCGGATTCTCCTGTGCGTCGACCGTGCCGTTCTGCAGCGCCAGGTACACTTCGGCGAACGCGATCGGCGTGGGATTCGCCCCGCAGGACTTCGGCGTCGCCATGTACGCCGGTACGTCCGGCACGCGGATCTTCAGGCCCTTCATGCCGGCGCAATCGGTGAACGGCTTCTGCGCCGTCGTCTGCCTCGCGCCGTAGTACGTGTATGCGAGGATCTGGATGCCGGTCTTCTTGCGGAACTCCTCGGTCATCTCCGCGAAGACCGGGCTCTTCGAATACGCGATGAGGTGATCGCCGTCGCGGAAGATGAACGGATAGTAGGCGATTCCCAGGCGCGGGTAGCTGCGCGCGGCGAATGACGGGCCGCTGATGATCATGTCGACCGTGCCCAGCGTCATCCCCTGGTTGATATCGGTTTCCTTGCCGAGCGTGCTGGCGGGAAACACCTCGATGTCGTATTTGCCGTTGGTGCGCCTCTTGATCTCGGCCGCGGCCCACACGGACTCGGTGTGATAGGGCTCGCTCGTCTCGTAGACGTGGGCCCATTTGAGCTTGGTCTGCGCGACGGCAGGGCCCGCGGCGGCGACCGCGACGACCGCGATGGCCGCGGCGGTCAGAATGAGCTTCTTGATGCTACGCATGGTTCCTCCGTGAATGTGCGGGTGGTGGCGAAATCGATCAGGCGCAGATAACCTGAACCTTGGTGCTTCTGTTCTTGTCCTTGGCGAGCGCAAAGGCTTTGACGGCATCCTGCAGCGGAAACTGTTCGGTCAGGAGCGGGCGGACGTCGACACGCCGGGTAGACAGGTACTGGACCGCCCAGTCGAACTCGATTCCCCACCGGAATGCGCCGCAGAGGTCGAGCTCTTTCGCCATCAGCTCGTTGACGACGAACGGCAGCGGCTCGTGCGGCAGCGTGCCGACCTGCACGATGCGCGCGCCTTTCTTCGCGCTGGCGACGCAGGACTTGAGCGCCGTGAAGTTGCCCGACACTTCGAACGCGACGTCGAACTGCGGCGAGGCCAGCGCGCCGGCTTCGAGGTCGGCGCGGACGACGCGATCGGCGCCGACCTCGCGTGCCTTCGCGAGCGGCCGGTCGAGAACGTCGCTGACCGTCACCTGCGTCGCGCCGGCGAGCCGCGCCGCCATCACGGTGAGGCAGCCGATCGTGCCCGCGCCCGTGACGAGCACCGACTTGCCGAGCAGATCGCCCGCGCGGTTCACCGCGTGCAATCCGACGGCGAGCGGCTCGGCGAACGCGAGTTCCCCCAGCGAAACGTCGCCGGCGACGGGGTAGCACTGCCGCTCGCCCATCACGAAGTATTCCTGGAACATCCCCTGCACGTGGGGAAAGAGGCTCGCGCTGCCGAGAAACTTCATGCTGGCGCACAGCTGCTCGCGGCCCTCGCGGCAGGCCTCGCAGCGGCCGCAGGCGTGCGACGGGCTGACCGCGACCTTGTCGCCGACCTTGACGCGCGTGACATCGGCGCCGACGGCGGCGATCACGCCCGACGCCTCGTGCCCGGGAATCAGCGGCTCGCGGATCACGAAGCTCCCGTTGCGGCCCTCGAAATAATAGTGGAGATCGGAGCCGCAGATGCCGCCGGCGCCCAGCCGCACGAGCACCTCGCCCCGCCCGACATCGGGCTTGGTCGCGGACTCGATCCGCAGGTCTTCCTTCGCGTGAATCGTGCATGCCAGCATCGGGGTCTCCTCGTATCGTGCGGGCGGCTCAGCGAAGGCTGTCCCAGCCCGTCGAAAAGCGCTTGTACGCCTGGTTAAGGTGGCGCTGCATCGCGGTGCGCGCGCCCGTGATGTGGCCGGACGCGATCGCCTTCAGCACCGCGCGGTGCTCCGCCATGGCCGCGGTCCACAGCGCCGGCGAATCGTAGTGGTGCTCGAGTTGCTTGTAAAGCGCACCCGTGCGCTCCTCCCACAGCATCTTGATGACGGCGACGAGCGCGCCGTTGCCCGTCGCCTCGGCGATGCGGACATGGAACAGCCGGTCGCCCGAAAGCGGCTGCGTGTCCGCGTCGAACTCATGCTGCATCTGGTCCGCCGCCTCGTCGATCGCGGCGATCTGCGCCTTCTTGGCCGACTTGGCGGCAAGAGCCGCGCATTCGCTTTCGATGACGTACCGGGCACGCAGCAGCTCGAACGGCCCCGCGACCGCGTGCACGGCGGCCGGATCCTCGCCGTTGCCCTTGGCCGCCGGCCCCTGCACGTAGATGCCCGATCCGATCCGCACTTCGACCAGGCCCTCGACTTCGAGCGCGATCAGCGCCTCGCGGACCGACGGCCTCGACACGCCGAGCTGCTTGGCGAGATCGCGCTCCGGCGGCAGCCGCGCGCCCGGCGAATACTCGCCGGAACGGATGAGGCCGCGGATCTGCTCGGCGATCTGCCGATACAGCCGACGGGGTTCGATGCTCTGGAAAGGCATGGGCGGACGCGAGGCGGGTGTCGGGTACGTGGGCCTCGGGCGAGGCGGCGACGGCAGGCCAAGGGTCGGACCGCCGCGACCCGAGACGTCCCGGACGAAGGCTAGCCTCAGGGCCGCAACTGGTCAAGTGGTATTACCAATTTCGGCGGGGCGGCGGGCTCCGACGCGCGCTCCGCGTCCGGTCGCGACGGAGGGGCGGCCGGGGAATTCGGGCTCGATGGGCGCGATCGGCGGCGTACAATGCGCCGGTTCGTCGCCGCGCGATGCCTCCCGCGGCCCCTCGCTGCCCGCGCTAAGCTCCGTCCCCGATGCCCGCCACGACGATCTCCGCGATCCGCG
>JANMBN010000464.1:0-1763 GCA_031360485.1 Betaproteobacteria bacterium | reverse complement strand
GAAGCTGCCGCTGGTCGGGCCCCATGAACCGAGCGAAAACCTGATCAGCTACGAGACCGAGGCATCGATCCTGCCCGCGCTCTCCGGCCCCCATGTCCCGCGATTCGTCGCGGCCGGCGACATCGCGAGGGCGCCCTATGTCGTCACCGAATGGATCAAGGGGGAGAGCCTCGAGGCCATGCTCAAGGGTGGCGTGCTTCCACCCGAAACCGCCGCACGAATCGGTGCCGCGATTGCCGATGCCATCCAGAGCGTTCACCTCCAGGACGTGGTCCATCTCGATCTCAAGCCCGACAACATCGTCGTCAAGCCGAACGGCGAGGTCGTACTGATCGATTTCGGGCTCGCCCATCACGCGCGGCTTCCCGACCTCCTCGCCGAGGAGAAGCGCTTCGCCGCCGGATCCGCCCCGTATATTTCGCCGGAACAGGTGCTGGGGACGCGGTGGGACACACGCAGCGACATCTTCGCGCGGGGTGTGGTGCTGTTCGAAATGACCACGGGGCATCTGCCCTTCGGCGTGCCGCGCACGATGGCCGGGTTGCGCGATCGGCTCTGGCTGGATCCGGTTCCGCCGCGCGTTCGCTCGCCCGGCGTGCCGCCGTGGCTGCAGGAAATCATCCTGCGCTGCCTCGAACCGGACGCCGACGATCGCTACCAGTCCGCGGCGCACGTCGCGTTCGACCTGCGCAATCCGCAGCAGGTCCCACTTACCGACCGGGCGACCAAGTCGGGGCGGGCCGGTGTATTGGGACAGGTGCAGCGCTGGTGGCGGGCACGCGGCGACACCCTGCGCGTTCATTCGAGGACCGGCGTTCGGCCCGGCGCGGCGCCGGTCATCATCGTCGCCGTGGACACCACGCACCTCGACGATCCGCGCCAGCCCGTTCTGCAGCGGGCGACTGCGCAAGTGCTGTCGCTGTCATCGGAGTTCCGGCTCATCTGCGTGTCGGTGATCCGCGCCGGGCCCGTGGCCGAAGGCGCCGGCCCCGGCGGCAGCGCGTCGGGCATCCACCTCGACCACCTGGTGCGGTTGCGCCACTGGGTCGAGCCCCTCCGGTTGCCGGCGCATCGTCTTTCGCTCCACGTGATCGAGTCGCCGCGCCCGGAGCGGGCGCTTCTCGATTTCGCGCGTCTCAACCATGTCGATCTGATCGTGCTCGGCGCGCCGAGCCCGAAGCAGCACGCGCTCGCATGGTGGCGCTCGGTTGCCTCGAGTGTCACCGCGAATGCGCCTTGCAGCGTCTACGTGGTGCGCATCCCCGAGCCCGATTCGCTACCCGAAGACGAAGCTCCCGGCTCCACGCTGGGCACGTCAGGCACCGCGGCGACCTGAGGTCGGTGCCGATGGCGTGCCCAAAAAAAGGCCCGCGAGCGCGGGCCTGCGAATGAGCACAGCGGACGCGGCGCGCCCGCTCCAGCCTCAGGGAAGCATGCTGTGATCGTAGGTGCGGATGTCGCGATTCTTGGTCTCGGATAGGAAGATCGTGCCGATGACCAGGGTCATGATCGAAACCACGATCGGATACCACAATCCATAGTAGATGTCGCCCGTCGCCGCGACCATCGCCGTGGCCGTCAGCGGCAGCATGCCGCCGAACCAGCCGTTTCCGATGTGATAGGGCAGCGACATCGATGTGTAGCGAATCCGCGTCGGGAACAGTTCCACCAGGAAAGCGGCGATCGGGCCGTACACCATCGTCACGTAGAGCACCATGATGACGAGGATCAGCTCGGTCATGAACCAGTTGACCTGCGTTTTG
>JANMBN010000443.1:0-2889 GCA_031360485.1 Betaproteobacteria bacterium | reverse complement strand
GCCGTTCTTGAAACCGACCGGGCACGAGTGTCCCGATGCGAGTTCACGAGGCACCTGGCTCTGCGTCGTCCGTGCACCGATCGCGCCCCTCGCGATCATGTCGGCGAGGTACTGCGGCGTGATCATGTCGAGATACTCGGTGCCGGCGGCAAGATCGAGCTCGTTGATTTCCACCAGGATGCGACGCGCGAGCCGCAGGCCTTCGTTGATCTTGTAACTGTCGTCGAGATGCGGGTCGTTGATGAGCCCCTTCCATCCGACCGTCGTGCGCGGCTTTTCGAAATACACGCGCATCACGACGACGAGGTCGGCGGCGAACTCCCGCTTCTGCGCCGAAAGGTGCGTCGCGTAGTCGATCGCGGCGTCGTAATCGTGGATGGAGCAGGGGCCGACGACGACGAGCAGACGGTCGTCGGCGCCATGCAGCAGGCGGTGTATGGACTTCCGCGCCTCGAACGTGGTGGTCGCGGCGCGTTCCGAGGCGGGGAATTCCCGGAGGAGATGCGCGGGGGGCGCGAGCTCCATGATCTCGCGGATCCGGGTGTCGTCGATCGGGAGCTTGGCCGGCGCCGGCGAGATCGCCGAGGGTCGATTGCGGGGGATAGGGGACGTCATCACGCTGGCAGGCTGTCAGGTTTCTTTAGTAAAAACAACGTTTTACCAATATCGCGTTGGCATGGCCTCCATTGTGCCACGCCCGTTGCTGCGTTGCATCAGGCCAAATTGGTACATCGGCCGAATGGCTGTAGCCGAAATCGTTGCTTCGCGCGTTTAGGATGCCGTAGACTGCCCGTGACCCGTTCGACCCTCCAGTTGGACGCGGGCTTCGCTACAAGACCGCCGCAAGGCTGCCGAAGCACAAAATCCGAATGGCCCTTCGATCAGTTAGGAGACCCGCATGCACAAGATTCTAGCCGTGGCGATCATCGGCGCGTTTGCCCTCGCCGGTAGCCCGGCCTACGCCGCCGACCCGCCCGCGCCCAACGCGCAACAGGAGCGCATGAAGGCCTGCAACGCCAAGGCCAAGGACGAAGGCAAGAAGGGCGACGAGCGCAAGGCCTTCATGAGCGCATGCCTGTCGGGCAAGGAAGCGCCGCCGGCCAAGATGACGCAGCAGCAGAAGATGAAAGCCTGCAATACCAAGGCCGAAGGCAAGAAGGGCGACGAACGCAAGGTTTTCATGAGCGATTGCCTCAAGGGGTAACGCTTACGCAGTTGCCGAACACGGCCGGGTGACCTCCTGTCCATCCGGCCGCGACTGACAAGGCCCCTCCGGGCGACCGGCTGGGGTCTTGTTTTGTCCGGCACCCGTGCGTGCGCGCGGAACCCGTGGCGCTACGCCGCCTTGCGCACGAGCAGTCCCTTGAGGTAGTCACCCTCGGGGAAGGCAAGGGCGACCGGATGGTCGGCTGATGCCCCGAAGCGTCCGACGACGGACGCTTCGGCGCCCGCGTCCACCGCAGCACCTGCGACGATCTTGCGGAAGAGTTCCGCGTCGATGCCGCCGGAACACGAGAACGTCGCGAGCAGGCCGCCCGGCCGCAGCAGCTTCAGGGCCCAGAGATTCACGTCCTTGTAGGCGCGCGCGGCGCGTTCTGCGTGCGCGGCCGTCGGCGCGAATTTCGGCGGATCGAGAACGACGAGGTCGAATCCCGCGCCCCTGTCGCGCAGCTTCCGCAGTTCGGCGAAGGCGTCCGCTTCGCGCCAGGCCGCGCGATCGCCGGGAAGGCCGGGATTGAGGGCAAGGTTTTCGCGGGCGAGCGCGAGCGCGGCGGCCGAGCTGTCCAGCGAATCGACGTGCGCGGCGCCGCCGGCCAGCGCCGCCAGCGCAAACCCGCCCGTGTACGCGAACACGTTGAGGGTTTCGCGCCCGGCGGCGAGCGATCGCACCACGGCGCGATTCGCGCGCTGATCGAGATAGAACCCCGTCTTCTGCCGGCGACGACGTCGACGCGGTAGGTAAGCCCGTCCTCGACGAAGGTCACCGCCTCGGGCAGCCGGCCATGGACGATGCCCGTGCGCGGTGCGAGGCCTTCGAGCTTGCGCACATCGGCGTCCGAGCGCTCGTAGACGCAAAGCGCGGACGTCGTTTCGACCAGTGCCGCGACGATCGCGTCGCGCCATCGCTCGGCGCCCGCGGACGACAGCTGCAGCACGATGGTTTCCGCGTACCGGTCGGCGACGACGCCCGGCAATCCGTCGGATTCGCCGTGGAGCAGCCGGCATCCGGTGTGACGCGTGTCCTGCATCGCGGCCCGCGCCGCGACGGCGCGCGCGACGCGACGCGTGAAGAACGCGGCATCGACAGTCTCGTGCGCATCGAACGTCCAGACCCGCGCCCGGATTTGCGAAACCGGCGAGTACGCGGCGCGCGCGACGAATGCGCCGTCGGCCGACAGGATGTCGACGGTTCCCCCGGGCTCGACCGGCTCGGCCGCCGCGGCAATCGCACCGGAGAAAATCCAGGGATGACGCTGCCGCAGCGATTTCTCGCGGCCAGGCTTGAGCGTCAGCGCAGGTCCTGCGCGATCCGCGACGACAACGACAGGCGGGCGGCGACCCTGTTGGCGCCGGTCAGCCGAGCGCGACACCGAACAGGCGCCCGATGCCGAAGGTGACGCCGCCGGCCAGCGCGCCGAGCGCGAGCATGCGTGCACCCGAGCGCAATGCACTGCGGCCGGTAAACAACGAAAGCGTCGCCCCGACGGCGAACAATGCGACGGCCGTGACGCCCACGGCGGTCAACAGCGCGCCGGATCCAGTGGCGAACAGGAAGGGCACGATCGGCAGCGCTGCCCCCGCCGCGAACGCGAGAAACGACGCGGCGGCGGCACCCAGCGGCGAGCCAAGTTCCTGCGGATTGAGACCGAGCTCTTCCCGGGCCAAGGT
>JANMBN010000405.1:0-9234 GCA_031360485.1 Betaproteobacteria bacterium | reverse complement strand
CGCGAGCGCATTGGCGCCCGGGGCGAGGAAGATGCCGACGAGCGTCGCCTCGCGCCCGTTGTAGCGGCCGATGAAATCGTAGTCCTTCGAGCCCAGTTCCACGCGCGCGACATCGGAGAGGCGAACGGTCGACCCGTCGGGATTCGCGCGGACGATGATCTGGCCGAATTCCTTCGCGTCGGCGAGACGGCCCTTGGTCGTGATCGTGTAGACGAGATCCTGGCTGCCGCCGACCGGCGACTGGCCGACCTTGCCGGCGGCGAACTGCGCGTTCTGCTCGTTGACCGCCGCGACGACGTCTCCCGGCGTGAGCTTCAGCTGCGCGAGGCGGTCGGGCCGCAGCCAGATCCGCATCGCGTAATCCTTGGCGCCGAAGATCTGGACGTTCGTGGTGCCCGGCAGCCGCTTCATTTCGTCGAGCACGTTCAACGTCACGAAGTTGGACGTGAACAGATCGTCGTAGCGGCCGTCAGGCGAGTAGAAGGCCAGCACCTGCAGGAACGACGACGATCCGCGCTCGACCGAAACGCCCTGCCGCCGCACTTCGAGCGGCAGCCGGGGCTCGACCTGCTTGACGCGGTTGTTGACGTTGATCGTCGCGTCGTCGACGTTGGTGCCGATCTCGAAGGTGACCGCGATCTGCGTGACGCCCGCGGCCGTCGAGTGCGAGCTCATGTAGATCATTCCCTGCACGCCGTTGATCGCGTTTTCCAGCGGCGCAGCGACGGTCTGCTCGAGCACTTCGGCGGACGCGCCCGGGTAGACGGCCTGCACGGTCACCACCGGCGGCGCGATCTCGGGGTACTGGGCGATCGGCAGCGAGCGCATCGCCGCCAATCCGGCGAGCACGAGGAACACCGAGATGACCGCCGCGAAGATCGGGCGGTCGATGAAGAAGCGCGAGAACATGTCCGGTGCTCGCGATCAGGACTTGGGCGCCGGCGTGGCCTTGGCCCCGTCTTTCGCCGGGGGCGTTTCCCCGGGCGGCGCGCCGCCCGGCGCTGCCGCCGCGCCGGGAGGACCGCCCTTCGTCGCGCCGCCCAGTGCGATGGCCCCGCCCGGCTGCAGCCTTGCGATGCCCTCGACGATCACCGTGTCGCCTGCGGCGAGGCCGGCCTCGACGATCCACAGGTTCGCGCCGTCGACCTCGACCCAGTCGCCAAGCGTGACCGGACGCACGACGGCGATGTCCTTGCCGTCCTTGTCCTTGCCCGGCACGTAGACGAACTTGCCCTGCGCGCCATCGAGCACCGCGACCTGCGGCACCGCGATCGCGTTGCTGCGCGTCGCGCCCTTGAGCTCGACGCGGACGAACTGTCCGGGCTTCAGCGCGGCATCGGCGTTCGCGATCTCGGCGCGCATCTCGTAGGTTCCGGTCGCCGGGTTCACGCGCGTGTCGCTGAAGTTGATGCGACCCTTGCGCGGGAACGTCGAGCCGTCGGTGAGCTTGACGGTCACGTCGTATGCATTGTCCTTCGGCAGCACGAGGCGGCCCGCCGCGACGGCTTTGTTGAGCACCAGCTGGTCATTCTCCGAAACGTTGAACGGCACCCAGATCGGATCGACCTGCCATATGAGCGTCAGCAGCGTGTCGTTGGCATTGACGAGGCTCCCCTCCGACTTGTTGGCGCGGCTCGAAAGGCCGGTGATCGGCGCATTGACGCGCGTGTACCCGAGGTTGAGCCTCACCTCGGCGAGCCGCGCCTCCGCGGCCTTCAGGCCGGCGCGCGCGAGCTCGACGTTCGATGCGGCATCGTCGGCCTCCTTCTGCCCGACCGCACGGCGCTCCGCCAGCGGCTTCAGGCGTCCGACCTCGCGCTCCGCCTGCGCAAGCTGGGCGCGGGCGCGGGCGACGTCGGCGTCGGCCGCAGCCGCCTGCGCTTCGAACGGCTTCGGATCGATGACGAACAGCGGCTGTCCGGCCTTCACCGCCGCGCCTTCGGTGAACAGCCGCTTTTCGAGGATGCCCGTGACCCGCGCGCGCACCTCGACTTCCTTCGAGCCCGTCGTCTGGCCGACGTACTCGTAGCTCACGGGCAGCGTCGCCGGCTTGATCACGAGCGTCGTCACCGCAGCGGGCGGAAAGCCGCGGAAGCCGCCTCCCGGGGGCGACGGACCGCAGCCGGGGACCAGCAGCAGTGCGGCCAGGGTTGTCAGCGCATTGCGCAGCGAGCGAAGGGACAATGGCATCGAATGGCTCCGGGGGCTGATCGCGGGTGCGGCAAAGTGCCGCACTTTGCCAGAGTTCGACGGTGTCTTCCACTCTGGGTTCAATGCCGCCCGCGGCCGGGGGCCGCCACGGATGACGTCCTGCTCCCGCGGCGCGCATAATCTGCGGGTCACCAAACCTCGCGAAAATCTCATGGCCACAATCAGGAAAGTCGGCGTCATTGGCGCCGGAACGATGGGCAACGGCATCGCGCAGGCCTGCGCCGTCTCCGGTCTCGACGTCGTGATGGTGGATATCGCGGAAGCGGCGGTTCTGCGCGGCCTCGCGGCAATCACCGGCAGCCTCGACCGGCTGCAGAAGAAGGAGAAGATCACCGTGGCGAACAAGGACGCCGCGCTCAAGCGGATCCACGGCTCGACCAACTATGCCGCATTCAAGAGTTGCGACCTCATCATCGAGGCGGCGACCGAAAACGAGGAGGTCAAGGTCAGGATCCTGAAAGAGGTCGACGCGCTGGCGCCCGCCGGCGTCGTCCTCGCGTCGAACACCTCGTCGATCTCGATCACCCGGCTTGCCGCGGCCACGTCGCGGCCCGAGAAATTCATCGGGATGCACTTCTTCAATCCGGTGCCGCTGATGGCGCTGGTCGAACTGATCCGCGGCCTGCAGACCGACGACGCGACCGTCGCCGCCGTCGAGGCGGTGGCGAAATTGCTCGGCAAGACGCCGATCGTCGTGCGGAACAGCCCCGGCTTCGTCGTGAACCGGATCCTGTGCCCGATGATCAACGAGGCGGTGTTCGCGCTGCAGGAAGGATTGGCGTCGGCCGAGGAGATCGACAACGGGATGAAGCTGGGCTGCAGCCACCCGATCGGTCCTCTGGCGCTCGCCGACATGGTCGGACTCGACGTGATGCTCGCGGTGATGGAGGTGTTCTACCGCGACTTCGCCGATCCGAAGTACCGCCCGGCGCTGCTGCTGAGGGAGATGGTTGCGGCGGGTCGCCTCGGGAGAAAGACGGGCAGGGGTTTCTATACTTACGGTTGATCGCCCTTCGGCGCTGCGAAAGCTCGCGGCGGCGCCGCACGGGTGCCGATCGCGTCCGCCGCGATCGTTCCCCCAGACGATGCGCGAGGGCGGCTAGCCTTGTCCGTGCGCCGCCTCGTTCGGGCGCGTCGTCACGTAGACGGTGCCGGTGAAGCTCGAGATGAGCGTCCGGTCGGCGCGCGTCACGTCGATGCGATAGACCGCGATCCGGCGCGCGCGCGAGACCTCGACCGCCGTCGCGGTCAGGGAATCGCCGAGCAGCGCCGCGACGTGGTAGGTGATGTGGGCGTCGATGCCGACGGCAATCATGCCGTGCGAATTCGACGCGAGCCCGAACGCCGTGTCGGCCAGCGCGAAGATCACGCCGCCGTGGCACGCGCCGATGAAGTTGAGGTGCGCCTCGCCGACGGTGAGCGTCGCCGCGGCCCTGCCGGGAGCGGCCTCGGTGCAGCCGATGCCGAGCGCACGCGCGAGCGGATCGCGCGCCGCGAGCCGCATCACGCGATGGGCGACCGCCTTTTCGTCCATCGCTAGCCGAAACCCGAGAATCGGGCGAATGCCGCGACGGGCGCACGCTCGGGGACGAGCCGGTTTTCCGGCGCATCGCGGTCGGCGTGGCCGAGCGACATTCCGCAGATCACGCTCTCGTCTTCGGGCAGCGCGAGTTCGCGCGCGACGACGCGATGAAACTGGAGAAACGACACCTGCGGACAGGTATCGAGTCCGCGCGCACGCGCCGCGACCATGATGTTCTGCAGAAACATTCCGTAGTCCAGCCAGGACCCCCTTTCCAGGTGGCGATGGATGGTGAAGATGAGGCCGATCGGCGCATCGAAGAAGAGATAGTTGCGCGCATGCTGGCGGTGCATGCCCGCCTTGTCGGCGCGCTCGATGCCGAGAAGCCCGTACAGGTCCCATCCGATTCGCCGCCGTCGCCCGAGATACGGCTCGTGCCATTGCGCCGGATAGTAGCGGTGCTCCTCCGCGTGCAGCGCCTGCTCGTGGTCGTAGGCTTGCAGGAGCGCGGCCGAAAGCGCGGTCTTGGGCTCGCCCGCGAGCACGTGGACGCGCCAGGGTTGCATGTTGGTTCCGCTGGGCGCGCGGCTCGCGATCGCGAGGATCTCCTCGATCGTCGCGCGCGGCACCGGGATCGGCAGGAATCTGCGCACGGACCGCCGCGTCGTGATCGCGCGGTCCACCGCCGCGACGTCGTCGACGGAAGAGGTCCTGTGCGCGGCGAAGCGGCGGCCGCGCCCGGCGCTCTCCCGATGCGCGAAGATCGCATCGACGACGGCCGCCACGCCTTCCCCGCTCGTTGCCGTCGTCTTCAGCACGGGTACGCGCGAGGCGGTTCGGCGCCGCAGCCGAAGCATGTCGTCGAGGTCGCGCACGGTGGTCTCGGCCGACGGAAGGTCCCCCTTGCTGACGACGAGAAGGTCGGCGATTTCGAGGATGCCGGCCTTGATCGCCTGCACGCTGTCGCCGAGTCCCGGCGGGCAGACGACGAGCCGCGTGTCGGCGAGCCGCGTGATCTCGACTTCCGATTGCCCGGCGCCGACGGTCTCGACGATCACGGTGTCGAAGCCGGCGGCATCGAGCACGTCGACGATCTGCGCGGTCGTGCGCGACACGCCGCCGAGATGGCCGCGCGAGGCGAGCGAGCGGATGAAGATGTTCGCGTGCGCGCCGTGCTCGCCCATGCGCACGCGGTCGCCGAGCACCGCGCCGCCCGTGACCGGGCTGGACGGGTCGACGGCGACGACCGCGATCCGCTGGCCGCGGGCCAGAAGCTCGCCGAGGAGCGCATGGATCAGCGTCGACTTGCCGGCCCCGGGGGCGCCGGTCACTCCGAGGACGTGCGCGCGGCCGAGGTGCGGACCGATGGCGAGCGCGATGGCGCCCGCGCGGGCATCGCCGTTCTCGATCGCGCTGATCGCGCGCGCGATCGTGCGCCGATCGCCGGCGAGAACCGGCGCCAGTTGCGGCATGTCGATGGCGTTCACCGGCGTCCGCGGCGTCAGACGATGGCCTGCACGTGCCCGAACCCCATCTCGCGGCGGAGCGTCGCGCAGATCTCGCCGTGGGTGCAGCCCGCCTGCGCCGCCTCGACGACCTGGGCGAATACGTTCTCCCCGGGATCGTTCGCGGCGCGGGCGAGGGCGTCGTGCGCCTTCGCGACCGCCGCCGGCGAACGCGCGGCCTTGAACGCGCGGAAGTCCGCGATGTGCCGCTGCATCTTCCGCGCATCGGGTTTCGGCTGCGATGGGCGCGCGCTCCGGTCCTCGTCGACCCGGTAGGCATTGACCCCCACGACGGTCTGCCTGCCGGACTCGATCTCATCCTGAAACCGGCGCGCCGATTCGCCGATCGCTTGCTGCACGACGCCGGCCACGACGGCCTCGTACATGCCGCCCGCGTCTTCGACGACGCGCATCGATTTCAGGATTTCCGCCTCCATCTCGTCGGTCAGCGTCTCGACGTAGTAGCTGCCGCCCAGCGGGTCGATGACGTCGGTCAGGTGCGCTTCCTCGCGCAGGATGTTCTGCGTCGCCACCGCGATCCGCGCGCCGAATTCGGTCGGGCAGGACAGCGCCTCGTCGAACGCGTCGGTGTGCAGCGACTGCAATCCGCCAAGGATGCCGGCCATCGCCTGCACGGTGACGCGGGCGATGTTGTTGAGCGGCTGCTGCCGCGTCAAGTCGACGCCCGACGTCTGCGCGTGGAACTTGAAGCGCCCGCTGCGCGGATCCTTCGCGCCGTAGCGCTCGCGCGTCAGCCGCGCCCAGATGCGCCGCCCGGCGCGGAACCGCGCGACTTCCTCGAAGAACGAGAGCGAGATGTCGAAGAAGAACGTGAAGCGCGGCAGGAACTGGTCGGGGTCCATGCCGCGCGCGACGCAATCGTCGGCGTTTTGCAGTGCGGTGGCGATCGTGAACGCCATCGCCTCGGCCGGCGTCGCGCCAGCCTGCTGCATGTGCTGACCGACGACCGACATCGGGTTCCATTTCGGCACGTGGCGGTTGCAGAAATCGATGTGGTCACCGAGGATCCGCCGCGCGCCGGGCAGCGCGAGGCGAAAGAACATGTGATTGGCGACGTAATGGCTGATGTAGTCGCTCTGGTTGGACGTGCCGCTGATCGTGCTCCACGCGACCCCGCGCCGCTTCGCCGCGGCGAGCACGAAGGCCAGCAGCGTGAACGGTGACGGGTCGTTCATCGCGCACGACGTCGCGCCGATATCGACGCCCGCGAGGCAGGCATCCATGTGCTCGACGGTGTTGACCACCACGCCGCAGGTGCCGAGCAGTTCCGCGTGCACTTCGTCCATGTCGTAGCCGCGGTACACCGAGTTGCACGGGATCAGCGACACGGCGGTGGCGCCATGCGCGACGAGGTCCAAGAGCCGCGCGTTGTAATCCGGCGGCGTGCCGAGCCCGACCAGCTGGCGTTGCGTCCACGTCCGGCCGCGGTGCATCGTCGCGTAGACGCCGCGCGTGTAGGGCGGCTGGCCCGGATAGCCGACGTCGGCGTCGTGGCGCTCGCCGCTCCAGTCGGCGGGCGTGTACAGCGGCTTGACGGCGATCCCGGAGCGGTTGCGCACGACCTTTTCCGCGCCGATCTGCGCAGCGTATTCCCGTTGCCAGCGATCCTCGCCGGCGGCGGGCTCGAGAAGCGTCTTGTCGAGGGGCTTGTTCATGCGCTCTCCGTTGGGTGTACGAGCGTGGGGCCGCCGAATGTACGAGCGTGGGGCCGCCTTCAGGCGGCTTGCGTGCCGACGCGCTGCGCGCGGATCTGCGGCGTGACGTCGCGGATGAAGACCGCAATGTCCTCGAGTGCGGTGCCCGGGTGGAAGACTCTCGCCACGCCGGCCGCCAGCAGGGCGTCCTCGTCCTCGTCGGGGACGATTCCGCCGACGACGACGGCGACGTCGGTGAGTCCCGCCGCGCGCAGCGCGTCCATGAGCTTCGGCACGATCAGGTGATCCGTCGCGAGCGAGGAGATTCCGATCACGTCGACGTCCTCCTCCATGGCCAGCTTGACGACCGCCGGAATCTCCTGCCACGGCGGCGTGTAGAGCACCTCCATCCCGGCGTCGCGCAGATAGGCGGCGACGAGACGGCTGCCGCGATCGTGGCCGTCGAGGCCGATCTTGGTGACGAGTACTTTCGGGCGGATTTCCACGATCTACTCCTTGGCGATCGGCGCGCGCAGCAGCTTGACGAAGCGTCTGGCGATCGTGCGCGGGTCGTCGCGACCCGGCCGGTACCATGTTTGCGTCCAGTTCAGCGCGCCGAGCAGCATCAGCCGCAGGCTGCGCCGGTCGACGCTGCGCTCGACCGGCAGGCAGGCGATCAGGTCGACGAAGAGGCGCTCGTATCCATCGCGTTGCGCGACGAGGTCCGGGGCGACCGACGGCACGTCGGCGGGCTGCACCCGGATCACCACCCGCGCGTAGTTGTTTTCCGCGAGCAAGGCTTCGAGGTGCGCAACGCACGCGGCTTCGAGCCGGTCCCACGGATCGGTCCTGGCGTCGAACGCGGCTCTTACGCGATCCGATATTCGGCGCACCCCCTCGGCGTAAACGGCGGCGAGCAGCAAGTCCTTCGTGGCGAAGTGATAGTAGATCGACCCGGGCAGCATGTTCACCGCGCGAACGATGTCGCGGATCGACGTCCCGTGGAACCCCTGCGTGCCGAAGAGCCGCGCGGCTTCATCGAGCAGCAACGGGAGCCGGTTGTCGGCGCGCGGCGCGCGTTGCAGCTGGGGCATGAGGGCGGGTGACTGGAACAAACAAACGTTTGTCTTTTATCACGACGGGATTCCCGTCGTCAAGAACCGTCCATCGAAACGGAAATCGGCTAGGACGCCCCGGCCCATCGGATAGGGATGTCCCCCGCGATGGAGCCGGCATCGTTGCGCCGGCCGTTTTGCCCGCCGCCCGACGCTGGAGCCGGGGTTGCGGACTCGCGGAGCGCCGTGTATCGCCTGCGCGGTCGAAGCTATAGAATCGCGACGACAACGCCGATCCGAAGCAGGTCGGCCAACGTTCGGAGGAGTCGAGCGGTGCCCTCGTCACCCGCATTGGACACGTTCCCGCGCCTGCTGCTGCACCACGCGGAAGTTCGCGGCGGCCATCCGGCCACGCGCGAGAAGGACCTCGGGATCTGGCAGACCTGGACCTGGTCGCAGGTGGCCGACGAGGTGCGGGCGCTCGCTTGTGGATTGGCGGCGCAGGGTTTCAAGCGAGGGATGAACCTGGCCATCATCGGCGACAACCGCCCGCGGCTCTATTGGGCGATGGCCGCGGCGCAATCGCTGGGTGGGGTGCCCGTGCCTCTCTACCAGGACGCGGTGGCCACGGAAATGGTCTACGTGCTGAACGACGCCGAAGTGCATTTCGCCATCGTCGAGGACCAGGAGCAGGTCGACAAGCTGATCGAGATCCACGACCGCTGCCCGACCCTCGACCACATCATCTTCGACGATCCGCGGGGGCTGCGCCATTACACGCAGACGCACCTCCATGGCTACGACGGGATCCAGGCGATGGGGCGCGCGCATCACGCCGCGCATCCCGACTTTTTCCTGGCCGAGGTGGCCAAGAACCGGCCGGACGACGTGGCCGCGATGATCTACACGTCCGGAACGACCGGCAAGCCGAAGGGCGTATGCCTGACGCACCAGGCGCTCATTGCCGCCGCCCGCGGCGGGGTCGAGTTCGACCGGCTGACGCCCGACGAGGATGTGCTCTCGTACCTGCCGATGGCGTGGATCGGCGACCACCTGTTCTCGTACTGCGAGGCGCTCTATGCGGGCTTCACGATCAACTGCCCCGAGTCCAGCGACACGGTCATGACCGATCTGCGCGAGATCGGGCCGACATTCTATTTCGCGCCCCCGCGGGTGTTCGAGAACCTGCTCACACAGGTGATGATCCGCATCGAAGACGCAGCCGCAATCAAGCGCGGGGCGTTTCATTACTTTATGGAGGTGGCGCGGCGCTGCGGCGCCGAGAT
>JANMBN010000346.1:0-12287 GCA_031360485.1 Betaproteobacteria bacterium | reverse complement strand
CATCGAGCGGCAACGCGTACATAAGGTTCTTGATCGTGGCGGTGCTGTACGACGGCAACGACGCCATCGTCATTCCAGCGGACGTTTCCCACGTAGTGACACTGACGCCGGGCGGATCCTTGCCGATGATGAACTGCACGGCCGGCGAGAACTTCTGGTTGGCCATCAGGACCTTGAACTTGGTCGCCGGACTCGGGATCGCGTTCTTGACGTTGAACGCGGAGAGGCTCGGCGCGAGCATGTTGACGCCGGTTACGTCGTACTTGTCGTCGTATTCGTGCACGTGCGTGTTCGACGGACAGCGATAGCTCGTCGTGCCGACCGTGCACGCGGCGTAATAGATGTCGAAGTCGAAGTGTCCGTTCGACACGCCGGGCCCGGCCGACGACGTCGCCGCGACGGCGAGGTCCGGGTTCGTGTTGAAATACGTCTCGCTCAACGTGACGAGCTGTGCGACGAGCGGCTGCGAGATCACGCCGGCGGCGATGTACCGCGAGACCGGGATTCCCGTCGGCCCCATGTCCGCGCCCGTACCGCTCGCCGCGCGTACGCGGTCCGTGCTGTCGAGTTGCAGGTTCGCGTCCAGATCGAAGATCGGGTCCGTGCCGCCGCCGCCGGTCAGGAATTCGACCTCGTTCATCCAGTTGTCGCCCTGCGGCTGCGTGACTCCGCCAACCGCGGCGTGGGCGATCGTCGGATTCGTAGACGAGAAGATGTACCGCTTGTTCGTGACGAGCCCGCCGTCGCCGACGACGCGCTCGCCGGCCGGCAGCGCGAGCTTCCATCCCTGTTTAGGGGCCGCGCCGGTGTAATCGACGGCGTTCGACGAGCTCACCCGGACGTTGTAGTTGAAGCTGCCGGATGTCCAGGTCTTCGCCGTCAGCGTCTGGCCTACGATCTTGGTCGGATCGATCGTCGTGCCGTTATCCCAAATGCCGTAGGCATAGTAGACGGTCGTGGCATCGGTGGCGTCAGCGCTGGTGAACATGCGGCCGGTGGCGAAGTTGACCATATAGCCGCCATTCGTGTGCAGCGAAACCGTCGGCCTTCCGGTGATCGGCTGCGCAGGGCTCGTCGTGTAAAGCTTGGTCACGACCGGCGAGGCGACGTTGCGAATGTCGAATTTCCAGAGATTGCCGTTGATGTCACCGGCATAGACGTAATCGACCTTGCCGTCGTGGTCGGTGTCGATCGCAGTCGGGCTGGAAAGACCGTTCGGATTGGAGTCGGACGTTCCGGTCACCGACGTGGCGATGGCGGCGATCTTCGCACCCGTCATCAGGTCGATGATATAGAGTATCGCCTGATCCGCGCCGGTGCTGTTGTAACCATTGCCGACGATCGCCGCCCAAGTACCATCGGAGAGCTTGGCGATGACCGGGATGCCATACGTATTGCCGAGTTCGGCGTACGCGGTGTTGGCAATGTTGTTGATCGTGGTCGGCGTGATTTCCCACAGGATCTTGCTCGCCGCCGCCGATTCCGACCCCGCAGTCGGATCGGTGATGTCGAGCGCGTAGAGGCCCTTGCCACCGGCGCCCACACCGCCGACGAGGATCGTCTTGTCGACGCCCGAGATCGTGACCTTTTGCGCATTGGGCGAGGCGTCCACGTAGTACTTATGCGCGTACGGCTTTACGGTCAGGTCACCGACGTTATTGAAGTTGGCCGAGTTCAGTGTGAAAAACGACGGAATGTAGGCGAAGACTTCGGTACCGAAGTCGGCGTCAAAAGCGTGCAGCATCCCGTCGTTCGCGCCGACGTAGACGCGCGGATCGGTAGGATGAGCGACGAACAGCGGGCGCGAATGGATAATGTCGCCCAGCACGGTCGCCTTCGAGCGGGCGCGGAATTTCGCGCCGATCGGGTCCTCGTTGCTGCGGTCGCCGCGGATGTAGTCGATGATCGTCGATTTTCCGCCGGTGTCCGACTGCTGCTTGCTGTCGAGGGACGCCCAGCGGAACGGGATCTTCGAGCCGTCCTTCTTGAGCGTCACGATGTAGCGGCCGGTGTCGTAGTTCTGCGCGGTGACGTTGTCGGCAACGCCCCCCGTCCCACCGACCGTCCAGCGCTCGGCCGCGAACAGGATGGAACCCTCGGAGTCGACCGGGAACGCGAACAGGTTACCCGACCAGTCGGCCTTCGTGAAATCGCCCTTGTAGATCGTCTCGAGACCCGTGCCGAAATTGAAATTGGACACGTCGACCTCGCCGCCCCACCCGGTCGGCTGATTGTTCGGCGTAAAGATCGCCGCCGAGTAAACGTCGGCGGACAGGGAAAGCATGCATGAGAGGAACAGGCGTGAGACGCTCGGGAGGGTCATCTTCATGGTCGAACCTTTCTGTATCTCTGATTTGGATGTCTCGAGGAGAACGATCAACAACTAGGTACGCTATAGGTCGTTTGCACGAGCTTGGTCGTGCCTTTGACGCTGGTGCCCCGGGTGCTGATCCGGAATACGTCGACCTTCTGGCAGCCGGTGAGCGGGCGGCCGCCGGTATCGAGCCCCGTTCCGAGCGGCTGATTGTCGGCGCCGTATTTTTCGATCATGTAGCGCTGGCTGTCGTTGCCGCCGACCGCGGTCGAGTTCGAATTGCTCCAGGTCATGGTCAGCGGATCGATGCTGTTGGTCGCGAGGTAATCGATCGGATAAATCTCGGGAGCACTCGTCGAATGCGTCGTGAACCCCGCGTTCTTGGCGTTCGTTCCCGTCGCAAGCCAGCTCTCCGCCGACGCCAATGCACCTTCCGATAGGTTGAAAGCTATGTTCTCGAATTGCAGATTTCCGGCGAGCTTGAATTGCGTGTTCGACAGCACCGATGCGGTCACCGCAAGCAGCATGACGACGAGCACCAGAATCACGGTCAGGAATAGCGACGACGCACCGCGTTGCCGGCCGACCCCACATTTATTCGCGCGCAGGTTCATTTGCGATTTGTCCTCGAGAGATTCACTTGCGTATCTGCACGACGACCGGGAAAGCCTGCCGCTGGAAGCCGTCGCTCGCCGTGATCGTCTGGTCGCCCATCGTGTAGGACGCCGTGTTGGTGTAGGCAGGTTCGGCGGTGGTGCTCCGCGCCAGCAGCCAGAGTCGCACGGCGACGACGTTGCCCCAGAGCGACGCGGGAACGGTCGACGCATCGTAGAAACGGGTGCCGGCCGCGGTGTTGACGCCGTACTGAACCTGCATGTTCTCGATGCCGCTCGCGATCAGTTGTGCCGACATCGCCGGCCCGGCCCCGAGTGTCATCCGATAGAGCGCCGGGACCTGCGGGCTTTCGCTGACCGAGTTGGTCCAGGGGCTGATGTAGTAGACGTCTGTCTCGAGCAGATAGTCGGCGATGGGCGTCTGCAGATTCGCCGGACGCGTGGGACCGAGGTATACCGATCCCTGCAGGTATTCGGACCGAAAATAGAGCAGGTTGGCCGAAAGCACCGTAGTGCTGGGAATGGCATCGAGTCCCGCGCGGCGCAGCACGAGAATGTCGCCGCGCGCGTAGTTCGCGTCGGGGATGCACGATCCGGAGAACGGATTCGAGTCGTTGGCGCCCCAGATCGGCTGCGCTATATTGGCGGCAAAACCGGCGCCGCAGCCGTAGTCGGTCGTGCCGGTCGCGCCCAGGTCGGTGAGATTGGTCCAGCTCACGCCGGCAAAGCCCGCGTGCTGGATCTCGCGCCGCAGGAAATCGGTGGCGAATCGGCCATTGGTCTGAAATTCGGCGACCCGCGCATTGGTGCGGTTGCTCCCGGTGGCCACGCTGAGATTCGCGAGCATCGCGGCGACGATCATGAGGCCGATGCTCAGCGCGACCATCAGCTCGATCAACGAAAAGCCGCCATTGCGGGACTGTGCAAGCTTCATCGAACATTTACCGGAGTTGCCGTCGCAGGTCATAGTGTCGGGGAATCGTAGATTGTCTTGGTGGCGGTGTACGAGAACGACTCCGACGTTCCGCCGGCGGAATACGTACGGTCGGTCCGGCGGTCGGTCCAGCTGATCAGGATCGTGTAGGTGATCGGATTAGCGGCCCCGGCTGTCGTGACGCTCACCGTCGCGTTCGGAAGGACGGCCGTGACGCGCCCGTCCCACTCCGCGACGTCGAACGCGGCAAGTTCATCCGGCAGGCACGTCGCAGTGACGCAATTCTTGGGCGAGGTTCCGCTGCCTCCCGAATGCACATAGGTGCCCGCAACCGCGGAGGTCTTGTTCGCCTGCATCCGTTCGGCGAGCTCGGTCGCGAGGTAGACGGCCTGCGTGCGGAACTGCGCGGCCTTGGTGTACTGGAGCGAAGACGACTGGACGCCCGCGGACGCGAGCAGCCACATCGTCAGCAGGAAAAGCGTGACGAGGATCTCGAGCATCGTGAACCCATGTTGCTTCGGGGCTCGCGACGACCGCTGTTGGCGATGTGTAAACATGTCAGCTCCCCGCCGCCATGGCGACATTTCCGGTAGCGGTGACGGTCTCGACGTACGACTTCGAGCCCGACCATGTTCCCCGGGTCGTGAAGGTCAGACTGGCTGCTCCGGCCGCGCCCTGCGTGCCATTGGCGTTGAATCGCGCGATCGCCGCCGGCCCGGTCAAGGTCAGCGTGGGTTCGAGCGCACCGTGCTTCCGGATCGGGTTGGGGTTGTCCGCGACCGTGTCGTCGCAGTCACCGTCGGAGTTCGCGTCGTAGCAGACCAGCCATCCCTGCGTCCACGCCGTCGTCGTCGCCGTGCCGCACTTGCCTGCGGTGCTGCCGACCGGGCAGATCAGCACGCGCAGGTTGCGCTTGATCGCTTCGCGCCGCGCCAGAACCATGTCCGCGTCGAGCTGCCTCGCCGCGCTGCTCATCCGATTGCTGCGGATGAAGTCCATCATTCCCGGCGCGGCGATCGCGGCCAGAATCGCGGCTAGCGCTATCGTCACCATCAGCTCCAGCATGGTGAATCCTCGCTGGGCACGGGCGGGCGGCAACGCCGCAGGGCAATTCGACAGGCAGGGCATCGTCATCGGAGGTCCAGAGGTCGTGTTCGCGATGCCTACCTCGCAAGACCTGTGCCGATTGCCGGAATCCGCGGCGCCGCCACCGACGAACGGCGGGGAATTGGGATTCGGCGGAACTCGGCGTGCGCAACACGCGTGCCCGTTGCGCAACACGATGTTGCCTACAATCGGTAACGCGGATCGGTTTCGGCCGCTAGTGCCGCAAATGGGTCACTGCGCCATGGGCAAGTCGCGCCGCGAAGGCGGCACCGATACAGAACAGCCAATGATGGCTCGATCTCCGCGCGCACCAACGAGCGAGCATGGCCGCTCCTCCGGAGGGTTCTCGAATCGGGATCCCCGTGCGGAACGCTGCGAAGCGCGCGCTATCCGAGCGGCACGACTTTGACGACCTCGTCGGCGCTGGTGAGCCCCGCGGCGACTTTCATCGCGCCCGAGACGCGAAGGGGCTTCATCCCGTCCTTGTAGGCCTGGTCGCGAATCTTCCCGTCGTCGGTTTCCATCGTGACGAGCTTGCGGATGGCCGGCGTCATCAGCATCACCTCGTAGAGGCCGATGCGGCCGCGGTAGCCGGTCATCCGGCATTCGACGCAACCGACCGGCGCCATCACCTCCGCCGGTTTGTCCGCGCGCCATGGCGCAGTGATCGCCCGCCACGTTTCGTCGTCGGGCGGCTCCCCCGGCGCCTTGCAGTGCGGGCACAGCGTGCGCACGAGCCGCTGCGCCATGACGCCCAGCAGCGTCGAGTTGATCAGGTACGCGGGCATGCCGAGGTCGAGCATGCGGGTCACGGCCGTCGGCGCGTCGTTGGTGTGCAGCGACGACAGGACGAGGTGGCCGGTCAGCGCCGCCTGGATCGCCATGTCGGCGGTGTCCCGGTCGCGAATTTCGCCGACCATGATGATGTCGGGATCCTGCCGCATCAGCGTGCGCACGCCGTGCGCGAAATCCACGCCGATCGCGGGCTGCACCTGCATCTGGTTGAACAGGGGCTCGATCATCTCGATCGGGTCCTCGACCGTGCAGACATTGACCTCGGGAGTCGCGAGCTGCTTCAACGACGAATAGAGCGTGGTCGTCTTCCCCGAGCCCGTCGGGCCCGTGACGAGAATGATGCCGTTCGGCTGCTTGATCATCCGCCCCCAGCGGTCGCAGTCCTCGGCCGTGAATCCCAGCTCGATGAAGTCGCGGACCAGCACTTCGGGCGTGAAGATCCGCATCACGATCTTCTCGCCGAACGCCGTCGGCATCGTCGAGATGCGCAGCTCGACTTCCTCGCCCGCCGTGTTGACGGTCTTGATCCGGCCATCCTGGGGACGGCGCTTCTCGACGATCTCCATCCGCGCGAGCAGCTTGATCCGCGACGTCATCGCCACCAGGACCGGGGTCGGAATCGCGTAGACCTGGTGCAGCACGCCGTCGATGCGGAAGCGCACCTGGCCTGACTCGCGACGCGGCTCGATGTGGATATCGGATGCCCGCTGCTCGAACGCGTACTGCCACAGCCAGTCGACGATATGGACGACGTGGCTGTCGTTGGCGTCGAGCTTGCCCTGCTGTCCCAGCGCCACAAGCTGCTCGAAGTCGCGAGCGAGCGACAGAGCGCCCTTCGACGCCTCCTGCGCCTTCTTCATCGAGCGCGCGAGGTTGTAGAACTCGCCCAGGTAGCGCCGGATGTCCTGCGGATTGGCGAACGCGAGCTTCACCTCGAGCTTCAGGATCTTCTCGAGCTCGTCGGCCCAGTCGCGAACGAAGGGCTCCGCCGTGGCGACGGTCAGCGTCGTCCGCGTCGCCTCGACCGGCAGAATCCGGTACCGCTCGGCGTACGCGTTCGTCATCGACTGCGTAACCGCCGTGAGATCGATCTTGAGCGGGTCGATGTGCATGTACGGGACGTCGAGCTTGCCGGCGAGCCATTCGACGAGCCAATCCAGCGTCAGGGCCCGGCGCGGCCCGTTGGCCGAATGCCAGTTCCTTTCGGCGATGATCTCCAGCGGATGTTCGACACGCCGTGTGGGCGACCGCAGCAGCGTCTCCGCGTCGTAGGACCCGATGAGCCCGTCGGCGATCATCAGCGTGAGGATCTCCTCGAGCCGCAAGCGGCGGCCGGGACCTTTGGGCGCCGCGTCGCCGCCCGCGGCCGCCGGCGTGGTGGTCAGTGGTGTGGCCATGATCAAACTCTACACGGAAGAACGGGCCGCCGACACCGGTCAACTCTCCGCGGCCGGAGACGGCGTGACTTCGGGCACCTGGAACACCTCGCGCAAATACGCGACATAGGACGGATCGTAGTCCATGGTCTTCGAAGGCTCGTCGCTGATCTTCGCCACCGGCTGCCCGTTGCAGCGCGTCATCTTGATCACGATCGACAGCGGCTCGAAACCGACGTCGTTGGTGAGGTTCGTGCCGATGCCGAACGCCGTGTGCATCCGCCCGCGGAAATATTCGAACAGCCGGATCGCCAGCGGCACATTGAGGCTATCCGAGAACACCATCGTCTTGCTGCGCGGGTCGATCCGCATCTTCTGGTAGTGCGCAATCAGCTTCTCGCCCCACTCGAACGGATCGCCGGAGTCGTGGCGAACGCCGTCGAACAGCTTGCAGAAGAAGAGGTCGAAGTCGCGCAGGAACGCGTCCATCCCGCAGACGTCGGACAGCGCGATCCCGAGGTCGCCGCGATACTCGCGCGCCCACATGTTGAACGCGAACACCTGCGAGTCGCGCAGCCGCGGGCCGACGGCCTGGCACGCCTGCAGGTATTCGTGCGCCATCGTTCCCAGCGGCGTCAGCCCCATCTGCATCGCGAACTTCACGTTGCTCGTGCCGACGAATTTCGAGCCGATGCCGGTGGCGAGTGTCCGCACGACCTCCTCGTGCCATCCCCGCGAAAAGCGCCGTCGGGTGCCGTAGTCGGCGATGCGGAACTCGGGATCCGGCACCGCGTTCATCCGTCCGATCTTCTCCGCGAGCCGCCGCCGGCCCTCGGCGAGATCGGCGCCCATATGCGTGTTGCGGTCGTGGACTTCGGAGACAATCGCGAGCACCGGCACCTCGAACAGGATCGTATGCAGCCACGGCCCGCGGATCGTGATATCGATCTCCCGGTCGGATCCGGCGATCCGGTCGACGTGAATGAAGCGCTCGTCGAGCTGGAACAGGCCGAGCAGGTCGACGAAATCGCTCTTGAAGAAACGCCAGCCGCGCAGGTACTGGAGCTCGTCCGGCGAAAACCGCAGGCTGCAGAGCGAGCGGATCTCGTCGCGGATCTCCGCGACGTACGACGTCAGATCGACGCCGGGATTGCGGCACTTGAAGCGGTACTCGACCTGCGCCCCCGGAAAATGGTGCAGGACGACCTGCATCATCGTGAACTTGTAGAGGTCGGTATCGAGCAGCGAGGGGATGATCATGCGATGGCCGCGGGCCGCGCACGGGCGGGGGCGCCCATGTTACCCGCATGTCCGGGCCGCGACCAACCCGCCCGCGGTGGCAGCATCAGGACGCCGGCGGGCGGGCGCCGTCGTCGACGATGCGGATCTGCCGCACCAGCCAGAGGCAGGCCAGCGTGCAGCCCACCGACAGCCATCCGACGGTGCCGTAGTGCGTCAGGGCGCCGTCCGGTGCCCGCCCGATGACGAGCCCCGCCGCCAGCGAGGCGACCCCCGATGCGAGCTGCTGGATCGACGCATTGAAGCTCATGAAGCTGCCGCGGAGGTGCGGCCGGACGCTGCCGGTGACGAGCGCCATCGCGGGCCCGAACCGGCCGGGAACGAATACGAAGAACACCACCGACAGCGCGACGACCCAGGCGAGCGACAGCGGCGGCAGGTGCGTGATGACGAGGATCGGCACGATCGAGATCAGCGCGAGGATCGTGAACAGCCGGCGTTTGCCGAAACGGTCGGCGAGCCGGCCGATCACCTGCGCCGTGACGAGCGACGTGGCGCCGCCGGCGAAATAGATGATCGCGAGGTCGGCCTCGGTGACGCCGACGTTGGCGACATTGTAGGCGGCGATGAACGGCACGACCGCGAACACCGAGCACATCAGCACGAAGATGAAGGCGAACGCGCGCCTGTGGTTCGCCACGCCGAAGATCGCCCGCAGCTGCGCGAGCGGACGGGTGCGCGGCCCCGACACGACGTGCGCGGCCAGCGGCGGGATCAAACGCGCCGCCGCGATTCCTACCAGGATGCTGAGGCCCGCGAGGGCGAGAAACGGCGCGCGCCAGGAGAACCGCGCGGCGATCCAGAGCGACAGGGGCACGCCGGCGACGGCGGCCAGCGAGAACGCGGCGGCGACGACCGCCGTCGCCGTTGCGCGGCGAGCGTAGGGCACGAGATCGGCGACGATCGCGAAGACGAGCCCGCCGAGAACGCCGCCAAACGCGC
The DNA here is from genome assembly GCA_031360485.1 of Betaproteobacteria bacterium. Taxonomy (GTDB): domain Bacteria; phylum Pseudomonadota; class Gammaproteobacteria; order Burkholderiales; family Casimicrobiaceae; genus CAIWHR01. Next base: position 2,906 of record JANMBN010000346.1, on the reverse strand, counting down.
CCGCGACGACGCGCGCGGCGAGCAGCAGCGGATAGTCGGGGGCGACACCGCAGAGCGCGGTCGCGACGATGAATCCCGCATAGAGGCCGAGAAGCGCGCGCTTGCGGTCGAACCGGTCGATCCAGAACGCGGCGACGAAACCGCTGGCGGCCGCCGCAAGCGTGTAGGCCGACACCATGAATCCGAACTGCTGCGGGCCGATCGCGAAGAGCCGCATGAACTGCGGACCGAGCGGCATCATGATCATGAAGTCCACGATGTGCGTGAACTGCACGGCCGCCAGCGTGAGGAGCAGCGATAGCTCGCGGGGGCCGGCGGACGCCACGGCGGAAGGCGGCGCGGCGGCGCGAGGTGCGGTGCGGAAGTCGGACAAGGAATCGGGTGAATGACGTGCGGCGCCGGAACCGGCGCCACCGCGAAGGCAACGACATCGGCCTTGCAGTCGATTAATATAGCATGCGCCACGCAGACGCGGACCAGCGGGAACCGCCGTGTGGCGGACGTCGCCGCTACGTCACGCGATCGAGACCGGAACATGCTGATCAACTGTGTCGCCTACCAGAACGGAAAGAAGCTCGGCGACATTCCGGTCGCGGACATCAGCGAGTACGTGACGCGGCCCGAATGCTTCGTCTGGGTCGCGTTGTTCGACCCGACGCAGCAGGAGATCGACGAGATGGCCGAGGAGTTCGGCCTCCACCCGCTGGCCGTCGAGGACGCGCGCAAGGGCCACCAGCGGCCGAAGATCGAGGAATACGAGGACTCGCTGTTCGTCGTGCTGCACACGATCGAACCCGCTTCCGACGAATCCGAGGCGCCGCTGATCCGGGGCGAGGTCGACATCTTCGTCGGCCGCAATTACATCCTGTCGGTGCGCCATCGGACGCAGAAGGGCTTCAGCGAAGTCCGCGCGCGCTGCGAGCGCGAACCCGAGCTCCTGCGTTACGGATCGGGCTTCGTCCTCTACGCGGTGATGGATACCGTCGTCGACCGGTACTTCCCGATCCTCGATTCGATGGAGTCGGAGCTGGAGCAGATCGAGGAGCGCATCTTCGTCCGCAACGCCGCCCGATCGAACATCGAGTCGCTCTATGCGTTGAAGCAGAAGCTCATGGTGCTGAAGCACGCGGTCGACCCGCTGATGGAAGCGACGGGCAAGCTCTACGGCGGCCGGGTGCCGCTCGTCTGCACCGGGATGCAGGAATACTTCCGCGACGTCTACGACCACCTGCACCGCATCCACCAGTCGATCGAAGGCATCCGCGAGATGCTGGCGACGGCGATCCAGGTCAACCTCGGCATGATCTCGCTGTCCGAGAACGAAGTGACCAAGAAACTTGCCGCGTGGGCGGCCATCATCGCGGTGCCGACGATGGTCGCCGGCATCTACGGAATGAACTTCAAGCACATGCCGGAACTCGACTGGGAATACGGCTATGCGCTCGCCGTCGCCGTGATGGCTGTGACGGACATCTGGCTCTACGTCAGGTTCAAGAAGGCGCGCTGGCTTTAATGCAACAGCGGATCGGAGCCGTGGTCGTCATCCGGCTCGGGCATCGATGCGACCGGGATGATCCGCCCGGCGGGCGGGGGCACCGGCCAGGCCGGTTGCAGCGTCACGTGGTCGATCGCGTAATCGTGCGCCAGCATGCGCTGCGCCGCTGCGAGAGCCCGCGGCCAAGCCACGCCGTCGGTCAGCATCAGATGCGCCGACAAGGCGACGCGTTCGGCGCTCATGTGCCAAACGTGCAGGTCGTGGACTCCGGTCACTCCGGGGAGCGCGGCGAGCGACCGGCCCACCGCGTCGTAGGACAGGTGAGCGGGCACGCGCTCCATCAGGACGCCCGTCGACTCCTTCAGCAGTGCAAGCGTCGACCTCAGGATCAGCAGCGCGACCAGGAGCGAGAGGATCGGGTCGATCGTCGTCCACCCGGTTCGATAGATGACCGCACCGGAAACGAATGCCGCCACCGATCCCAGCAGGTCGCCGAACACGTGAAGCAGGGCACCCCGCGCATTGATGCCGCGGGCGCTGCGCGAAAGCATCCACGCGACGACAAGATTGATCGCCAGGCCGGCGGCGGCGACGGCCATCACCGTCGGGCCCGCGACCGGTGTCGGCGCGAGCAGCCGGAGCACCGCCTCGATCGCGATCCAGACGATCAGCGCCATCATGGCCAACGCGTTGACGAACGCAGCGATGACCTCCGCGCGCGCGTAGCCGTACGACGCGCGGTGCGACGGCGGACGCGCGGTCACCGCCGCGGCGATCAGCGCGACGACGAAGGAGGCGGAATCGGTGACCATGTGGCCCGCGTCCGAGATCAACGCGAGCGAGCCGGCGAGCCAGCCGCCGACCGCTTCGATGACGGCGAAGCCGCCGGTCAGCGCAAGTGCGATCCATAACGTCCGCCGCGTCCTCGACGATTCGTTGCGATGGCGATGCGGATCGGGAAGTCTGTGGGCGTGCGGCTTCGTCATCGTGGCGGCGAACGACCGGCGGTGGGTCCGATCGAATCCGCATTGTCGGCCGCCCCACACGCGAGCGCAAACCGGTCGCGCCTCGCCGGCGGTGCATGGTAGCGGCGACTACTCGTTCGCGACGGTCTCGTTGCGCAGGCGAACCGGGCCCTGGTTCTCCGGATGCCGGCCACGCTTGCCGGCATAGAACGAACGCATTCGCGCCATGTCGGCCGCCGCCTCTCCCGTGAGGTCCATGTAGGCGCCGATGCCCACTTCCCGCCGCGTGTAGTCGACGTAGCCCAGCGCCAGCGGCGTGCCGACCGCACGCGCGAGATGGTAGAAGCCCGACTTCCAGTACTCCGTGCGGCCGCGCGTGCCTTCCGGAGCGATCGCCAGGCGAAATTCGTCGTTGCGCGCGAATTCGGCCGTCATCTCGTCGATGA
>JANMBN010000322.1:0-3907 GCA_031360485.1 Betaproteobacteria bacterium | reverse complement strand
ATGCGTGGAATCCGACGACCGGCGCTTTCACGTCGAGCCGGTCCCCCGCGCCGTACGTCGATACCAACGGTGAATGGGGGCTGTCGCACACGAGCCCGCAACTGACGTTCCAGGTGTCCGCGGATGGCCTCACGCTGACGGGGTCCAACGGTCCAGGCGACTCGTTCTCGCTCCCGCGGATCGGCGCTGCCGCCGTAACTCCGGCCGTCGCCAACTACCAGGGCATGTCGGCGGTGCCGAACCTCGCCGAAGCCGGCTGGGGGATCAACTTCACGCACCAGGGCGACATCATCTTCGCGTCGTGGTTCACCTACGACGCCGGCGGCAAGCCGTGGTGGCTGACCATGACCGCGCAGCAGCAAATCGACGGCAGCTACACGGGCGCGATCGATGTCACCGCCGGGCCGGCGTTCAGCGCCGTGCCCTTCGATCCCTCGCGCATCACGCATAACTCGGTGGGTACGGGCCGGCTCGCGTTCACCGACGCGAACAACGGCACGTTCTCCTACACGGTCAACGGCATCTCGCAGGTCAAGACGCTGGCGCGCTTCGTGTTCGCCTCCCCGGCGCCGGCCTGCACCTTCAACGGCACGCTCGCCGCGACGCTGGCGACCAATTACACGGACATGTGGGCAGTGCCGAACCTGGCCGAAGCCGGCTGGGGCATCAACTTCACGCACCAGGGCGACATCATCTTCGCTTCCTGGTTCACCTACGACCTCAATGGGACTCCGCTCTGGGTGACCGCCACGCTGGCGAAGACCGGCACGCGGACGTACGCGGGCGCGCTCGATGCGACGACCGGGCCGCCGTTCAATGCGGTGCCGTTCGATCCGTCGCGCCTCATCCACAGCAACGTCGGGACGGCCACGGTGACGTTCACGGACGGCGCGAACGGCACGTTCGTCTACACGCTCTACGGCGTGACGCAGACCAAGGCGCTCACGCGGTTCGTGTTCCGCGCACCCGGCACGGTGTGCCAGTAAGCGGGCGCCGGCAGCGCGAACCGCCCCGAGTTCCGGCGACCCGCGTCGCGAACCCCGCTCTCGAGGCGGGGTACGATGGGGCTGCGCGAGCGGCCTGTTGCCGGCGATGAAATTCCGATGTCGCGGGGGACACGCGCGACAACGAACCCGGCCTCGGCCAATACCGCTTTCCCGCAATGCTGGCGAAAGAGCCAAATATTGCCGACGTCCCTCGGCGGAATGCCTATAATTTCCGCTCCGGACCATGAGCAGACCTACCCATCCCGTCGTCATTCGCGAAGTCGGGCTTCGCGATGGCCTGCAGAGCATCGCCCGCGTGCTGCCCACGGCACAGAAAATCGAATGGATCGGCGACGCTTACGCCGCCGGACAGCGGGAAATCGAGGTGGGGTCGTTCGTTCCGGCCCGGCTGCTTCCGCAGCTCGCCGACACCGCTCAACTCGTCGCATTTGCCAAGACGCTGCCCGAGCTTTTTGTGTCCGTCCTGGTTCCCAATCTCAAGGGTGCCGAGCGCGCCTTGGAAAGCGGAGCCGATCTGATGCTCGTGCCGCTGTCGGCCAGCCACGCGCACAGCCTCGCGAATTTGCGCAAGGCGCCGGACGAGGTCGTGCAGGAAATCGCGCGCATTCGCGCTGCGCGGGATGCGTCCGGTTCCCGATGCCTGGTCGAGGTCGGGATCAGCACGGCCTTTGGCTGCACGCTGCAAGGCCGTGTCGAGCCCGCAGAGGTGCTGCGCCTGCTGCGCGCGGTGCTGGACGCGGGTGTGGATCGGGTGGGTCTCGCCGACACGGTGGGCTATGCCGATCCGGCCGCGGTGCGCGATCTGTTCGAGCAGTCGTTGCCCATCGCCGGAAACCGTTTGACCTGTGGCCATTTTCACGACACGCGTGGGCTTGGCGTGGCCAACGTGTACGCCGCGTGGCAGTTGGGCATCAGACGCTTCGATGCGTGTCTTGCCGGCATCGGGGGTTGTCCGCATGCACCTGGCGCCAGCGGCAACGTCGCCACCGAGGATCTGGCCTATCTGTTCGCGAGCATGGGGGTCGCGACCGGGCAGGATTTCCACAAGCTCCTGGCATTGCGCGCCAAGATGGCGCAGTGGCTCGAAGGCGAAACACTGTACGGAACCGTTTGGCGCGCGGGACTTCCGAAGACCCTGTCCGCTGCGTCGGCAGCCGGCGCCTAGCGATTGCGGGCAAACATGAGCGCCGACGCCCGCACCGCGCCTCCGCAGCCGCTCGCCGGTCTTCGTGTCGTGGAATTCACCCACATGGTCATGGGTCCGACGTGCGGGATGATGCTGGCCGACATGGGCGCCGAAGTCGTCAAGATCGAGCCGATCGACGGCGACCGGACGCGCCGCCTGCTGGGCGCCGGTGCAGGGTTCTTTCCGATGTTCAACCGCAACAAGAAGAGCATTGCGATCGACTTGCACAACCCTGCGGGCGCCGAACTCGCGCGCAAGCTGGCGGCGAGCGCCGACGTGGTGGCCGAGAACTTCAAGCCCGACACGATGGGCAAGTACGGCCTCGATTACGCATCGCTGTCCGAGGTGAACCCGCGCCTCATCTACGTCAGCCACAAGGGATTTCTGCCCGGTCCGTACGACCACCGAACGGCGCTCGACGAAGTGGTGCAGATGATGGGGGGCCTCGCCTACATGACGGGCCGCCCAGGGGATCCGCTGCGCGCCGGCACCAGCGTCAACGACATCATGGGCGGTCTGTTCGGCGCGATCGGGGCATTGGGCGCGCTGGTTCAGCGCGGCATCACGGGCAGAGGCATGGAGGTGCAGTCCGCCTTGTTCGAGAACAACGTGTTTCTCATGGGCCAGCACATGCTGCAATTCGCCATGACCGGCAGGCCCCCGGCACCCATGCCCGTGCGCGAAAGTCCCTGGGCGGTGTACGACGTGTTCACGGTGAAGAACGGCGAGCAGATTTTCCTCGCGGCCGTGAGCGACGCGCAGTGGATCACGTTTTGCGATGCGCTCGGGTTCGCCGATCTCAAGGCCGACCCGGCACTGGCCGACAACAATCAGCGCGTGCATAGGCGTCCGACGCTGCTCCCGACGCTCCGCGATAGACTGGCGCAGCGAGGCGCCGATGAATTGGCCGCGCTGTTCGAAAAGGCAGGGCTGCCTTTCGCGCCCATCCGCAAGCCCGAAGACCTGTACGACGACCCGCACCTCATTGCCACCGGCGGCCTGGCCGATGTACGCCTGCCGGACGGCGACAAGGCGGGTCAGACGGTGAAGACCACACTTTTCCCGATCACGCTGCAGGGCCATCGCCTCGGTGTGCGCATGAATCCGCCTCGGATGGGGGAACACACCGACGAACTGTTGCGCGAGTTGGGGTACGGACCCGACCAGATTGCAGCCTTGCGCGCGCAGGCGGTGATCGCCTGATGGCTCACGGGCAAACCTCGGCACCACGGGAGACACACATGACCGGCAATGGATCTCGATGGACGAAGAACAGGATGTCGATCGCGCGGGTCATCGCGTCGCTGTCGGCCTTGGTGTTCGGCACTTCGGGCGTGTCGCACGCGCAGGTCGGCGACAAGGCGATCCGGTTCATCCTGCCGGTGGCCACGGCCTCCGGCGTGGATACGATCACGCGCGCAGCATCGCCGGCGCTGACCAGGACGTTGGGCCACCCGATTGCGGTCGACAATCAGCCGGGCGCGGGAGGCATCGTCGGAACGTCGGCCCTGGTCAGGGCGGCGCCTGATGGCTGGACGCTCAGCGTGGTTTCCAACAACCACGTGATCTATCCGAGCGTCTACAAGTCGCTTCCCTTCGATCCGATTGCCGACATCACGCCGATCGCGATCGTCGGCTCCACGCCGATCGTGCTGGTCGTCAATCCGGCGAAGGTGCCGGCGAAAGATGTGCGGGAACTGGTGGCGCTGCTCAA
>JANMBN010000317.1:0-19700 GCA_031360485.1 Betaproteobacteria bacterium | reverse complement strand
GCCCGCCGCCCGCGCTCGCAGACGCGCCCTGCGGGCCTTGGCTTCGCCCTGCTCGGGTGGGCGTCCCTCCGGGGGCAGCGAACGCAGTGAGCGTGGGGGCCGTTCATCTCACGAGTTCCGGGCGGCGGCCCATTGCGCCGGCGTGAGCGTGGTCATCGAAAGCGCGTGGATCTCCTCGCGCATCCGGTCGCCGAGCGCCGCATAGACGAGCTGGTGCTGGCGGACCTTGCCGAGTCCCGCGAACGCCGCGCTCACGATCACCGCCTCCCAATGCTGGCCGTCGCCTTTCACCTCCACGTGCTCGCAGGACAGGCCGGCGAGGATCGACGTCTTGATGGATTCGGGCGTGACCATGGGCAAACCTCGGCGCGATGACTGGGCTTTGGACCGGACGGCGAAGCGGCGAGCCTGGGCTGGCGCCGCGCAGGGGATCCGCGCGGCCCGGACGTCAATGCCGCAGCTTCCAGCCGCTTTCGAGAATCGCGAGCGTGACAAGCGACAGCACGAATGCACAACCGGCGACTATCGCGAGGCTCGTCGTCGGCGGCACGTCGGACAGCCCGAAAAAGCCGTAGCGGAACCCGTCAATCATATAGAAGAACGGATTCGCATGCGACAGCGATTGCCAGAACGGCGGAAGGGAGTGGATCGAGTAGAAGACGCCGGAGAGAAACGTGAGCGGCATGATCAGGAAGTTCTGGAACGCCGATATCTGGTCGAATTTCTCCGCCCAGATGGCGGCGATGAGTCCGAGCGAGCCGAGAATCGCGCTCCCGAGCAGCGCGAAAGCGAGTGCCCAGACCGGATGCGGCATTCGCAGCAGCGACGGGGCGAAGTACAGCGTCACGGCGAACACTCCGATGCCGACGACGAGGCCCCGCACCACCGCTCCCGCGACGTAGGCCGCGAAGAGTTCGAGCGGCGACATCGGAGGCAGCAGAATGAAGATCAGGTTGCCGTTCATCTTCGACTGCATCAGCGACGACGACGTATTGGCGAACGAATTCTGGAGGACCGACATCATCACGAGACCGGGAATCAGGAATGCCGTGTAGGTGACCTTGCCGCCGAACACGGAGATATTCGCCTCCAGCACGTGCGAGAAGATGAGCAGATAGAGCAATGCGGTCAGCACCGGCGCGAGGATCGTCTGGAGGCTCACCTTCCAGAATCGCAGCAGCTCCTTGTACAGCAGCGTGGGCCACCCGGCGCGCGCGAGGTTCATCGGGGCACCCTCGGCGCTGCGCGCCTTCCCTCCGAGAGCGAACCATGAGCGCCTTCGGGCAGCCCTGCGGCGCTTGCGGCGGCCTCGAGTCCCTGGCCGCCCATGATCCGCAGGAACACCTGCTCGAGATCGGTCTCCTGCAGCGCGAGCTCGCCGATCGCGATCCCTTCGGTGCGCAACGCGGCGAGCAGCGCCTCGAGGTCGGCGTACCGGTCGATGCCGAGGTAGAAGATGCCCGCATCCTGCCGCAGCACGCGCGGCTGCCACGCGGCGGGGACGCGCTCGGCCACCAGCCGCACCGTCAATCCGGCGAACCGGGACAGGAGATTTCGCTTGGTGTCCAGCGCGACGACCTTCCCCGCCTTGAGCATCGCGATCCGTCCGCACAGCGCCTCGGCCTCCTCGAGGTAGTGCGTCGTGAGGATGATCGTGTGGCCGTCGCGATTGAGCTTGCGGATGAACGCCCACAGGCTTTGCCGCAGCTCGACGTCGACGCCCGCGGTCGGCTCGTCCAGCACGATCACCGGCGGCTTGTGCACGAGCGCTTGGCCGACAAGCACACGGCGCTTCATGCCCCCGGAGAGCGAGCGCATGTTCGCGTCGGCCTTGGACACGAGGTCGAGGTGGTGGAGGATCTCGTCGATCCATGCGCGGTTGTCGCGGATGCCGAAGTAGCCCGATTGGATCTCGAGCGTTTCGCGCACGGTGAAAAACGGGTCGAACACGAGCTCCTGCGGCACCACGCCCAGCGCGCGCCGCGCCGCGCGGTAGGAAGTGACGACGTCGTGGCCGAGGATCCGCGCACTGCCGGCGTCGGCGCGGGTGAGCCCGGCCAGGACCGAGATCAGCGTCGTCTTTCCCGCGCCATTGGGTCCCAGCAAACCGAAGAACTCGCCCTCCTCCACCGCCAGGCTCACGCCATCGAGCGCCTGCACGCGGCCGAAGCGGCGGGCGACGTTGACGACTTCGACGGCGATCGACACGGCTTGGCGGCGGGCGGCGGGGCGAAACGGATCGGCGGCGCGCGCAGCGCGCGCGATCGGGTCAGGTGACGAGGATTTCCTCGACGCCGTAGAGATCCGCGAGTGCGGTAATCGCCGCCGGAACATTGACGAACGTCAGCGGCTTGCCTTCTTCCGCCGCGCGCCGCTTGAGCGCGATCAGCACCGCGACGGCCGTCGAGTCCACCGCACCGATGTCGGCAAGATCGACCTCGCCCGTCGTCGGCAGCGGCAACGCTGCGGTCGCGGCAAGCACGGCACCCGCATTGGCGTAGGTCAGCGCGCCCTCGCAGGTCCAGCGCGCGTCGTTTTCGTCCCCGGCAAATACGGCACCCGCTTCCTCCGGCTCTCCGCCCTCGGCCGTCATTTCGCGGCGACGCCCTTGTTTCGGTCGGCGAGCGTCTTGATCAGGCCGTCGACGCCGCCGCTCTTGATCTGCTCGCCGAACTCGTCACGATAGTTGGTGACGAGCGAAACGCCGCCGATGACGACGTCGTAGCACTTCCAGGTGTCCGCGGATTTCACCAGGCTGTAGTCGATCTGGACCGGGGCCCCGCTCGCGCGCAGCACCGCCGTGCGAACCGTGACCTCGGTGTCGCCCGCGTTCATCCGCAGCGGCTTGTAATCGATCGTCTCGTTGCGATATCGATTGAGCGCGCCCGAGTACGTTCGCACGAGGAGCCCCCGGAATTCGTCCGCGAGCCGCTTCTGCTGCTCGGGCGTCGCGGTTCGCCAGTTCTTTCCCATCGCTAGCGACGTCATCCGCACGAAGTCGAAATTGGGCAGAAGCCTGGTCTCGAGCACCTCGCGGATTCGCGCCTCGTTTCCCGCCTGTATCGCCGGATCGGACCGCACGATCGCGAGCACGTCTTCCGCGACGCGCTTCACCATGGCGTCGGGCGCTTCCTGCGCGCGTGCCGCGGGAACGCCGAGCATCAGCGACATGACGGCGAGCACGGCAAACGCCGCGAGCCGCCGCGCGGCCGGTTGAATGGCTTCCATCTAGGGTTCCTCGGGTTCCGGAGGGGGCTTGCCGTCGTAGACAAGATAGCGGCGGCGCTGCAGGTACGCGTTGCGGATGAAAAGGTAGCGATCGAGCGCGGCGGTATCCACCATTTCTCCGGCCCCGACGAACTGCGCCCGCGCATCGACGGCACCCAGGCCGTAGAGGGTGTTGCGCACCGGCACATCCGAGATGTATCCGACGGGCCCGACTGCGGACCGCGCAATCCAGCCCGCGCCGTCACGGAAGCTCGATGGTCCCAGGAACGGCACGAAGAGGTACGGCCCCTGGTCGAAGCCCCACACCGCGAAAGTCTGTCCGAAGTCCTCGTTGCCGCGCTCGATGCCGACCTGCGACGCGAGATCGAAGAGTCCGCCGATGCCAAACCCGGTGTTGAGCATCACGCGGCCCAAGTCGTTTCCGAGTTTGTCGAGCTTGCCCTGCAGCAGGTCGTTGACCGCCGAGATGAGGTCATCGATGTTGTTGAAAAAGTTGGACACCGACGCGCGGACGTTTTCCGGGACGACATCGATGTACGCCTGGACTGCGGGTTTGACGACGGCCGTGTCGACGGCGTCGTGAAACCGGTAGGACGCGCGGTTCATCGGCTCGAGCGGGTCGACGCGCGACGGCGTCGCCGCGCAGCCCGAAAGGAGCGCCGCCGCCAGCATCACGGCGGACGGGAACCGGGACAAGGTATGCGCGATCATGTGGCGCTCACTTTCCACCGCCGCTCGCGGCTTTGTCGAAAAGGAATTGTCCGATCAGCTTCTCGAGGATGACGGCCGATTGCGTCTTCGCGAGCGTCGCGCCGTCCGGGAGCATTTTCGCGTCGCCACCGGCGTCGAGCCCGATGTAGACCTCGCCCAGCAGTCCCGACGTGAGTATCGACGCGATCGTGTCGGTCGTAAACTGGTAACCATGGTCGATCTTGATCGTGACGACCGCCTGATAGGTGGCCGGATCGAGCTTGATCCTCTCGACTCGACCGACGACGACCCCTGCCGCCTTTGCGGGAGCCCGCAGCTTGAGGCCGCCGATGTTGTCGAAGCGCGCCTCCAGCCTGTACCCCGACGCGGACCCCAGGCTCACCAGGTTGCCGACCTTCAGCGCGAGAAAGAGAATGGCGCCGATGCCGATCGCGACAAAGGTGCCGACCCAGAGATCGAGGGTGGAGCGGGAAAGGTTCATACGCCGAGGCCGCGAAACATGAAAACGGTGAGGACAAAGTCGAGCGCAAGAATTGCGAGGGAGCTCTCGACCACGGTGCGGGTCGTGGCGGTCGACACGCCTTCGGCCGTGGGCTTCGCGTCGAAACCCTCGAACACGGCGATCATGCTGACGGCGAGGCCGAATACGACGCTCTTGACGATCCCGTTGACGATGTCGTAGCGAAAATCGACCGCCGCCTTCATGTTGCCCCAGAACGCGCCGGGATCGATGTCGATCAGCCGGACGCCGACGAGGTACGCACCGAAGACGCCCATCGTCGAGAACAGCGCCGCGAGCAGCGGCATCGATATGACGCCGCCCCAGAATCGCGGCGCGACGACACGGGCCAACGGATCGACGGCCATCATCTCCATCGCCGACAGCTGTTCGGTCGCCTTCATCAAGCCGATCTCCGCCGTGATCGCGCTGCCGGCGCGGCTCGCGAACAGGAGTCCGGCGACCACCGGCCCCAGTTCCCTCACGAGCGACAGCGCGACGAGGACGCCGAGCGACTCGTCGGCGCCGTAGCGCTGCAGCACGTCGTAGCCCTGCAATGCGAGCACCATCCCCACGAAAAGCCCGGACACCAGGATGATGATCAGCGAAAGCACTCCGGAAAAGTAGATCTCGCGCAGCGTGAGGTGGAACCGGGCGAACGCCGCGGGCGTCTCCCGGACAACGGCGACGCAGAACCGCGACGCGAAGCCCAGCCGGCCGATCGCCGCGATCGACCCGCCGCCGAGCCTGCGCAGCCCATCGATGATGCCGGAGGCGACCGCGCTAAGCACGGGAAAACAGCTCCGAGCGGTAGGGCGACGCGGGGTAGTGGAATGGAACGGGCCCGTCCGGCTCGCCGTCGACGAATTGCCGGACGAACGCGTCGCCGGAGCGGCGGACGTCGGCAGGCGTGCCTTGCGCGACGATCTTTCCTCCGGAGACGAAATACATGTAGTCGACGATCTTCAACGATTCGTAGACGTCGTGCGTCACCACGACCGACGTGATTCCGAGCGCATCGTTGAGTCGCCGGATCAGCTGGCCGACCACGCCGAGCGAAATCGGATCGAGACCTGCGAACGGCTCATCGTACATGACGAGCATCGGGTCGAGCGCGATGGCGCGGGCAAGCGCCACCCGCCGGGCCATGCCGCCGGAGAGCTCGGACGGCATCAGATTCGCGGCGCCGCGCAGCCCGACCGCGTGCAGCTTCATCAAAACCAGGTCGCGCACCAGCTCTTCGGGCAGCTCGGTGTGCTCGCGCAGTGCGAACGCGATGTTCTCGTAGACCGACATGTCGGTGAACAGGGCGCCGAACTGGAACAGCATGCCGAACTTGCGCCGCATCGCGTAGAGTGCCTCGCGGTCGAGGTCGGGCACGGATTGGCCCGCGACCGTCACCCGGCCGGAACGCGGCTTCAGCTGGCCGCCGATCAGGCGAAGTATCGTCGTCTTTCCGCAGCCCGAGCCGCCCATGATCGCGACGACCCGGCCACGCGGGATCGTCATCGAAATGCCGGTGAGTATCGTTCGCCGGTCGTAGCCGAAGGTCACATCAGCCAGTTCGACGGCGATTTCGCGGGGGGCGGCGCCCGAATCGGACGCCGGCAGGGTGGTGTCGGACACGGGGGCAGGCGCTCGGACACGAGGGAGCGCGATTGTAGCGCCCCGAGTCGTCGCTCACAATCTCTTCCGCGCGGTCGCCGGATCTTCAAACGGCCCGCCACGGGCTCCGACGGCCGGGGCGAGGTCGCGCGTCATCCGTCCAGAAGCCGATGCTCGGCGACGGCGAGATTCTCCGGCCGTCCGAGCAGAACGACGACGTCGCCGGTCTCGAAGACCCAACCCGGGCCCGGGCGCTGTGAACGGGCGCCCTTGCGGCGCACGCCGGTGACCTCGACCTGCCCCTCGAGCTCGAGGGCGGCGAGCGGTTTGCCGACCGCATTCGCGCGGTCCGGCAGGTGCACCGAGTGCAGCCGCGGCTGAAGGTTCTCCGCGGCGTCGGCCATGTCGGAAGCGCCGTGGAAGAACCCGCGGAACAGCCCGTACCTCTCTTCGCGAATCGCGCGGATCCGCTTCAGCACCCGGTTGAGCGGCACGCCCAGCAGAAGCAAAGAATGGGTCGCCAGCATCAGGCTCCCCTCGAGCACCTCCGGCACGACCTCGGCGGCACCCGCGTCCAGCAGGCGATCGAGTTCGCTGTCGTCGAGCGTGCGCACCACCACGGGCAATTCCGGGCGCGCTTCGTGGACGAAATGCAGGATCCGCAGCGCCACGCTGATGTTCGCGAACGTGATCACCACCGCGCGCGCCTTCGAGAGGCCGGCGGCGAACAGCGCTTCCTTGCGACCCGCGTCGCCATAGACGACGGAAGAGCCGTCGCCCGCGGCTTCCCGCACGCGTTGCGGATCGGCGTCGAGCGCGATGAACGGAATCTCCTCCGTCTCGAGCAGCCGCGCGAGGTTCTGGCCGCTGCGGCCGAAGCCGCAGACGATCACGTGGTTCTGCCGCGCCATCGTCGTCGCCGCGATCTGCGTGATCTGCGCGGCGCGCGCGAGCCAGTCGTTGGCCGTGAACCTGCGCACGATCGGATCGGCAAAGTGGATCAGCAGCGGCGCCGACAGCATCGAGAGCACCATCGCCGCGAGCACGACCTGCGAGATCGTGCCGGGCACGAGCTGGAGGTTCACGGCGACCGCGAGCAGCACCAGCGCAAACTCCCCGGCCTGCGCTAGGTAGAAGCCGGTGCGCAGGGACGTGCCGGGCGGCGCGCCGAAGGCACGCGACAGCGCAACGATCAAGGCGAGTTTGGCGACGACAGGCACGACGAGCAGCAGGAGGACCCATGGCAGGTTCCGCGCGACGATGCCGACATCCAGCGCCATCCCGACGGTGACGAAAAAGAGACCCAGCAAGACGTCGCGGAACGGCTTGATGTCCTCCTCGACCTGGTAGCGGTACTCGGTTTCGGCGATCAGCATGCCGGCGAGGAACGCGCCCAGCGCGAGCGACAGTCCCGCGAGCTCGGTCAGCGCGGCGAGCCCCAACGTGATCAGCAGCAGGTTCAGCATGAAGAGCTCGGAACTTCGCTGCCGCGCGACCAGGTGGAACCACGCGCGCATCGGCTTCTGTCCGGCGAAAAGGATCAATCCCAGCACGGCCAGCGCCTTCATGCTTGCAATCGCCAGATCCATGACGAGTTCGCCGCCGCCTTTGGACAGCGACGGAAGGACGATCAGGAACGCGACGACGGCCAGATCCTGGAACAGCAGGATGCCCATCACGTCGCGCCCGTGCGGCGTGCCGAGCTCCATCCGTTCGGCGAGCATCTTGGATACGATCGCCGTCGAACTCATCGCCAGCGCACCCCCCAGCGCGAAGCCGGCGGGCCAGCCATAACCAAGCACATGCAGCGCGAACATCGCGCCGATCGTCGTGATTGCGACCTGCGCGAAACCGAGTCCGAATACCGCGCGCCGCATCGATTTCAGTTGCGGCAAGCTGAACTCGAGGCCGATCGAGAACATCAGAAAGACGATGCCGAACTCGGCGAGATGGCGGGTCTCGGCGGTGGCGGGCACCCAGGCGAGCGCGTTCGGGCCGACGACCATGCCGACCAGCAGATATCCCAGGATCGGCGGCAGCCGGACGAGCCTGCAGAGGACGACGACGACGACGGCGGCGCCGAGCAGAACGAGGATCAGTTGCAGTGTCTGCGGCATCGATCGGGCATGGACGCCGCTGGCTCAGCGGCGGACGGGAGTGCCGGCGAATGTAGCATGCCGGCGGAGCGGTCCTGCCGGCCCTGGCGTGCCATGCGAGAAGCCCGCGCACGCGGGGTTATACTCCCCGGCATGCGCGTCAATGCCTCCGCCGCTCCCGCCGCGCCCCCCGGCAGCGTCGGGGTCGACCCGGCGCGCGTGCTCAAGCTTGCCCGCGATGTGCTGGCGACCGAGGCCGACGCCATCGCGGCGTTGGCCGCGAGACTGGGCGACGCCTTCGTCGCCGCCGTCGACCTCATTCTCCGCTGCAGGGGCCGCGTGGTCGTGTCGGGCATCGGCAAATCGGGTCACATCGCCCGCAAGCTTGCGGCGACGCTCGCCTCCACCGGCACGCCGGCCTTCTTCGTCCACCCGGCGGAAGCGTCGCACGGCGACCTCGGGATGATCACGCCGGACGACGTCGTCGTGATGCTTTCGAACTCGGGCGAAACCGACGAGCTCGTGCTGCTGACGCCGCATCTCAAGCGCCAGGGTGCTAGGATCGTCGCGCTGACCGGCAACGAAAAATCGTCGCTCGCCCAGGCGGCCGACGTGCACCTCGATGCGGCGGTCGACGCCGAAGCGTGCCCGCTGGGTCTCGCGCCCACGGCGAGCACCACCGCGACGCTGGCGCTCGGCGATGCGCTCGCGCTCGCTCTGCTCGACGCGCGCGGCTTCTCGGTCGAGGACTTCGCCCGCTCGCATCCCGGTGGCCCGCTCGGGCGGCGCCTGCTCACGCACGTCAGCGATGTGATGGTGAGCGGACAGGCGCTGCCGATCGTCGGGATCGACGCGACGCTGGCGCAGGCCATCGTCGCGAAGAGCGGCAAGGGAATGGGCATGACGGCGGTCGTCGACGGCGGCGGCCGCGTCGCCGGCATCTTCACCGACGGGGACCTCCGCCGCTGCCTCGACCGCACGCGCGACATCGCCCGCGTGCACGTTGCCGACGTCATGACCCGAACGCCGCGGACGATCGGCCCCGACCGCCTGGCGATCGATTGCGTCGAGTTGATGGAGGCCCTGCCGAAAGTCACGGTTCTGCTCGTCGTCGACGGCGACCGCCGGCTCGTCGGCGCATTGCATCTGCACGACCTCTTCCGCGCGCGGGTCGTGTGATGGCGGATGCGCTGATGCAGCAGGCGCGCGGCATCCGGCTCCTGACCTGCGACGTCGACGGCGTACTGACGGACGGCCGGATCTACGTCGACGACGACGGCCGCGAGTCGAAAGCGTTCAACGCGCTCGACGGAGTCGGGTTGAAGATGCTGATGCGCGCGGGACTGACCGTCGCGTGGATAACGGGCAGCAGCGCGCCGGCCGTCCTGCACCGGGCGCGCTCGCTCGGCGTCGAGCGCATCGTGCAGGGCGCCGAGGACAAGCTGACGCCGTGGGAGGCGCTGCGCGCGGAGTTCGGGCTGCCGGCGGCCGCGTGCGCGCACATCGGCGACGACCTCGCCGACGTCCCGGTGTTTGTCCGCTGCGGACTCGCCGTCGCCGTGCCGCACGCGAGGCCCGGCGTGCGCGCACGCGCGCACTTCGTGACCGAGCGTGACGGCGGCAAGGGTGCCGTGCGCGAACTCTGCGAGCTGCTTCTCGCCGCGCAGGGCGTCCTCGATCCCCAGCACGCGGCGTTCGGGGCCTGATAAGCCGATGATCCCGCGACGCGTCCGCATCGATCGACTGGTTGCCTGGTCGCCGGTCCTGCTCCTCGGCGGCCTCGCCGCCCTGACCTACTGGCTGGACGCGCAGGTGGCGACGTCCGCGGCGCGCGGCGACGGGGCGTCGCGGCACGACCCCGATCTCTACATCGAGAATTTCAGCGCGGTGAGCTTCGACGCGCGAGGACAGGTCCTCAATTCCCTCGCCGCGCGGCGCGCGCAGCACTTCCCCGACGACGACAGCGTCGACCTCGTCGCGCCGACGCTGACCCTGACCGATCCGGGCAAACCGCGATTGGCGGTCAGCGCGGACGAAGGCACGGTATCGGGGAACCGCGAAATCGTGACGCTGCGCGGCAACGTCCGCGCGATCCGGGATGCGGTCGCGTTCAAGGCGGCGAGCGACGGCTTGCCCACAGGGCCGGCGACGTTCACGACCGACCTGCTGCGGGTCATCCCGAAGCGCTCGCGCGCCGAAACCGACCGGCCAGTGACGATCGAGGAGCCGCGTGGAATAATCCGCGGCGTCGGGATGATCCTGGACAACGAAGCGCACACGATCAAGCTCAAGTCCGCCGTAAGCGGCACGCTGCAGCCCAAGGGGCTTCCGAAGTGAACACCGCTCGCCGTTCCCGCTTCCCTTTCCTTCGCGCCGCCCGGACCGCCGTGCAGGCGCTGGTCGCGGTGTTCGCTGCGCTCGGCATGGCGTCGCCGGCGTTCGGCGAAGCCGCCGATCGCGACAAGCCGATCAACTTTTCCGGCGACAGCGGCGATGCCAACATGCAGGCGCGCGGCGGGACGCTCACCGGGCACGTGATCATCACGCAGGGCACGCTCGAAATCCGCGCCGACCGCATCGTGTTCAAGCAGAACGTCGACAACTCGCTGTCGGCCACCGCCTATGGAAATCCGGTTGCGTTCCGCCAGAAGCGGGACGGCGTCGACGAGTACTACGAAGCCTACGCGCAACGCATCGAGTACGACGGCTCGAAGGAGTTCCTCGAGCTATTCGACCGTGCGCTCCTGAAGCGCGGGCAGGACGAGATCCGCAGCAACTATGTTTCTTACAACTCGGCGACCGAGCTGTTCAAGGCCGAAGGGCGGGCGGGAACCGACCCCGACCCGGCGGGACCGGGCACCCGCGTGCGCGGCATGTTCCAGCCGAAGTCCGAAACCGGGCTGCCGGGCAAGGGCAAGGGCAAGGACGATGCGAAGGATGCGGGAAAGCCGGCCGCGAAAGTCGCGCCGCCCGCGGCAGCCGACCCCCCCGTCGCGCTGCAACCGGCCGGCGAACTCGCGCCGCCCGCCGCCAGGTGAACGTGGCTCCCGAGGCCGACGACCCGCGCCCGACCAGTCATCTTTCGGTCGCGAAGCTCGAAAAGCGGTACAAGGCCCGCACGGTCGTACACGATGTATCGCTCGACGTCGCGAGCGGCGAGGTCGTCGGTCTGCTCGGACCGAATGGAGCGGGCAAGACGACCTGCTTCTACATGATCGTGGGGCTCGTCGCCGCCGACGGCGGGCGCATCGAGCTCGACGGCGCCAACCTGTCCCGCATGCCGATCCACACCCGCGCGCGACTCGGGCTTTCGTACCTTCCGCAGGAAGCGTCGATCTTCCGCAAGCTGACGGTCGCCGAGAACGTGCGCGCGATCCTGGAACTGCAGGACCTCGATTCCGACGCCCTCGCCAACCGACTTTCCGCGCTGCTGGACGACCTTTCGATCTCGCATCTCGCCGACGCCGCGGCGCTGTCGCTTTCCGGCGGCGAGCGGCGCCGCGTCGAGATCGCCCGCGCGCTGGCGACGCGCCCCCGGTTCATCCTGCTCGACGAGCCGTTCGCGGGAGTCGACCCGATCGCCGTTCTCGATATCCAGAAGATCATCGGGTTCCTCAAGGAACGCGGAATAGGCGTCCTCATCACCGACCACAACGTGCGCGAAACGCTCGGCATCTGCGACCGGGCGTATATCATCAACGAGGGGCGGGTCCTGGCTTCCGGCGCCCCCGGAGAGATTGTTTATAATGAGGCCGTAAGGAAGGTCTATCTCGGCGAGCATTTCCGGCTCTGAGACACGTACCTCGCGCAACGGATGAAGCAGACCCTCCAGCTCAAGCTCTCGCAGCACCTCACGCTGACGCCGCAGTTGCAGCAGTCGATCCGGCTGCTGCAGTTGTCCACCGTCGAGTTGAATGCCGAGGTCGAGCGGATGCTGCAGGAGAATCCGCTGCTCGAGAAGGCCGAGGGAGACGACGATCCGACGCCGACCGCGGCGCAGCTTGCGGGCGTCACCACGACGACGGCCGCCGACACCCCGGCGCGCGACGACGATCATGTCCGGGGCGACGAAGCGGACGGGGAATCGCGGGAGCGGACGGAAACGGTCGAGCGGACCGACTTCGAGGACTACACCGGCGGCGACTCCGACTGGGGCGGCTCCGGCTCGTCCGACGACGACGAGGAAGGCTTCTATCCGCAGCAGGTCGCGACGAGCACGCTGCGCGACCACCTGCTTTCCCAGCTCGCGGTGCTGAAGCTGCCGCTCCGCGATCGCCAGCTCGTGGGCGCGCTGATCGATGCGCTGGACGAAGACGGCTACCTGCACACCTCGCTCGAGGAGGTGGCGGAAATGTTCCCGGACGAGGCGGCGATCGACCCGGACGAACTTTCGCTCGCGCTATGCTATTTGCAGAGTTTCGAGCCCGCCGGAATCGGCGCGCGCGATGCAGCCGAATGCCTGGCGCTCCAGCTTAAGGCGCTGCCGGAGACGACGCCCTGCCGCGCCGAGGCGCTCACGGTCGTCACCGAGCACCTGCCGCTGCTTGCCGCCCGCGATTTCACCAAGCTGAAGCGTCTGCTGCACACCGATGACGCCGGCGTGCGCGCGATGCGCGCGCTGGTGATGAGCTTGAGTCCCAGGCCTGGTGCGGCGTTCGCCAAGTCGGAGGCCAACTTCGTCATTCCCGACGTGGTCGTGAAGAAGGTCCGCGGAAAATGGGTGGCGGCGCTCAACGAGGCGGCGATGCCGAAGCTCCGCCTCAATCGCATCTACGCCGACATCCTGACCCGGAACCGCGACTCGTCGAACCAGCAGCTCTCGGCGCAGCTGCAGGAGGCCAAGTGGCTGATACGGAACGTGCAGCAGCGCTTCGAAACCATCCTGCGCGTGTCGCAGGCGATCGTCGAGCGGCAGCGCCGCTTCTTCGAGCACGGCGACGTCGCGATGCGACCGATGGTTCTGCGCGAGATCGCCAGCATGCTGAACCTGCACGAGTCGACGATCTCGCGGGTCACGACGCAGAAATACATGCTCACGACCCGCGGGACCTACGAACTCAAGTACTTTTTCGGCAGCCACGTGGCCACCGACACCGGGGGCGCGGCCTCCGCCACGGCGATCAGGGCGCTCATCAAGCAGCTGATCGGCGCCGAGAACGTGAAGGCGCCGATGACCGACAGCCGGATCGCCGACCTCCTGAGCGAGCAGGGCATCATCGTCGCCCGGCGTACCGTCGCCAAATACCGGGAAGCGCTGCAGATACCTCCGGTCAACCTGCGAAAGGCGCCGTGACGACACGCCATTTCGCATATCGAGGAGAGCTTGATGAATCTTAACCTCACCGGCAATCACCTGGAGATCACCCCCGCGATCCGCGACTACGTCGTCGCCAAGCTCGATCGCGTGACGCGTCACTTCGATCATGTGATCGACGTCAACGTCGTGATGTCGGTGGCAAAGCTGCGACACAAGGTCGAAGTCAACCTGCACGCGCGCGGCAAGGACATCCACGTCGAGGCCGTCGAACCCGACATGTACGCGGCGATCGACGCGCTGGTCGACAAGCTCGACCGCCAGGTGCTCAAACACAAGGAAAAGCTCGCGCTGCACCGGCGCGACGGCGCCGCGATAAAGCGCGACGTCGCGGCCACCGAGGCCGCCCCCCCGGCGGTTCCGGGCATCCCGGGTGCCGCTTCCGGATAGGAGCCTGGCGTATGATCGGGGAGGCGTACGTGCCGGCGGGCCGGAAGGTCCGCCGGTTTGCATTTGCGGCTTCGCAACGCCGTTGACCAATCTTCGCACCTAGATCCATCCTTCGCATCCGATGAGCCAGATCGCCCTGTTGCTGCCGGCCGGGAACATCATGCTCGACCTCGACGCCGGTTCGAAGGCGCGCCTGTTCGAGGCGGTCGGCGCGCTCTTCGAGGCGAACCGGGGTGTACAGCACAAGGTTGTCGTCGACAGTCTCCTCGCCCGGGAGAAGCTGGGGTCGACGGGGCTGGGACAGGGGATCGCCATTCCTCACGGACGGATCCGGGGCCTCCAGGAAGCGCAGGGCGCGTTCGTGCGGCTCAAGTCCCCCATACCGTTCGACGCTCCCGATGGCAAACCCGTCGCGCAGGTGTTCGTGCTGCTGGTGCCCGAGCAGGCGACCGAACAGCATCTTCAACTCCTGTCCGAGCTCGCGCAGATGTTTTCGGAAACGCGCTTTCGCGAACAGCTCGCCAACGCGACCGGCGCCGCCGACCTCCACGCGGCGTTCGCGCGGTGGGAGCCGGCCCCATGAGCGGGGAACCCGGCGTGAATCGGCAGGTGAGCGTCGAGCGGATCTTCGCCGACAACCAAATGCGGCTCGGGCTGCGCTGGGTTGCCGGGCGGCAAGGGGGCAACCGCGTGCTCACGGGAGAGGCGGCGCTGAAGCCGACCATCGGCCAGGTCGGGCACATGAACTTCATCCACCCGTTCCGGATCCAGATCCTGGGCGCGGCGGAACTCGCGTACCTGCGCGCCCTGCCCGCCGGCGAGGTCGAGACCTCCATCGACCGGCTCTTCACCCTCGAACTCGTCGCGATCGTCGTCGCCAATGGCGAAGACGTGCCGCCGCACCTCGCCGCGAAGTGCAACAGCCATCACGTCGCGATGTTCACGTCGCTCCAGCCGTCGCCGCACCTCGTCGAAGTCATCCGCCTGTACCTGGCGCGCGTGCTCGCCGAGTCGACGACGCTCCATGGCGTCTTCCTCGACGTCCTCGAGATGGGCGTGCTCGTCACCGGCGCCTCGGCGATCGGCAAGAGCGAGCTCGCGCTCGAGCTCATTTCGCGCGGCAACGGACTCATCGCCGACGACATCGTCGAGCTCTACCGCATCTCGCCCGACACGCTCGAAGGCCGTTGCCCCACCGTGCTGCGGGACTTTCTCGAGGTTCGCGGCATCGGCATCCTCAACATCCGGGCGATTTTCGGCGAAACGGCCGTGCGCCCGCGCAAGCTGCTCAAATTGATGGTCCATCTCGAGGACCACAGCAACGAGGCGTTCTCCGAGCTCGACCGGCTTCAGGTGAATGCGACGTACCAGGAGATACTTGGCGTTCCGGTGCGCAAGGTGACGATTCCGGTCGCCGCCGGGCGCAACCTCGCGGTGCTGGTCGAAGCCGCGGTCCGCAACTTCGTGCTGAACCAGCGCGGCATCGACAGCACCCAGGAATTCATCGAGCGGCAGACGAAGTTCATGGAGGACGGGGGTTAGCGGCCGGCAACGGCCCAGCGCCTGCTCACCCGCTCCACCCGGCTCCGCACGCGATCGAAATGGACCTCCTCCTGATCGGCGGCGTTTCGGGCTCCGGCAAGAGCGTCGCTCTTGTGGCGCTCGAGGACTCCGGCTACTACGCCGTCAACAACCTGCCGCTGCCGCTGGTCGCCGAGACGGCCCGTTATCTCGCCAGCGCGGGGCGCGACCGCGTCGCGATCGCGCTCGACGCCAAGACCGCCCCGGGCCTCGCCGACCTCGCCGACACGCTTGCGCGTCTGCGTGCCGCGGGCTGGAGCGTGCGCTTCCTCTATCTCGACACCAAGACGGAAACGCTCGTCAAGCGCTTCTCCGAGACGCGCCGACGGCACCCGTTCTCGAGCGACGACCGGACGCTGACCGAGGCGATCGACTACGAGCGGGCGCTGCTCGCCGAGGTGCGCCCGCTGGGTTTTGCGTTCGACACGAGCGAGCTGTCCTCCGCGGCGTTGCGCTCGTGGATCAAGGATTTCGCCAGCGTCGACGCATCGCGGCTCACGCTGCTGCTGGAATCGTTCGGCTTCAAGCATGGCGTCCCTCTCGACGCCGACCTCGTCTTCGACGTCCGCTGCCTGCCGAACCCGCACTACGAGCCCGCGCTTCAGGCGCTCACCGGTCGCGACTCGCCCGTCGTCGCTTTCCTCGAGAATCTGCCCGAGGTCGAGCGGATGTACGGCGACATCCACCGCTTCGTCGCAAGCTGGCTGCCCGATTACGCGCGCGACAATCGCAACTACCTGACGGTCGCGATCGGTTGCACGGGCGGCCGCCACCGGTCGGTGTACCTGGTCGAACGGCTCGCCCGCGCGTTTTCCGGCAGTTACCAGGTGCTCACCCGTCACCGGGAGCTCGGTTGACCGCGCCACGCACCGTCACGCTCGCCTTCACGGGCGCATCCGGAATGCCGTACGGCCTGCGATTGCTCGAATGCCTGCTCGCCGCGGAGTGCCGCGTCTACCTGGTCTACTCGTCGGTGGCGCAGATCGTCGCCAAGCAGGAATGCGGCATCACGATTCCGGCGCAGCCGCGCGAGGCGGCGCGCTTCTTCGCCGAGCGCCTCGGCGCGCGCGACGCGCAACTCACGGTGTTCGGACGCGACGACTGGATGGCGCCGGTTGCCTCCGGCTCCAACCCCGCCGACGCGATGGCGATTTGCCCCTGCAGCATGGGAACGCTCGCCGCGATTGCCGGCGGACTCGCCGACAACCTGATCGAGCGCGCGGCCGACGTCATGCTGAAGGAGCGCCGCCCGCTGGTGCTCGTCCCGCGCGAGACGCCGCTATCCGCGATCCACCTCGAGAACATGCTGAAGCTCGCCCGTGCCGGCGCGGTGATCCTGCCGCCCGCTCCGGGATTTTACGACCGCCCGCAAACGGTCGCCGATCTCGTCGATTTTGTCGTGGCCCGCGTGCTCGATCAGCTCCGGGTCGCGCACGCGCTCGGGCCGCGCTGGGGAGAGGAGCGCATCGCAGGTCCGGCACCGGGAACGCGTCCGGCCTGATGGTTTCGAACAGGCGCGGCCCGGTCCGCGAGCTCGCGCGGCTCCCGCTGTTCCCTTTGAGGACCGTGCTCTTTCCGGGCGGCCGCCTTGGGCTCCGGATATTCGAGCAGCGCTACATCGAGATGGCGAAGGCCTGCCTGCGCGACACCTTGCCGTTCGGCGTGTGCCTCATCACGCGCGGCGACGAAGTCGCGCAGGCGGGCGCCGACGTGCCCGAGTTCGCGGCCGTCGGCACGCTCGCCACGATTCGCGAATGGGACATGCCGCAGCTCGGAATTCTGCATGTGACGGCGGAGGGCGGCGCGCGCTTCCTGGTTCGGTCGCGCGCGGTCGAGCCCGATGGCCTCGTCGTCGCTGACGTCTCGCCGATCGCGATGGAACCGGCCGTCGTCCTCGGCGACGCGCATCGTCCCCTCGCGCAATGGCTCGAGCTGCTCGCCGCCCGCATCGGGCCGCAGCGCTTTCCCGAGGATCGGGCATTCGACGATGCGTCGTGGGTGGGCTATCGCCTGGCCGAGCTCCTCCCGCTGCCGCCGTCGATCAAGCAGAACATGCTCGAGATCAGCGATGCCGGAATACGGCTCGGAGTGCTGCACAGGTTCGCCACGCAACATGGGCTGCTTTGAGGTCGCGCGAGGCGCGCGGCTATAATCCGGGGTTGAGCCATTTCGACCGGACCGGAGCCACCATGGCTGGCCACAGCAAATGGGCGAACATCAAGCACAAGAAGGCGGCCACCGATGCCAAACGGGGCAAGATCTTCACGCGCCTCATCCGGGAAATCACCGTTGCCGCGCGGCTTTCGGGCGCTGATCCCTCGATGAACCCGCGTCTGCGCCTCGCCATCGACAAGGCGATGGACCAGAACATGCCGAAGGACACGATCGAGCGCGCGGCGAAGCGGGGGGCCGGGGACCTCGAAGGCGTCAACTACGAGGAGATACGCTACGAAGGCTACGGGATCAACGGCGCCGCCGTGATCGTCGATTGCATGACCGACAACAGGACGCGGACGGTTGCCGACGTGCGCCACGCGTTCTCGAAATACGGTGGAAATCTCGGCACCGACGGCTCGGTCGCGTTCCTGTTCAAGCACTGCGGCCAGATCGTGTTCGCGCCGGGGACCGACGAGAACAAGGTGATCGAAGCGGCCATCGACGCGGGGGCCGATGACGTCGTGACCAACGAAGATACGAGCATCGAGGTGATTACGGGGCCCTACGATTTCGTCGCGGTAAAGGATGCGCTGGCCAAAGCGGCGTTCAAGCCGGAGTTCGCCGAAGTCACGATGAAGCCGTCCACGGAAGTCGAGATGACGGGCGACGACGCGGCGAAGATGCAGAAGCTCCTCGATGCGATCGAGTCGCTCGACGACGTGCAGAGCGTCTACACCAACGCCGTACTCGACGCATAGGGTGACGTTGGCGGTCCCGCCCTCATTGCCCGCCGCACCCGTCCGGCGCATCCTCGGCATCGATCCGGGATTGAGGTCGACCGGGTTCGGAGTCATCGCCGTCTCCGGCAACACCCTCGCGTACGTGACCTGCGGCTGCATCAAGAGCGGCAAGGGCGAGCTCCCGGACCGGCTCAAGGTGATATTGCGCGATCTTTCCGACGTGATCGCCCTGCACCGGCCGAGCGAGGTCGCGGTCGAGATCGTGTTCGTCAACGTCAATCCGCAGTCGACGCTGCTCCTGGGGCAGGCGCGCGGCGCGGCCATTTCCGCCGCGGTGATCGCCGAATTGCCGGTCAGCGAATACACGGCGCTGCAGGTGAAGCAGGCGGTCGTCGGCCACGGGAAGGCGGCGAAAGAGCAGGTGCAGGACATGGTGCGGCGCTTGCTGAAGCTTCCCGGCGCCCCGTCGCCGGACGCAGCCGACGCGCTCGCGTGCGCGATCGCGCATGCGCACGGCGCGATGGGGCTCGGTGGCCTCCGGACGCCGGGGCAGCGCGTCCGCCGCGGGCGGCTGGTCTGATGCCCGCCCCGCGCCCGCTGCGCCGCCCGGTCGCGGTGATTTTCGACATGGACGGATTGATGCTCGACACCGAGCCGCTCGCCGCGCGCGCCTGGGGCGACGCAGCGGCGGCGCTGGGCGTCGAATTCGACATGACGCTGGCACCGGCCATGGTCGGCCGCAACTTTGCCGACTGCGCCACGATGGTACGCGCGCGCTACGGCGCCGGTTACCCGGTCGACGCGCTGCTCGGGCGGTGGCACGCGACGTACGACGGGATCGTCGAGCGCGAAGGCCTGACGATGAAGCCCGGCGTCGGCGAATTGCTCGATTGGCTGGACACGATGGCGATCCCGCGCGCCGTCGCGACGTCGACGCGCCGCGAGCGAGCGCGCGCGAAGCTCGTCCGGACCGCATTGCTTCCGCGCTTTCACGAGATCGTCGGCGGCGACGAGGTCGCGCGCGGCAAGCCCGCGCCCGACATCTACATCGAAGCCGCTCATCGCCTCGGGGTGAACGCCGGCGATTGCCTGGTGCTCGAAGACTCGGAGCCCGGCGTCCGCGCCGCGCTCGCCGCACGAATGACGCCGATCATGGTGCCCGACATGCGCCCGCCGCCGGCCGACCTGCTCGCGATCGACCTGCTGATACTGCCGACGCTGCACGACGTTCTGCGACATCTGGCGGAATTGCCGTCCTAAATGTGGGCGAGGCTTCTGTGGGCGGGGCTTCCGTGGGCGGGGCTTCCGTGGGCGAGGCCTCTGTGGGCGAGGCTTCTGTGGGCAAGGCTTCTGTGGGCAAGGCTTCTGTGGGCAAGGCT
>JANMBN010000297.1:0-33115 GCA_031360485.1 Betaproteobacteria bacterium | reverse complement strand
CGACGTCGGTGCATACCGCGTGCGCGTCGGGCGGACAGGCCCTCGGCACTGCGATGAAGCTGATCCGCCGCGGCGCGGTCGATTGCGCGCTCGCCGGCGGATTCGACTCGATGATCAGCCCGATCGGCGTTTCGGGGTTCTGCCTGCTTTCGGCGCTGTCGCCCGACAATGCGACGCCGCAGCGCGCGAGCCGGCCGTTCGACGCGACGCGCAACGGCTTCCTGCTGGGAGAAGGCGCCGGCTTTCTCGTGCTGGAGGAATGGGCAGCGGCGCGCCGGCGCGGCGCGCGGATCTACGCCGAACTCGCCGGCGATGGCAATTCGCTGTCCTCCTACCGGATCACGGATTCGCCGCCGGACGGCGACGGTCCGATCCAGGCGATGCGCGCGGCGCTCGCCGACGCTGGCGCCGTGCCCGCCGACGTCGATTATCTCAACGCCCACGGCACGTCGACGGGCATGAACGACCGCAGCGAGACCGCGGCCACGCGCGCGGTCTTCGGCGACGGCGTGCAACGGATCAGCGTGAGCTCGACCAAGAGCACAATGGGCCACCTGATCGCCGCCGCCGGCGCGGTCGAAGTCGCCGTGTGCGCGCTGTCGGTCCATCGCGGCGAAATGCCGATCAACGCCAATCTCGTCGAGCGCGACCCCGACTGCGACCTCAACTTCGTCACCGGCGCACCGCGCAGGCAGCGAGTTCGCGTCGCGATGTCCAACTCGTTCGGCTTCGGCGGATCGAACAGCTGCGTGGTGGTCCGCCATCCCGAGGAGGTCGACGGTGTCGGCGCGGTTGCCTGAAATGCCGGGAGGGCGCCAATGACGCGCGCGCCCCGGGTCGTCGTCACCGGTACCGGCGGCGTTTGCGGGTCCGGGATGACGCCCGGCGCGATTCTCGACGCCGTGCGCGCCGGGCGTTCGGCGATTGCGCCGATCACCGCCTGGGACACGGCCGATTGGCCCTGCCGCGTCGCGGCCGAGATCGCCGACTTCGATCCGCGCGCGCTCGTCGCCGACCGCAAGCTGCACAAGCTGATTCGACGCACCGACTTCCTGGGTCTCTACGCCGCGGGGCGCGCGATAGACGATGCGGGGATCATCGCGCACCGCAGCGCGCTGGATCCCGGCGCCGCCGCCGCCTACAGCGATCGCACCGGCGTCTTCGTCGGCTCGGGCGGCGGCAGCTACGAAAACCAGTACGACTTCTTTCCGCTGTTCGCTGCGGCGAATGGCGAGCTGCCGGCATTCGGCCGCGAGCTCGCGAACACCGTCAATCCGATGTGGCTCCTGCGCACGCTCCCGAACAACGTCCTCGGTCACATCGGCATCAAGCACGGGCTCAAGGGGCCCAACGCGTGCATCACCAACCACAGCGTCGGCGGCACGCTCGCCGTCATCGAAGCCTTCGAGGCGCTGCGCACCGGCGAGGCCGACCGCGCCGTCGCCGTCGGCCACGACACGCCGATCGAGCCGCAGATGGTGCTCTATTACCACCGCCTTGGACTGCTGGCCTCGCGTGCGCTGCTTCCGTTCGACGCAAGGCACGACGGCAGCCTGTTCGGCGAGGGCGCGGGCGCGCTGCTTCTCGAGACCGAAGCCTCCGCCGCGGCACGCAATGCGCCGGTTCTGGGCGAGATACTCGGCGGCGGGTACGCGTGCGAGGCGCAGGGCCTGACGGCGATCCGCAACGACGGGGACGGGGTCCTGCGCGCGATCGAACAGGCGCTCGACGACGCGGGGCTCGCGCCCGCCGACGTCGGGATGGTCGTCGCGCATGGCAACGGCACGCCGCAGTCCGACGTCTCCGAGGCGGCCGCGCTGCGCCGGGTCTTCGGCGGCGCGGCGCCGCCCGTCACCGCGTTCAAGTGGGCGACCGGTCACCTGATCGCCGCTGCGGGCATCCTCGAAACGGTGTTGGCCCTTGCGGCGCTTGCCCGCGGCGAAGTGCCCGGGGTCGCCACGCTCGCGAGCCTCGACCCCGACTGCGCCGGGCTCCCGATATCGGCGGCCGCGCAAGCGCCGCGGAGCGATGTGGCGTTGATCCTCTGCCGCGGATTCGCGGGCACCAACGCCGCGCTCGTCGTCCGCATCCCATAGCGGATTTCGGGCGCCGACATCCGATGGCGGACGCCCTCGCGCCGGCCGGCCGCTGCGGCATCGACACCGTCGAGATCGCCCGGATCGAGCGCCTGCTCGCCGCGACGCCGCCCGAGGATCTCCTCAGGCTCTTTTCCGCGCGGGAGCTCGACGACGCCGGCACGGGCCCCGGGCGCGCGGCGAGCCTGGCCGCACGCTTCGCCGCCAAGGAAGCCTGCGTCAAGCTCTTTCCGCGGGAAGCCGCGTCGAGCGCGATCGAACCCGCGGACTTCTCCGTCGCAAGCGACAACTATGGCGCGCCCCGGGTCGTTTGCGCGCCGCGCGCCGCCGACGTCATGGCCCGGCACCGGATCGCGTCGATCGCGCTGTCGCTGACGCACGACCGGGTCAGCGCGTCGGCGGTGGCATTGGCAGAGCGCGCGACACTCGAGGTGCCGCTCGCCGGCCGGCTGATGTTCCGCTTGTTCCCGCTGCGGCGTGCGGTCATCGTCGCGAACCTGAAACGCGTGTACGGCGCCACGATTTCCGAATCGGACATCGTGGCGCTGGCGCAGGCGCACTACGGTCATCTGCTGCGGCTCGCCGGCGAGTTCCTCCGCTTCCGCTGGTTGTCGGCGGCGCAGAAGGCCGC
The DNA here is from genome assembly GCA_031360485.1 of Betaproteobacteria bacterium. GTDB lineage: Bacteria > Pseudomonadota > Gammaproteobacteria > Burkholderiales > Casimicrobiaceae > CAIWHR01. The sequence goes on along the minus strand of JANMBN010000297.1, from coordinate 30,388 downwards.
GCTGGTGCGGGTCGAGAACATCGAGGCATTCGTCGCCGCGCAGGCAATGGGCAAGGGTGTCCTGATACTCACCGGGCATTTCGGCAACTGGGAGGTCGCGACGATCGCGGGCATCGCCAACTATCCGCAGGTGCGCGGCCGGTTCCACTTCGTTCGCCGCGCGATCAAGCCGCGCTGGCTCGACGCCGTCGTCACGCGGCGCTTCGCCAAGGCGGGCTTCGGCGTCATCGGCAAGCGCGGCTCGCTCGACCGGATTCTGGACGTGCTCGCCGCCGGCGATGTGATCGTCTTTCCATTCGACCAGCATGCGTCGCCGCCGGACGGCATCGACGTCGAGTTCTTCGGGCATCCCGCCTGGACCTTCAAGAGCCTTGCGATCATTGCGCTGGCGACGGGCGCACCCGTGCTTCCCGCGACGAGCTGGCGCGAACACGATGGACGGCACGTGCTGCGGTTCGGCGAGCCCATGGCGCCCATCGAGCCGGATGACACGAACGCGGCAATCCGGCAAAACACGCGCGCGTACAACGCTGCGCTCGAGCGCCTGATCCTTGCCCGGCCCGAGCAATGGTACTGGGTGCACCGGCGGTGGAAGACCGTCGCGCCGATGACGCGCAAGGGCCGGCCCGCGCGGGATTGACCGGCGCATTCACCGGTCGTGACACACATACACGCCGCCGGTCACTCGTCCTGAAACTGGCGCGAGTGCAGCCGCGCGTAGAGGCCCTGCTTCGCGATGAGGTCGGCGTGCGTGCCCTGCTCGGCGATCCGCCCTTCCTCCAGGACGACGATGCGATCGCAATGCTCGATCGTCGAGAGCCGGTGGGCGATCACGATCGTCGTGCGCCCGCGCATGAGTTTTTCGAGGGCGGACTGGATCAGCCACTCGGACTCGGTGTCGAGCGCGGACGTGGCCTCGTCGAGGATCAGCAAGGGCGCATCCTTCAGGATCGCGCGTGCGATCGCGATGCGCTGCCGCTGGCCGCCGGAAAGCCGGATGCCGCGTTCGCCGACAATGGTGGCGAAGCCGGCGGGCTGCGCGCGGATGAACTCGAGCGCATTCGCGGCTTCCGCCGCGCGCTCGACCGCCTCGTCGGTTGCGCCGGCCATCGCACCGTAGGCGATGTTGGCGGCGATCGTGTCGTTGAACAGCACGATCTCCTGGCTCACCAGCGCGATCTGCCGCCGCAGGTCGGCGAGCTTGATCGTGGCGAGATCCTGCCCGTCGAGCAGCACCCGCCCTTCGCTCGGCAGGTAGAAGCGCGGGATCAGGTTGACGAGCGTCGTCTTGCCGCCGCCCGAGGGCCCGACCAGCGCGACGGATTCGCCCGGTGCGATCTCGAGGTCGAGGTCGGAAAGCGCCGGCCGGCCGTGCTCCGAATACCGCTGGGTGAGGTGCTCGAAGCGGATTCCACCTTGCGCGCGTCCGAGCGAGACGGTGCCGTTGTCGGGCTCGGGCTTCTCGTCGATCAGGGCGAAGACGCTCTCCGCTGCGGTGAGGCCGCGCTGGATCACCCCGGTCACGTTGGACAAGGTCTTCAGCTGAGTGAGCAGGTGCAGCAGCGCGAAGATGTACGTGATGAAATCGCCGGCGCCATAGTGGCCGCCGGCGCTCTGGCGGATGGCGAAATAGAGGATGACGCCGACGGCGATCGAAACGATGATCTGGTTGATCGGCGTGCCCAGCGCCGCGGCGGCCGATTGCTTCGCCATCGCGAGCCGCAGCCGGTCGGCGGCTGTGCGCAGCCGGCTGCTCTCGTAGCGCTCGCCGCCGAACACCTTGACGACGCGATGCGCGCCTATCGCCTCCTCCAGCGCGTGCGTGAGCGCGCCGGTGCGCTCCTGCACGAGCACGCTCACCCGCTTCAGGCGCTTGCTGATCTTGCGCAGCGCGAAGCCGACGAACGGGAATGCCGCGAACGCGATCAGCGTCAGCTGCCAGTTGACGTACAGCAAGTACGAGAGCATGAAAACGATGGTCAGCGTGTTGCGGATGCTGACGGTGATCGCCTCGGATGCGGTCGCCGCGATCTGCTGCGCGTCGAAGGTGATTTTCGACAGCAGGAAACCGGCGGAACTCGCGTCGTAGAACGGCGTCGGCAGCCGCAACAGGTGATCGCAAGCCTCGCAGCGCAGGTCGAACACGACCCGCGAGCCGATCCACGCCAGACCGTACTCGCTGACGTACGAGCCGATTCCGCGCAGGACGAACACGCCGACGATCGCGAACGGGAGCCACCACGTCGCTTCCACGTCGACCGCGCCGATGTTGTTGAGCAGCGGCTGGACGATGCGCAGCATGATCACGTCGGTCGACGCGACAAGCACCATTCCGAAGACGGCCGCGCCGAACACCGTCCGGTAGGGACGGACGTAGCGGAGGATCCGGCGTTGGAGATTCAAGTTGGGCGGGCGCGGGACGTGGCGGCGATGCTGCGCGGACGCGCCGATTATATCGGAGCGAGCCCGTCACGCCGGGCGCGCCGGCCCTCGTCCGCTATAATCGGCGGCTTCCGCCAAGTGCGATGCGAGTTTCCCGGATCCGGAGGGATGTTCGATCGGCCGCGGGCGGAAATCGGCGTCTGAACCCATGAGCTACTACGAGCGTCACGTCTTCTTCTGCTGCAACCAGCGCGAGGCGCCCGAAGCGTGCTGCGCGAACCACGGTGCCGCCGAGCTCCAGGCCTACGCCAAGTCGCGGATCAAGGCGCTCGGTCTCAACGGCAAGGGCAAGGTCCGGATGAACAAGTCCGGCTGCCTCGACCGCTGCGAAGAGGGCCCGGTGATCGTCGTCTATCCCGACGCCGTCTGGTACACGTACGTGGACCGGTCGGACATCGACGAGATCATCGACAGGCACGTCCTCGGCGGCGAGATCGTCGAGAGGCTGCGCATTTGACGCCGACGGCCCCCGAACGCTACACGGTCGACGGGCCGGCCGGCGCGTTGGAGATAGTGCAGAACGTCCCGGCGCACGCGCCCCGCGGCATCGCGCTCGTCGCGCATCCGCATCCCCAGCAAGGCGGAACGCTCGACAACAAGGTCGCGCAAACCCTGGCGAAGACATTCCTCGGACTGGGTTACGTCGCGACGCGATTCAATTTCCGCGGCGTCGGCCGGTCGGAGGGCGCCTTCGACGACGGCGCCGGAGAGACGGCGGACGCGCTCGCCGCGCTTGCGCATGCGCGCACCCGATTCGGCAACCTGCCCGTCGTGCTCGCGGGCTTCTCGTTTGGATCGTATGTGCAGACACTCGTCGCGCAATCGGTCACCGCCGAGCGGCTCGTGCTGGTGGGCCCCGCGGTGCATCGCTTCGCGTTCGCGGCCGTGCCGCCCGACACCATCGTCGTCCACGGCGAGGAGGACGACATCGTGGCGCTCGCGGATGTGCTCGCGTGGGCGCGGCCGCACGAGTTGCCGGTGATCGTCTTTCCGGGTTGCGGGCATTTCTTCCACGGCCGGCTGACGCACCTGCAGCGCACGATCTCCGGGATGTGGCAACGGCACGCGGTGGCGCCGGGTGCCTGACGCGGCCCTCCCGCGAACGGAGGCGCAAGCGGACATCGTTCTGCGCGTCGACCAGCTCCGGAAATGCTACGGCGCGAACGAAGTCGTCCGCGGCCTTTCGTTCGCGATCCGCCGCGGCGAGTGCTTCGGGCTGCTCGGACCGAACGGCGCCGGCAAGACGACGACGCTGCGCTGCTGCCTCGGGCTCATCGACCCGGACGGCGGGACGATCGAGATGGTCGGGGAGCCAGTCCCGAAGGCGGCACGGCAAGCGCGCATTCGCGTCGGCGTCGTCCCGCAGCTCGACAACCTCGACCCGGATTTCACGGTCACGGAGAACCTGCAGGTCTACGGGCGTTACTTCGGCATCGACAAGGCGACGCTCGCAACGCGGATCCCCGGGCTGCTCGAGTTCGCCGGCCTCGCGGGGCGAAGCGACGCGCGGCTTCGCACGCTGTCGGGCGGCACGAAGCGGCGCCTCACGCTTGCCCGCGCGCTCATCAACGACCCCGATCTCCTGATCCTCGACGAGCCGACGACCGGCCTCGATCCGCAGGCGCGCCACCTGATCTGGGACGGGCTGAGGCAGCTGTTATCGCAGGGCAAGACGATCCTGCTCACCACGCATTTCATGGACGAAGCCGAGCGGCTCGCGACGCGCCTCGCGGTGATCGATCACGGCGCGCTGATCGCCTCCGATACGCCGCGCGCGCTGATCGCGGCGCACGTCGAGCCCGAGGTCATCGAGGTGTACGGCGATGATGCGAAAGCATGGGCCGACGCGCACGGCCGCCGGCTTTCGACGCGCGTCGAGGTCGCCGGCGAAACCGCGTTTTGCTACGCGACCGACCCGCAACCGCTGCTCGCCGAACTCGCGCATGCGCACGGTGTGCGCTACCTGCACCGGCCGGCGAACCTCGAGGACCTCTTCATCAAACTGACCGGTCGCGAATTGCGCGACTGAAGTGCGAAAATCGCCCAGCGAAGAATCGCGCTCGTTCCTGTTGCGGTTGTACGCCGCATGGGAAGCACGAACCGAACTCGGCCGATCGCAGGTGTCGCAGCGCGGCCGGGGGCGGTCGTCGTCGCGCCTCGAGGGCTTGGATTTCCCGGTCTTCGTCACCCCAGGCGAAACGCGGTCAGCACCCCGCTGATGATCTGGGGGAAAACGAAGAGCAGCGCCATCGCCAGAATGTTCAGCATCACATACGGAGCTGCGGCCGAGTAGATATGCATGAACGTGGTGCCGGGCGGCGCAACGCCTTTCATGATGAACAGCAGCAGCCCGAACGGCGGAGTCATCAACGCGGTTTCGAGGTTGATCAGCATGATTATCGCGAACCATACCGGGTCGAGCCCCAGCGAATTGACGAGCGGCATGAAGATCGGCAGCGTGATCAGCATGATCGCGATCTGGTCCATGAAGCAGCCGAGGAAGAACACGATCACGTTCATGCCGATGACCAGAACGACCGGCGATACCTCGATCCCGAGCACGGCATCGAGAAGTCCTCGCGTCGCGCCCGAAAAGGCGAGGATCTGGCTAAACCCGGTCGCCGCGGCCATGATCGCGAACGTCATGACGGTGATCTTCATCGAGTCGAGCAAGGACTTCGTCAGCAGCGCCCACGTGAGGCGGCGATAGGCCGCTGCGAGCCCGAGGGAGCTCAGTGCGCCGAGCGCTGCGGCCTCGTTCGGCGTCGCGACGCCGATCACGATCAGCCCCGAGACCGAAAAGATGATGACGCCGAGCGGCAGCAGATACCGGGCGGCCGCGCCGAGCTTCTCGCCGAGCGTCGCGGAGGCGATCGAATAGCTCGGGGCTTCCTCCGGGTGGCGGATCGCGCGCCACAGGATGTAGGCGGTGTACAGGATGGCCATGATGATCCCCGGAACGATTGCCGCGATGAGCACCTTGGCAATCGAGATCCGGCCGATCGAGGCGAGGATCACCGCGAGCGCGCTGGGCGGGATCATCATCGCCAGGCCGCCGCCGGCCATGATGGGGCCCATCGAAAGACCGCGCCCGTAGCCGCGCTGCCTCATCTCGGGCAGCAGGATCGATCCCAGCATCGCCGTGTTGGCCATCGTCGAGCCGCTGAGCGCCGAGAACACGCTTCCGGACGCGATCGTCAGCAGCGAAAGCCGGCCGGGAACGCGCCCGATCCACTTGTCCAGCGCATCGACGGCTTGCTGGCCGAGATTCGAGTGCCAGAGCACCACGCCCATCAGGATGAACAGCGGAATCGGCACCAGCGAGTATGAGCTGACCGAACTGTAGATGCTGAGGATCAGCTGCGGGAAACCGCCGGCCCCGCCCTGGAGCGCGAACACGCCGATCGTGGTGACCACGAGGAACGCGAAGGCCACGGGCACGCCGAGTGCCATCACGACTACAACACCGCCGAGGATTAGCGAAAGCGCCGTGTACCAGGCCAAGGTCAGGTCTCCGAACCGGGAGCGAGGGCCGGAGGCGCTGCCACCGTTTCGAGCTCGGCTTCCACTTGGTGAACGTCCGTGTCCGGATGGGTCCACAGCGTCGCGGCGCCGCGCAGGAACTCGATCGCGGTCAGCAGCAACCCGAGCGCGATGACCCCGATGAGCCAATGGCGCGGGATCGGGTAGATGCCCTCCGTCACGACACCGCGGGCATAGTTGTCCCACGTCGCCACCGCGGCCCACCAACCGACGAAGCCGCTCGTCGCCCCGGAGATCAGCAGGGCGGCGAGCTCCATGCCGCGGCGAAGGGGCTTCGGCACGGCATCGAGCAGGATCTCGACGGCGACGTGGCCGCGCTCGCGGGTGAGCCAGCCGATGCCGAGGAACAGCATCAGCAGCATGCTGTGCTGGACGAACTCGATCACCCAGCCAATCGGGCGATTGAAGAAATACCGCGCTCCAACGTCGAGCCCGGTGGCCACCATGATGGCGAAGAGCAGGAAGACGGCTGCGTAGGCCAACACATCCAGTAACCGGTCGTAGAGGCGGAACATGGTCGTCTTCCGTGGCTACCCGGCCGCTACTCGGTCAACGCCTTGAGCCGCGGACCGACGCCGGGGTTCTTGGCAAGGAAGTCGGCCCACCCGCCGTTGTAGGCGACCTCGAGGTATTTCTTCGCGTCGGCCGGGGGCAACGTGACGACCTCGACTCCCTTCGCCTTCAGCTTGGCATCCTCCTCCTTGATGTAGTTCGCGTAATAGGCCGCGACCACGGTCTCGAATTCCTTCGCCACTTCCTCGAGCTTGGCCTTCGCCTCCGCGGGCATCTTGTCGTACGCGTTTCGGTTCATCAGGATCGCCGAGTTGAGCGAGTAGAACGGCGGGTCGATCGCGTACTTGGCCACTTCCTGGAAGCTGTAGTCCATCGTTCCGGCGTAAGTCCAGCCATAACCGTCGACGATGCCGCGCTCGAGCGCGGAATAGACGTCGGCCGGCGGCATCGAGACCGGTGTCCCGTTGAGACCCTGGACAAGGGCGGTATAGACCGGCGAGACGCGGATCTTGAGGCCGGTCAGATCCGCCTTGTCGATCTTCTTCTTCGTGTAGAGCCGGAACGCTCGGCCGGGCGTGCCGCTCGCGTTGGCGAGATAGATGACGTTGCCCTTGTCGAGATGGATCTTGCGCATCAGGTCGTAGAAGCCGTTCTTGCGCATCTCGGACGGCAGCAGCTTCTGGTTGTACTGGACCGCGAGCGCCTCGGGAACCGTGCCGGTGTAGTAAGACGCGACGGCGAGCGAGATGTCGGCGACGCCGTTGCGCACGGCATCGAACTGTTCCAGCGCCTTGACGACTTCCTCCCCGCCGATGAACTGGATCTTGATCTGTCCGTTGGTGCGCTCGTCGAGCATCTTCTGCAGGATGAAGAGCGGCTGCGCAAGGTAGTTCTGCGGATGGTAGGGGACGATCCCCTTGAGCACGATCGGCTGCGTCTGGGCGGCGACCGGTCCTCCAACTGCGGCAAGACAGGCGATCCCGGCGGCGGCGGCGAACGCGTGCAGTGCAAGGCGCTTGGAACATTTCATTTGACTTCCTCCTGGAGTGTGTCGACCTTTTGCATCGACGGGCTGATTGTATGGGGCTCATTGCGGCCGGCGAGGGCCCGGCCGGAGGCCGGCGGGGACGCGACGATACGCTGCCGGCGAATCGCGTTCAAGCCGCGGCACCCGGGAAATAGGCTTCCGCGTTGCGATGGAAGACCTTTTCCAGCACCGCGTCCGAATAGCCGAGGCCGCGCCAGCGCTCGACCATGAACTCGTACTTCAGCACCGGGTAATCGCAGCCGAACATGATCCGGTCCTGCAGCCGTCCGCCGATCTCCTTCCTGAGCGCGGGGGAGAACGTCTTCGGCGACCAGCCGTGCAGCTCGTAGTGGACGTTGCCCTTGTGCAGCATCACGGCAATCATCTCGTCCTGCCAGGGATAGGCCGGACGCGCCGCGAGGATCTTGAGCTGCGGGAATTTCGCGGCCACGGCGTCGATGTGGCGCGGATGCCCGTGATCGAGCACGATGCCGTCGCCACCGGGGAAGCCCTGCCCGATGCCGGTGAGGCCGGTGTGGATCAGGACCGGGATGTTCGCGTCGATCGACGTCTTGTAGAAGGGATGCCAGATCGGATCGCTCGGCGGAAAGGCGTGCCTTGCCTGGCCGATGATGCCGAAGCCGATGAAGCCCGCCTTCGCCGCCACGCAGCGCTCGTACTCGCGGATGCCGTCGCCGCCGATGCGCGGGTCGAACGAGAGCCAATGCCCGAAGATCACGTCGCGGTGGCGGCGCTGGACCTCGAACGTGTAGTCGTGGAAGGCGCGGATCTGTTCGAGCGACATCGGGTCGAACGCCGTGAGCGCGAGGTCGAGCATCGCCCGCACGTCATTCTTGCGCAATGTCGCCGCCAGCTCGTCCTCGGTCTGGAACGCCGGCTCGGTTCCCCATATCCGCCGCTGGCTCGCCTGGGCTTCGGGCGTCTGGAAGACATAGCCGCGCCGCGTGCTCCAGTGGGAATGGCAGTCGAAAATTCGCATCTCGTTCTCCTGATAGATGGAACGCGCCACCGGCGGTCGCCATTCACTGCGGCGACGTCTCGGTCCTGCAACGGAGGAAGTTCAGCACTCGCATGCTCATCACGACCTCCTGGCGCTGATTGAAGACTTCGATCAGCGACCGCACGAGGCCGCGATCCGGCTTGGAGCGCGAGCGCCGCGCATCGAGCACGCTGACACGGACGCGCAGCACATCGCCCGGGCGAACGGGCTGCGACCATTTCAACTCTTCCGCGCCGGGAGAGCCGAGGCTCGCCACGCTGGAAATGTAGCGCGCGACGAAGAGCCGCATCATCAGCGCCGCCGTGTGCCAGCCGCTGGCGATCACGCCGCCGAACGGCCCGCGCGCGGCGGCGACGGGATCGGCGTGGAATGGCTGCGGATCGAAGCGCCGGCCGAACTCGATCACCTCGTGCTCGTCGACCGTGACTGTCCCGCATTCGACGACGGCGCCTTCCAGGTAATCCTCGAAATAGCGCTGGTCGAGCGGAATCGTTTGCAGCTCAGCCATGGGCAGCACGGATGATCGGCGGGCAGTCAAGCACTCGAGCGCCCGGCCTATTTCCTGTGCCGGCGGTCGAGCAGCCGCTTGGGCTTGCCCTCCCGTCCGAGATTGGCGACGTCCGCGAGCGAACCTTCCTCGGTCAACTCGACGCCGACCTTGACGCCGAGATCGCTCTGCAGCCGCTTCGCGAGGTGTTCGGCGAGGCCGTCGAGGCTGGTCGCGCTGCGCTGGAACTCGATCCGGACGGTCATTTCGTCGCGCAGCACGCCGTCGCGCTCGAAGCGGTCGACGACGCAGATCCATTCGCCGGTCGTTCGCGGGTCGCTCTTCACCGCGGAAAGGCAGGCCATCGGATAGATGTTGACCCCGCGCAGCTTGACCATGTCGTCGCTGCGGCCGAGCAGCTTGTCCATGCGGCGGAAAGTGCTGCCGCATGCGCACCTCTCGGTCGAAACGATGCGCTCGAGGTCGCGGACGTTGAAGCGGATCAGCGGGGGGATGTGCCGATGCAGGATCGTCGCGACGAGGTTGCCGGCCACGCCGGGCGCCACCGGCTCGTTCGTGTCGACGTCGATGATCTCGAAATAGACGCAGTCCTCCATCAGGTGCATGCCGGCCTTGTGCTGGCACTCGAACGCGCCCTGGCCCATCTCGTTCGTGCCATAGTTGTCGTAGACCGGACAACCCCAGAGCTCCTCGAGCTGCCCGCGCAGCGAGTTGTCGAGGTCCGGGCCGAGATAGGAGGCGATGAACTTGGTCTTGAGGTCGCGAACGTCGCGCCCCAGCTCGTCGCGACTCACCTTGGCCAGTTGAGTGAGGTACTCCGGGAAGCTCACCCAGAGGTTCGTGCCCCAGTCGAAGGCGAGCTCGAGCTGGCGTCGGGACGAGGTGACGACGCCCGAGCCGGTCGTCAGCGGCATCACGCCCAGGTAATCGTGGCAACCCTTGTAGATGCACCATCCGAGGTTGGCGAGCGAGCACGTCGCCGGTATCTGCATCACGTCGCCCGGCCGGGCACCCATGATGTAGAGACCCCGAGCCGACGTGATCCCGTTGAGCTCCCACTCGATCGGCCCGGACAGCGTAGGGCGCGCCTTGCCGGTCGTGCCCCCGCTCGTTTGCGCCTTCAGCGGCCGCTTCTGCTGATAGGCGTGCGTGTCGCCGTGAATCAGGCCGAACGGAGGATTGGCGGCCTGATCGTTCTTGATGTCCTCCGAGGAGAACTGCGGCAGCTTCGCGATGTCGTCCAGGCTTCGGATGTCGCCCGGCTCGAGGCCCGCCGCAGTCCAGCGACGACGATAGAACTCGTTCTGCCAACCGACGTTCACGACTTCCAGGAATCGCTCGTTCTGGAGCTGGCGGATCCTTTCCGGTGGCCATCGGTAGACGGTGCGCTCGAAGACGTCAGGGACCGGGAACTTGGCAAAGAGGTCGTTCCAGTCGATCGAGTCGTGGTAGATGGGCAGATTGGATTGCGCCGCGTGTGAATGCATCTTCGCGTCTCCGCTGAGGACAATTCTACCCAAACGTGCCGGATGACGGCGGAGCGGCGCGGCGGGCGGGCGGGTCAACGCCCGTCGCGATCGGCCGCGCGACGCGGATCGGCGAACGTCTCGAGCCCTCGCACGCTCGCCGCACCGGTCCGCGAGCGACGGCGCCAACTCTTCCGCCACCCCGCTCATCCTGACTCTGCGCTCAGTATATAGAACGCAGTCATCCGGGCATTCAGGCGGCAGGGTTAACCGGGTTCGGTTCTCGCCTTCGCCGAGTCGCTTCGTGTCGACGTTCCGAAGCCAGGGGCTTGACCGGCAGACAGCCCGCCCGTTACGATCGACGCGCTTCGCAAAAAAGTGCATTTCGGTCGGCGCGGCGTTCCGCGATTGCACGCCGCCCCGCAGTCTCCGTTTTGCATCGACGCCGCAGGTGGGGTGGCCGAGCCGCCGAGCCCGCGGCTCGGAGTTGACTGCGACTGGAACTTCTTCGACCGGCATCGCAATGCACGCCATGTCTTCGACTGACGAATTGGACGAGTTCCGAGAGGCGTTCGCCGAGTTTCGCGGCCGCCGGGTGCTGGTGACCGGCGCCAGCAGCGGGATCGGCGCGGCGGTCGGCTCCGCCTTCGCCGCCCTGGGCGCGCAGGTCTGCCTGCATTACGGAAGGCACGCCGACGCCGCGCGGAACCTCGCGGCGTCGCTGCGCGAACGACGATACGCCGTGATGACGCAGGGTGCCGACCTCGCCATCCCCGGCGAGGCGCAGCGGTTGGTGAACGACGCTGCCGCGAAGCTCGGCGGCCTCGACCTTCTACTCAACGTGGCCGGCGCGCCTCTCGGACGCTTCGCGTTCGAAACGCTCGACGACAGGACGTGCGACGAAATCCTGCACATCAATCTGCGCGCCGTGATCGACGCCAGCCGCGCGGCGCTTCCCCATCTGCGGCAGGCAGTCCATCCGGCGATCGTCAACACGAGCTCGGTTGCCGTGCGCTCGGGGGGAGGCCAGGGCGTTGCGGTGTACGCGGCGGCCAAGGCCGGCGTCGAGGCCCTGACGCGCTCGCTGGCCAAGGAATTGGGGCCGCTCGGTATCCGCGTCAACGCGGTGTCGCCCGGCTATATCGTCACGCCCATCCACGACGGCTTCAGCACGGACGACGATCGCCGCGCCTATGTCGCCGCAACACCGCTCCGCCGCGGCGGAACGGCCGACGAATGCGTCGGCGCGTATCTCTTTCTCGCCTGCCATCGTCTGAGCGCGTTCGTGACCGGGCAGACGCTCGCGGTCAACGGCGGACTCTCGCTCAACTGACCCGCGGCGCCGGTCGCGGGTCCGGATTGAGCGCCGGGTCGCTCGAGGTCAGGGGACGTGCCGCGAAGACGAGCCATCGAGTTGTCGGCCCGAAGTCCTCGACGCGCAGGTCGAGAAACTCGGGCGCGCCGCCGTGCACGGCGACAATCCGGACATGCCGCCGGCCTTCGACTCGCGCGATGCGGCGACGCGCGTGTCATGCGTGTAGAGTAGCGGCGGTTCGCCGCCGCGATATCGACTGCCGAGGCTGACCTGACGACATGACCACAACTTCGCTGTTGCGACCCCCCGAATTCTCGCTGCGCTGGACCGCCGTCTGGCGACGCAATCAGCTCGTCTGGCGCAAGCTCGCGATCGCCAGCGTGCTCGGGAACATCGCCGATCCGCTGCTCTACATGGTCGCGCTGGGGTACGGCATCGGCGCATTCGTTCCGGAGGTCGGCGGGATGAAATACATCGCGTTCATCGGCACCGGAATGGTGTGCCAGAGCGCGATGTTCACGTCGAGCTTCGAGGCGATGTATTCGGCGTTTTCGCGGATGCACGTGCAGCGGACCTGGGACGCGATCATCAATGCGCCGATTTCGCTCGACGACGTCGTGTTCGCCGAATGGATCTGGGCGGCGTCCAAGGCGGTGATGTCGACGACCGCGATCCTCGCCGTGATCCTGGCGCTGGGCTTCGGCCACTCGTGGTACGCGCTGTGGATCCTTCCGCTGGGATTTCTCGTCGGATTGACATTCGGCGCGTTCGGGCTCGTGATGAACGCGCTGGCGCCCAGCTACGATTTCTTCACGTACTTCTTCACGCTGGTGCTGACGCCCGGGTTGCTGCTTTCGGGCGTGTTTTTTCCGGTCACCCAGATGCCGGCGGCGCTGCAGGGGATCGCGAGCATGCTGCCGCTGAAGCACGCGATCGATCTGGCCCGTCCCCTGCTGATGGACGCGGTTCCGGCGGACATCGCGCTGCACATCGGCGTGCTGGCCGCCTATGCCTCAACCGCGTATTACGTCGCGCTGGTGTTGACGCGGCGGCGGCTCTTGCGGTGAACGAGCGCTTCTTCGCCCCCTGTCCGCGCGGACTGGAGGCCGCGCTGGCGGCGGAGCTGACGGCGCTCGGCGGCGAATTCGCGACGCCGACGGAGGGCGGCGCCGGCTTCGCGGGGCCGATCGAACTCGCGTACCGCGCGAATCTCGAATCCCGACTCGCAAGCAGGATCCTATGGCAGGTTGCGCACGGGGGCTACAGGAACGAGGACGATCTCTATCGGCTCGCGCACGGCATCGACTGGAGCCGGCACTTCGACGTCGGACGCACGTTGCGCGTCGACGTGGCGGCGACGCGCTCGCCGTTGCAGAGCATCGAGTTCGCGACGCTCAAGGTCAAGGACGCGGTTTGCGACCGCTTCCGCGCGGATTCGGGCAAGCGGCCCTCGGTCGACAAGCAGCGGCCGGATGTCCGCGTGCACGCGTACCTGACGGAGCGCGAGGCCACGCTCTATCTCGACACCTCGGGCGAGGCGCTGTTCAAGCGCGGCTGGCGTCGCGATGCCGACGTCGCGCCGCTGCGCGAGAACCTTGCCGCGGGGGTGCTGGCGCTGGCCGGATGGACGCCGGGCACGCCGCTACTCGATCCGATGTGCGGTGCGGGCACGATTGCGATCGAAGCGGCGCTCGCGGCGGCCGATGCCGCCCCGGGATTGCACCGCACGTTCGGGTTCCAGAGACTCGCCTGGTTCGACGGACCCGCGTGGCAGCGAATTCGCCAACGGGCGCGCGACCGCGTGCGATCCGCTCCCGCCGCACCCTCGATCTTTGCGAGCGACGTCGACCGGCGCGCCGTCGCGCAATGCCGCAGCAACGCGGCCGCCGCGGGTGTCGCCGAGTGGATCGAGTCGGCCGAAGCCGACGTGCTCGACCGCGAAGCCCCGACGCAAGCCGGGCTCCTGGTCTCCAATCCGCCCTACGGTGTCCGGCTCGACGATGCCGCGAAGCTTGCGGCGTTCTACCCGAAGCTCGGCGACGCGTTGAAGCAGCGCTTCGCCGGATGGACCGCGTGCCTGTTGACCGGCGATCCGCGTCTTCCGAAATTGATCGGGCTCAAGCCTTCGAAGAGGACGCCGCTCTACAACGGCGCCATCGAATGCAGGCTGTTCCGATTCGAGATCGTCGCCGGACGGCCGCAACGCGCGCCGCGTCCGGTCTCGCCACCGCCCGGATGATAAGATTCGGCTCCCACCCGCCTTCCGGTCGACCGGCCGCTTCGCCATGCCCATGCTTCCCGCCCGACACTACGAGTCCGACCACACCCGGTTCATCCGCGAGATGAAGGAATCGAAGCCTCAGCTCGAATCGGAGCAACGCAAGAGCCGGGCGATCTGGTGGGACAAGCGGCCGAAGGATCTCGCCGAAACCCGGAAGATGGACGAGGGCCGCGTGCCGCAGCCGGCCTACGTCTACCAGGTCGAGGACTGACGCCGCTACCGCTCGTCGATCTTGATTTCGACGTACGCGCGGTCGCGCGCCTGCCGCACCCATTCCTGGAACGCCTCGTCCGATTTCCGCTGCCGCAGCGCCATCCGCGCCTGGTCGCGCTGACGCTCGGCGGTGATGTCCTGCGTCCGCCGTTCCTGCACCTCGATCAGGTGCCAGCCGAACACCGTGCGCACGGGGGCCGACAGCTCGCCGATGTTCAGCCGATTCATCGCCTGCTCGAAGTCGGGAACCGTGTCGCCGGGCGAGACCCAGCCGAGCTCCCCGCCCTTCACCGCGCTCCCGTCCTCGGAGCCGAGCTTCGCCTGCTCCTCGAACTTCGCGCCGCTGTCGATCCGCTCCTTGATGCGCTCGATCCTGGCCTTCGCTTCCTGCTCCGACGTGATCTCGTTCACCTTGACGAGAATGTGGCGGACGCGCGCCTGCTGGACGACGGTCGGCGCATTGCGGCTGCGGGTCTCTAGCAGCTTGACGATGTGGAAACCGCTCGCCGAGCGAAGCACGCCGGAGACCTCGCCCGGCTTCAGGCGCTGCACCGGATCCGCGAACACCGTCGGCAGGCGCGCCGGCGCTCGCCAGCCGAGATTGCCGCCCTGCAGCGCGTCGGGCGCGTCGGAGTATCCCGCGGCGACCTGCCCGAAATCCGCGCCCGTCCGTATCTGCCGCAGCGCGTCCTCCGCGCGGCGGAGCTTCGCCTCGATCTGGTCGGGCGACGCCTGCTCGGGCACGAGAACGAGGATATGCGACAGCTGGTATTCGACGTCGCCTCCCGCTTGCGCCGCCACGGTTGCGAGAAAATGATCGACTTCCGCGTCGCTGACGTTGACGCGGCCTTCGACCTCGCGGTCGCGCAGACGCTGGATGATGACTTCGTTCCGGACATCTTCGCGGTACCTCGCGAAGAGCATGCCCTCCTTCTCCACGGCCTTGCGGAAGTCCTCGATGGAGAGTTTGTTGTCCTGCGCGATCCGCGCAATCGTCCGCTCGACCTGCGTGTCGTCGACGCGAATGCCGGATTCCTTCGCGATCTGCATCAGCACGCGCTCGGTGATGAGCCGGTCGAGCAGCTGCTTTTCTAGGACATCCGGCGCCGGGGGCGTCACCTTTTGCGCCTTCATCTGTTCCAGCACGCTGCGCTTCTGCTCGTTGACGTCGAATTGCGTCAGCGCCTCGTCGTTGACGATCGCAACGACCCGGTCGACGAGAACGGTTTGACTGGGCGCGACGCTGGCGCGGGCCGGGGCCGGGGCCGGGGCGGGGCCCTGCGCCCAGGCCGCGCACGCGGAAGCGGCGGCCGCGAGCAACGCGATCCACGCAACAAAGCGGGTCGGAAGATGAATGTTCCGCATGTCTGACCTCAATATTCCTGGAACACGTCATCGCGATCGCGCGGCGACAGTGTCGGATCGTTGGTTCTCTGGTACCCGGGTACGCTGCGCCGGAGGAGTTCCAGCGGGCTGGTGCCAACGCGCGCGAGTCCGTTCAGCTCGAGCTGGAGGTAGACGGAAGTGGATGCGGACTGCGCGGTCGTCGTCAGCCGCTGGCCGACCACCCGCAGCACCCAGCAGCCGGCATTGTACTCGACGCCGGCCACTGCCTCCAGCGTCTTGTTGTCGACGAACGAGTAGTTCCAGCGGCCGAGCAGTGTCCAGTTGTTGGTGAGCGGCCACTGCGTCGAAATGTCGATCTGATTCAGTTCCGACAGCAGCCCGACCTGGTCGGCCTGCAGCCGCGCGTAGCGATAGCTCGCGTTGATGGCCTTGCCGGGTGCCGGTGTGTAGCGGAAGCCGAAGTCGAAACGCTCGGTCCGCGACCGGTCGAAGCTGTACTGCATCAGCGCGCCGAGGGTCCACGCGTCGGAAAGCCGCCCCTCGAGTCCCAGCAGGACATCCGACGTCGACGCCGACCGCGGCGCCTCGTTCAGCGTGACGCGCTGGTCCCGGAAGTAGATGCGCTCGCCGATGGACGCGCGCAGGCGCTCCGCGCCGGTCGCCGGGTCGAGCAGCCGCGAAGACAGCGCAAGCGTGAGCTGGTTCGCATCGCCGATCCGGTCGTTGCCGAGATACCGGTTGGCGCTGAACAGCTGAGCGAAGTTGTAGTCGTCGATGGCGGAATCGAAGATCGGCGCTTTGCTCTGATCTTTGAATGGTACGTAAACGTAGAATGCGCGCGGCTCGAGCGTCTGCACGAAATTCTGCCCGTACGCGCTCCATTCGCGTTCGAACACGAGCCCGGCGTCGACCGACGTGATCGGAATCGCGTAGTCCTGGCGCCCGAGGTCGGGCGTCGCGTTGTTGAGATCGTATTCCCGCACGTGCACGCCCGTCCTCGCGGTGACGAACGACGACGGCCCCTGGCGGGTCCAGGCCACCGTTGGATAGGCATAGGCGCGCTGACCCGTCACGAGCGTCGGATTGCGGAAATCGGCGTACTCGGCGGCGCCGGCGAAAGTGAGCCCCTTCCAGTCGAACTCCTGCAGCGACGCCAGGAGCTGCGGCACGCGATTGTAGGGCGGCGGGCCCGGCGTCAGGTTCGGGTCCCGCAGCGTCTGGAACGCCTGCGCCCGCGCGATCACCGTCCATTGCGCGCCTGAGTATGCGAACCCGCCCTCGCGCGGCAGCGTCGTTTGCGACGTCAGCCCGACGCGGTCCGCGAGGTCCGCGAAGTAGGTGTCGTCGGAGACCTTGTTGAGGTTCCAGTAGCCGACGAGGCCCGGCAGGAACGTCAGGTTCTGCGTGTGCTTCCACGCGACGCTCCAGCGCGTTTCGTCCGCGACGCGGTCGTGGTTCAGGTACTCGGCCGTCGCTTCGCCCTGATAGGTGTCGAACAGGTAGCGGCCCTGGCCGCCGATCTGCAGCCCGCGCTTGGTCATCAGGCGCGGCGCGATCGTCGCGTCGTAGTTCGGCGCAAGGTTGAAGTAGTAGGGCTGCGCGTACTCGAAGCCGCGGAGACCCGACGAGCCGAATGCCGGGGTGAGGAACCCCGATTTGCGCTCGCTGGAAAGCGGAAACTCGACCCACGGCGAGAACGCGATCGGCGCACCGAGGAAGTACACGGTCGCATCGTGACCCGTGCCGATCATGCGCGCCCTGTCGACTTCGAGCTCGCCCATCCGGATGTACCAGTCGTCGCGCGGCGCGACGCAGGTCGTGTAGCGTGCGTCGGTCGCCTCGTAGTGCTCGGGGCCGGTGAACCGGATCTCCGCCGCGCTGCCGCGGGACCCGTTCTCGCCGATGAAAAAACGCGGTGATGCGAACCGGCCCGTTTCCGTCCTGCGGTTGAAGCGAACCTCGGGGCCGGTGATCCAGTCGATGCCCCGGCGGATCAGCACGTCCCCCTTGCCCCAGACCTCCTCGGTGACGAAGTCGTAGCGCAGCCAGTCGGCGAGCACCGTCTCCGTTCGCGTGCGCAATTCGACCTTGCCGGCGGCCTCGACGAATTTCTCCGCGGCGCCGTCGACCCGGTCGGCGCGAAGGAAGACCACCCCGCTTTCGGGCGGCACCACGGCCGGCAGGGCAGGCGCAGGAGTCGCCGCGGCCGGCGGATTGACCGGCGGCGGCGGGACGAGTTGCGGTGCCGGCTTGAGAACGGGATCCGGCATCGCCTCGGCTGCGCCTTGTGTCGTCGTTGCCGTCTGGGCCAGTGCCGGCACAGGCGCCAATGCCGCGGCGAGCGCGAGCGCGATGGGCGTGATGCGAGGGTTCATTCGCGGGATCTCGTGCCTGCGTGCAGAAGGACCGATGTTAAAATCCTTCATTCTAACGTGCCGCCTGCGCCAGAGCGCGGTCGACACTCATGCCCGCACGTGACTTTCGTTCCCGCGCCTCCTGCTCGCACCCGCCGCCCTGTGCGCCCGATGACCGCCGCCCCTTGTTCTGAAGATGCCCGCTTCGGCCTGATTTCGTCCTGGATCGAGTCGACGCTCGGCGCCCGCGAGCTCGCCATCGCACCCGCCTCGGCCGATGCGAGCTTCCGCCGGTACTTCCGGGTCACGCCGCGCGCGCCATGGCAGGGCCACGCGACGCTCATCGCGATGGATGCTCCGCCGCCGATGGAGGACTGCAGACCCTACGTGCGCATCGCGAATTTGCTGTCCAGCGCGGGTGTGCACGCGCCGGAAGTGCTCGCGGCCGATCTCGATCGCGGGTTCCTGCTGCTCACCGACCTCGGAACGCGCACCTACCTCGATGGAATCGACCTCGCGTCCGCGCCGCGGCTCTACTCCGACGCGATCGATGCGCTCATCCGCTGGCAGGCGGCGACGCGCGAGGGCACGCTGCCGCCCTACGACGACGCATTGCTCACGCGCGAGCTCGCCCTCTTCCCCGAGTGGTATGTGCGGAAGCACCTCGACTTCGCGCTCTCGCCGGCGCAGACGCAGACGCTCGCGCTGGCGTTCCGGCTGATCGTCGACAACAACCTCGCGCAACCGCGGGTCTACGTCCATCGCGACTACCATTCGCGCAATCTGATGGTGAGCGACCCCAATCCCGGCGTTCTCGACTTCCAGGACGCGGTCATCGGACCGATCACCTATGACCTCGTTTCGTTGCTGCGCGACGCCTACATCGCATGGGACGAGGCCACGCAGATCGACTGGGCGGTTCGCTACTGGGAGCGCGCGCGCGAGGCCGGCCTGCCGGTCGGTCCCGATTTCGGCGCGTTCTGGCGCGACTTCGAGTGGATGGGCGTGCAGCGGCAGCTGAAGGTGCTCGGGATTTTCGCGCGGCTGTATCACCGCGACGGCAAGGCGGCCTACCTCGGCGACATGCCGCGCGTGATGGCCTACCTGCGCGGCGCCTGCGGGCGTTACCGCGCGCTCGGCCCGCTTTCCGTGCTCTTCGACGAGCTCGAAGGTCGCGCCCCGGCCGTCGTCCGGTCGTTCTGAGGCCGGGATCGCGATGCGCATAGGAGCGATGATTCTCGCCGCCGGCCGCGGCGAGCGGATGCGCCCGTTGTCGGATGCGGCGCCCAAGCCGTTGCTCGAAGCGGGTGGCAAGGCACTCATCGCTTGGCAGATCGAGGCGCTCGCACGCGCCGGATTCCGGGACATCGTCGTCAACGCCTCGCATCTTGCCGACCGTTTCGCGGCCGCACTCGGCGACGGCGCGGCGTTCGGGGTGAAGTTGCGCTGGTCGTTCGAGCCGGAAGCGCTGGAGGCCGCCGGCGGAATCGCGACGGCACTGCCTCTTCTGCCCGAGGGCCCCGCGCTGATCGTCTCCGGCGACATCTGGACCGCCTACGACTACGCGACGCTGCGGCCCCGCGCCGAAGCGATGGCGCGCAACACCGGGGCGCCGCGCGCACACCTCGTCATGGTGCCGAATCCGGGCTATCACCCCGAGGGCGATTTCGCTTTGTCCGAGGGGCGCGTGGCGAGCGATGGTGCGCTGCGGCAAACGTATGCGAACATCGGGCTTTACGACACGGCGCTCTTTCGCGAACTTCCGCGCGGGACGAAGCTCAAACTTCTGCCCTACCTCCAACGATGGATTGCCGAACGCCGGGTATCCGGTGAACATTACGGCGGGCCTTGGGCGAATGTCGGCACGCCGGACGATCTCGCAAACCTCGACCGGGACCTGCGACGGCGCCACCCCACGCGATGCTCGTAGCGCGGATCCGCCATCGGCTTCGCTGACTTGCTTCGCGACACGCTTTCGAACAATGCGATGACGACAATATGAACACCGACCGCGGCGGCAACCCGCTCCTCGATTTTTCCGGCCTGCCCCGGTTCGACGCGATCGCGCCCGAGCACGTGACGCCGGCCATCGACCCGCTCGTCGCCGCCGCGCGTGCCGCGATGGACGCGGTCGGCGCGGACACCGGCCCCGCGACCTGGGACACCGTCGCGGAACCGCTCGCCGACGCGCTCGATCGTCTCGAGCGGGCGTGGCGCACGGTTCATCACCTCAACGCCGTCGTCAGCACGCCGGCCCTGCGGGACGCCTATCATGCCAACCTGCCCAAGATAACCGCCTTCCACACGGACCTCGCGCAGGATCCGAGGCTCTTCGACCGTTACCGGGCGCTCGCCGAATCGCCGTCGTTCGCGTCGCTCGACCCCGTCAGGCAGAGAGCAGTCGCGAACGAATTGCGCGACTTCCGGCTGGGCGGCGCCGAGTTGCCGACCGCACAGAAGGCCCGCTTCAAGGCGGTGGAAGAGGAGCTGGCGGAACTGTCGGCGCGGTTCGACGACAACCTGCTCGACGCGACGAACGCCCGGTCGCTGTACATCGACGACCAGGCCGCGTTGTCCGGTGTTCCGAACGACGTGCTCGCCGAGGCGAAGGCCGCGGCCAGGGCCGACGGGCGCGCCGGATGGAAGCTGACGCTGCGCATGCCGTGCTATCTGCCCGTGATGAGTTACGCCGACAATCGCGAGCTGCGCGCGACGATGCACCGCGCCAATGCGACGCTCGCGTCGGACGTCGGCGCATCGCCCCAATGGGACAACACGCCGGTGATCCGGCGCATCCTCGAGCTCCGGCGCGAGGCTGCGCTGCTGCTGGGGTACGCCCATTTCGCCGAAGTGTCGCTCGTCCCGAAGATGGCCAGGAACGTCGACGAGGTACTCGGATTTCTGCGCGATCTCGCCCGCCGGGCAAAGCCGTTTGCCGAGCGCGACTACGCGGAGCTTGCCGCCTTCGCCCGCGACGAGCTCGGCCTCGCCGACCTGGCGCCATGGGACCTCGCGTACGCATCGGAAAAGCTCAAGGCCAAGCGCTTCGCGTTTTCCGAGCAGGAAGTGCGCCAGTACTTTCCCGAGGGCAAGGTGCTCGCGGGATTGTTCCGCGTGGCCGAAACGCTCTACGGCATTTCGATCCGCGAAGGCCGCGCGGCGACCTGGCATCCTGCGGTCCGCTTTTTCGAGATCACCGATGCGACCGGCCTGCTGATCGGACAGTTCTACATCGACAACTACGCGCGCGCCGGCAAGCAGAGTGGCGCATGGATGGACGAAGCGATCAACCGCCGCCGTGTCGGCGCGCGGGTTCAACATCCGGTGGCGCTCCTAACCTGCAACCTTTCGGCGCCGGTCGAGGGCCGGCCGGCGACGTTCACGCACGACGAGGTGACGACGCTCTTTCACGAGTTCGGCCATGGCCTGCACCAGTTGCTCACGCGCGTGGATGTCGCAAGTGTCTCGGGCATCCAGGGCGTCGAGTGGGATGCCGCGGAGCTTCCCAGCCAGTTCATGGAGAATTTCTGCTGGGAGTGGGAGGTGCTCGCGCACATGACCGCGCACGCGGACACGGGCGAGCCGCTGCCGCGTGCGCTGTTCGACCGGATGCTCGCCGCGAAGAATTTCCAGAGCGGCATGTCGACGGTCCGCCACCTGGAATTCGCGCTGTTCGACATGCAGCTGCACTCGGCTTACGACCCGCTTGGCGCCGACTCGCCGCAGGCCGTGCTCGACGCGGCGCGCAGGGAGGTCGCGGTC
The DNA here is from genome assembly GCA_031360485.1 of Betaproteobacteria bacterium. Taxonomy (GTDB): domain Bacteria; phylum Pseudomonadota; class Gammaproteobacteria; order Burkholderiales; family Casimicrobiaceae; genus CAIWHR01. Next base: position 8,596 of record JANMBN010000297.1, on the reverse strand, counting down.
GCGCCACGCGCCTCCTACGACCGCTTCATGCACTCGTTCGCGCACATCTTCGCGGGAAGCTACGCCGCTGGATACTACAGCTACAAATGGGCCGAAGTGCTCTCGGCGGATGCGTTCAGCGCGTTCGAGGAGGCCGGCGTGCTGTCGCCCGCAACCGGGGAGAGGTTCCGCGACGAAGTCCTCTCGCGCGGCGGCAGCCGCGGCGCGCTGGAGTCGTTCGTCGCGTTTCGCGGGCGGGCGCCCCAACTCGACGCCCTTCTGCGTCATAATGGAATGCTCACGTCTGCGTGAGGCGGACCGAAGGAGAAGCCATGGCACGCGTATCCCGGCAAATTTCGCTCGTCTGCGGCGTCGCTGCCGCGTTGGTTGCCGCCTGCGCGGCAGCGCAGGCGCAGCAGGTCTACCGCTACGTCGACAAGGATGGCCGGGTCATCTATTCCGACCGCACGCCGCCATCGGACTCGAAGGACGTCCAGGCGAAGCGCCTCTCGCCCAATTTCATCGAGAACAACGACGTGCCGGTCGCGACGGCGCAGGCCGCCCAGCGCTTCCCGGTGACGCTCTACACGTTTGCGTGCGGCCCCGTGTGCCAGAACGCCGAGGGGCTGCTCAACCGGCGCGGCGTGCCGTTCACGACCGTCAACGTCGAAGACCAGAAGGGCGCGGAGCTGCTGCAGAAGCTGACCGGCGCGCAGCAGGCGCCGGTGCTGCAGGTCGGCGACAAGCTCGTCGCCAAGGGCTTCAACGAGGCGCACTGGACGTCGATGCTCGATGACGCCGGGTACCCGAAGTCGGCGCCGCGTCGCGTCACCGCGAAAGCGGCGGCCGACGCGGCCGCGCCGGCGAGCCCGCCGAGCCCGCCCGCCGCGGCGACTCAGGCCATCGTATTGCCCGGCGGCGGATACCCGAAACAATAGTACCGAGTCGATTCGCGCTTTGAATCGACCTTTCCCGTCCGGTGCCGCGCCCGCGCCGTTGCAGTGCCGTCGGCGGGAGACCGCAGCGTGAAGCTTGACGTCGGGCGCGGCAGGCGCGTCTGCCAGGTTGCCCCGGTTCGCCGGATGTGCTCGCCTTGAAGCTCGCCACCTGGAACGTCAACTCGCTCAACGTGCGCCTGCCGCGGCTCCTCGACTGGCTCGCCGCCGCGCGGCCGGACGTCGTCGGTCTCCAGGAAACGAAGATGGAGGACGCGAAGTTCCCGCGTCGCGAGCTTGCCGAGGCGGGCTACGCGTCGCACATCGCGGGCCAGCGCACCTACAACGGCGTCGCGCTGCTCGTGCGTGACGGCATCGGTCCGATCGCCGATGTCGTCACGGCGCTACCCGACTTCGCCGACGAACAGAAGCGCGTGATCGCGGCAACGGTCGGCGACATTCGATTCGTCGACCTCTACGTGCCCAACGGCCAGTCGGTGGATTCCGACAAGTATCGCTACAAGCTCGACTGGTGCCGCGCGGCAACCGCGTTCCTCGCGGGCGAATCGAGCCGGCATCCCCGGCTCGCGGTCGTGGGCGACTTCAACGTCGCCCCGGAGGACCGCGACGTGCACGATCCCGATCTCTGGCGCGGGCAGGTGCTGTGCTCGGAGCCCGAGCGCGCGGTGTTTCGCGACTGGCTCGGACTGGGGTTGAAGGACAGTTTCCGCCTCTTCGATCAACCCGAGAAGACTTTCAGCTGGTGGGACTACCGGCAGCTCGCGTTCCCGAAGAATCACGGATTGCGCATCGATCACATCCTGTTGTCGCCGGCGCTCGCGGCAGGTTGCGCGGCGTGCCGCATCGACCGCAACGCGCGCAAGGGCGAACGGCCCTCGGATCACGCTCCGGTGATCACCGACATCGCATGACCGGTTGACGGAGAAGCTCCAGCCAGCCGCTGCGGCGGCGCGCCGCTACTTCGGCGCACGCGCGCCTTTCCCGAGCTCGGGTTCGAGTCCGAGCTCCTGGATCTTGCGGGTCAGCGTATTGCGCCCCCAGCCCAGCCGCTGCGCCGCTTCCATCCGGTGCCCGCCGGTATGGGCGAGCGCCCGCAGGATCAGCGTTCGCTCGAATTCGCGTTCGAGGCGATCGCCGACACCCTGCTCGCCACGCGCGAGCGCCTGCGCGAGTTCGCGGTCGAGCGCGTCCCGCCAATCGGAATCGCCGCCCCCCGTGCCGGCCGTGCCGACGAGCGGTTCGCGCACTTCGGCCGGCAGGTCGGCGACGTCGATCCGCTGGCCGGGGGCCATCACGGTGACCCAGTGGCAGATGTTTTCGAGCTGCCGCACATTTCCGGGAAACGGAAAGGTGGCGAGCAGGTTCAACGCCTCGTCCGTAACGTGTTTCGGCTCGACCGCGAGATCGCGCGCGCTTTTCTGCAGGAAATGCCGGGTGAGCGGCGCGATATCGTCCTGCCGCTCGCGCAGCGGCGGCAGCCGCAGCCGCACGACGTTCAGCCGGTGGAGAAGATCCTCGCGAAAGAGCCCGAGGCGCACGCGTTCCTCGAGGTTCTGGTGCGTCGCCGCGATCACGCGAACGTTGGATTTTTGCGGCGCATGACCGCCGACCCGGTAGTACTCGCCGTCGGCGAGCACGCGCAGCAGGCGCACCTGCAGGTCCGGGGGCATGTCGCCGATCTCGTCGAGGAACAGCGTGCCGCCCTCGGCCTGCTCGAAGCGGCCCCGGCGTGCGGTCTGCGCGCCCGTGAACGCCCCGCGCTCGTGGCCGAACAGCTCGGATTCCAGCAGGTCCTTCGGTATCGCGGCCGTGTTGATCGCGATGAACGGGCCGGCCGCGCGCGGGCTGTGCCGGTGCAGCGCGCGGGCGACGAGTTCCTTGCCGGTCCCCGATTCGCCGGTGATGAGCACCGTCGCGGTCGACTGCGCGAGCCGTCCGATCGCGCGGAAGACCTCCTGCATGGCCGGCGCCTGGCCAAGCATCTCGGGGGTGCCGACCGTCGCGGTTTCGACCGGCGCCGACGCGGGCGCTTCCGCCATTGCGCGGCGGATGAGCGCGACCGCGTGGTCGACGTCGAATGGCTTCGGCAGGTATTCGAACGCACCGCCCTGAAATGCCGCGACCGCGCTGTCCAGATCCGAGTACGCGGTCATGATGATCACCGGCAGGTGCGGGTAACGCTCCTTGACCTTGTCGAGCAGCACGAGCCCGGACTCGCCGGGCATCCGGATGTCGGAGACGAGTACCGACGGCTGGCCCGCGGCGAGCGCGTGCAGCACTTCGTGGGCGGACACGAAGGACTTGAACGCAATGTCCTCCCGCGCCAGCGCCTTCTCGAGCACCCAGCGAATCGAGCGGTCGTCGTCGACGATCCAGACGGGTTTCATCGCGGTGTGGGTCCGGCTTCAGCTGGACCCGGAAAGGAGGCCGGTTGCAAGCCGCCTGAAGGCGGCCCCACGCGCGCATCAGCCGCATGAGCTACGTCGGCCGACAAGCGAAATTCCAGCGGCAGGACGATCGTGAATACCGTGCGTCCGGGCACGCTTTCGCATTCGATCGCTCCTGCATGTTGAGCGATGAAAGTCTGCGCGAGCGTGAGCCCGAGCCCGCTGCCGCCCTCACGGCCGGACACGAGCGGGTAGAAAATCCGGTCGCGGATCGATTCGGGTATCCCGGGCCCGTTGTCCTCGATCGAAAGCGCCAGCGCGACCCGGTGACGTTTCTTGGCGAGCGTGATGTACCGCGCCACGCGCGTGGTCAGACGGATTTGCGGATCGCCCGTCGCCTCGAGCGCCTGCGCGGCGTTGCGGACGATGTTGAGCACCGCCTGCGTCAACTGCTCGGAATCCGCGTCGAACTCCGGCAGGCTAATGTCGAAATCGCAGGTGATCGCGACCTGCGGAAACTCCGCGTGCACCACGCCCCGCACACGGGCGAGGACCTCGTGGATGTTGGTCCGGCGGAACGTCGGTACCCGGTGCGGCGTCAGCAGCCGATTGACGAGCGATTGCAGCCGGTCCGCTTCGCCGATCACGACCTGCGTGTACTCGATCAGCTGCGGCCGGTCGAGCTCGCGCTCGAGCAACTGCGCCGCGCCGCGAATCCCGCCCAGCGGATTCTTGATCTCGTGCGCAAGGTTGCGGATCAGCTCGCGATTCGCCTGCTGCTGCTCGTTCAATCGTTCCTCGCGCGCGATCTTGAGCTGCTGGTCGATATGCCGGAATTCGAGCAGCAGCGCGGCGCCTCGCGTTTCGACGGGCGACACCGTGCAGGTGAGGTGGAGCTTCGGCCTGCCGTTGACCGCGAGCTCGAGCTCCTGCTCCGTGTACGTCGCACCACCCGCTACCGCCTTGTCGATCGCCGCGCAGAGGCCGGAAGCCTCGGTGAAGACCTGGTCCGGCCGATGACCGACAAGATGTTTCTTGGAGAGCGCAAACAGATTTTCCGCCGCGGGATTGGCGTAGGTCACGCAGCGCGTCCGGTCGAGGAGCAGCACGGCGGTCGCGAGCAGCTCGAGACCCGGGAATGCGATCTTGACTTTGTCGCGGGCGAATGGGGAAAGGAGCCGGGAAGTCACGAGCGCAGCGAAGATACCGGTTGCGGATGGGGCACGAGGGAACTACCCCGATGACCTAGCAATATCCGCGCCCGCACGCCGTGCGCGCGGTTGGCACCGACCGTCGCCATCAGGCCGGTTCGTCACTTGATCGCGGCGAGTTCCTTCTTCAGAGCCTCGATGTTTCTTTCGTGCACCGTCACCGTCTGGCGCAGCCTGGCGATCCGCACGCGGTATTTCTCGGCATCCGAACGCTCCTCGGGCAGCGGGGCCGGCGCGCCATCCGCATACAGCACACGCGTTTCGACAAGCAGCTTCTGCTCGGTCGCAAGCTCGTCCGAGAGGACCTTGCGGCGCACGTCGTCGCGGCCTTTCTGCGTATCGGGATCGACGCGCGGGAAGCCCGTGGGTGTCGGCGACTTGGCAGTCGAGCGCCGGTCCCCGTTCGTGGCTCCCGGAACGTTGAAATACGACGACACGCCCGACTCGGTGACGCACCGGTACGTGTCGCCGGCGACAAACACGGGCTTGTTGACGCAACCGGATTCCTTCGCCTTTTCGCCGAGCGTCGCCCCGAATGCGCCTGCACTTCCGAACAGGAGCAGCCACGGACAAAGCAGCGCCCATCGCGCGACCTTCGCGCCCGAACGTCGATGCGGCATTCGTCGGAACATGCGGGGGAGTGTATTGAAATATCCCCGCGCAGGCAAAAAGGGGCGGGCGCCGAAGCCCGCTCCCGTCCGATCGCCGCGCCCGCGTCGCGATGCGCCGATCAAAGACTGAAATACATGTCGAACTCGACCGGATGTGTCGTCATCCGGAAGCGCGTGACCTCCTCCATCTTGAGTCCGATGTAAGCGTCGATCATGTCGTCGGTGAACACGCCGCCCCTGGTGAGGAACGTGCGGTCGCGATCGAGATGATCCAGCGCCTCGTCGAGCGATGCACACGGATGCGGGACTTTCGCGGCTTCTTCCGGCTCGAGATCGTAGAGGTTCTTGTCCATCGGATCGCCGGGGTGGATCTTGTTCTGCACGCCGTCGAGGCCGGCCATCATCATCGCGGAAAACGCGAGGTAGGGATTCGCGGTCGGATCGGGGAAGCGGACTTCGATCCGACGCCCCTTCGGGTTCGACACGTACGGAATGCGGATCGCCGCCGAGCGGTTGCGCGCCGAATACGCGAGGTTGATCGGCGCCTCGAAGCCCGGAACCAGCCGTTTGTACGAATTGGTGCCGGGGTTGGTGATCGCGTTCAAGGCCTTGGCATGCTTGATCACGCCGCCGATGTAATGCAGCGCCAATTCCGAAAGCCCCGAGTATCCGTCGCCGGCAAACATGTTCTTGCCGCCCTTCCAGATGGACTGGTGCACGTGCATCCCCGAGCCGTTGTCGCCGACGATGGGCTTCGGCATGAACGTCGCCGTCTTGCCGTAGGCGTGCGCAGTGTTGTGGACCGCGTACTTGAGGATCTGCAGCCAGTCGGCGCGCTTCACCAGAGTCTCGAACTTCGTGCCGATTTCGCACTGACCGGCGTTCGCCACCTCGTGGTGGTGCACCTCGACCTCGACGCCCATCTGCTCCATCGCGAGGCACATGGCCGAACGGATGTCCTGCAGCGAATCCACCGGCGGCACGGGAAAGTAGCCGCCCTTGACCGTCGGCCGATGACCCATGTTGCCGCCCTCGAATCTTTCGGCCGACGACCACGCCGCTTCGCTCGAAAACACTTTGCAGTAGCTCCCCGACATGTCGACCGACCACTCGACCGCGTCGAAGACGAAAAATTCGGGCTCGGGGCCGAAATACGCGGTGTCGCCGAGACCCGTGGACTTGAGGTAAGCCTCGGCGCGCTTCGCGAGCGATCGCGGGTCGCGCTCGTAGCCTTTGCCGTCCGACGGCTCGATGACGTCGCACGTGATGTTGAGCGTTGTCTCGTCCATGAACGGGTCGATGTAGGCCGCGTTCGCGTCGGGCATCAACAGCATGTCGGATGCCTGTATCCCCTTCCAGCCGGAGATCGACGAGCCGTCGAACGCGTGTCCGCTTTCGAACTTGTCCATCACGAACTGCTTGCTCGGGACCGACACGTGCTGCTCCTTGCCGCGCGTGTCCGTGAAGCGCAGGTCGACGAACTTGACCTCCTTGTCCTTGAGCATCTTGAGCACGTCGGCGGGGCTGGTCATGCGAATCTCCTTGTTGGGGACTTGATCTACGATGCGTTGCAAAAATAGCAGGGAGACAACAGCGAGAACTATGCCATATCCGACACGGCTCGAAAGCCCTTGGCAGCCAACGATTTCGGTCCTCGCCAGCCCCTCGATGATCGCCATGCGAACCATCCTGGTGCATTGTCGATCGCCCGCAGGCCAAAAGAGTGCGCGAATCCATTTTATGAACGCCGGCGGATGACGCACCGCACCAATCCGCAGGTGTGTGACCGGGGCATTTCGGAACCACCCATGATATCGTCGCGAGCATGACCACTAATTAGTTGTTTTTAATAGATAATAAATATTATCGCCACTGCGAATCCGTCGCACTAAAATAGTGCGCTGGCCAAAAACGAGGCGAATTCCAGGCGTCAGGGGTAAAACATGTAGAGCCGGTAGCCCGCCTGGGCGGTGGCACTGGCATCGATGAAGACCTTCACCGCCACTTCGCCGTTCGGACCGATGCCGCGCAGCAAGTCCGCGGTCCCGCCGGCGTAATCGGCCGGGGCCAGCGCCCGGCGCACGACGACCCGATCCTGCGCGTCGGTCAGCGTCAACTCGAGGTAGGGATAGGCGACCGACCATCCCGCGCGACTGCGGAGCGTGGCCGTCAGCACGAGCAGCCCCCGGTGCGCGGGGTCCGCCTGAAGGTCGGAAGCCTCGATCGAAAGATAGCTCATCGCACCGTCGCGCAGCGGGCGTATCGCACAACCCGCCACACCGCACAGTTGCACCAGCGCGGGACGCGCCGCCGGCCAGTACGCCGCGATCGCATCGCGAAAGTGAAAGATCGCCTGCGCGGCGATCAGCGCCACGAGGACGAGGATCGCGACGGAGTAGGCGACGTACGCGGCACGCCGCGGTTTCTGCTCCGTCGTCGCCGGAAAACGATCGTCGTAGGGGATCTCCGCGACACCGTCGCCGCCGGCTGTGCCCGACGGTTCCTCCGCGATCCCGCGGGGCGATTCCAGAGCCTGCACACCCTGTGATGCCGCCGCGGGCGGACCGAGCAACGCTTCGTCGATTTCCCGCGCGACCTCATCATCGTCGTCGACGGCCGGCCCGAGAGAAATTTGTCCCGCGACACCGTCGAATACGGTCTTGCAGTGTCCGCAGCGCACCTGCCCGGCGCGCACTTCCAGTTGCTCGGGCGTGACGCGGAATACCGTGGCGCAGCCGGGGCAGCGGGTGAATTTGTCGTCGGACATCGGGTTTGCTGTGTTCGTGCGGGATAGGTGCGGGCGCGGCCGAAGGACGGGAATCGACGAGAGCCGCGGCGCTCAATCAGTCCGCGCGCGCGGCGCCGCCGCGTATGCCCGCCAGCGCGATCCAGCCGTCGTCGCTTTCGAAGACGCCGATAGTAAACCACCGCCCATAGACTGCGATGACGGCGTCGGCCTGCGACTCGAGAATGCCCGACAGCACGATGCGCCCGTCCTTGCGCACGTGACCGGCGAGCAGCGGCGCCAGCAGCAGCAGGGGATTCGTCAGGATGTTGGCGATGACGACGTCAAACGGCTTCGCTTCGTCGTCGGCAAGGCGATCGGGCGGCAGGAAACGGGCAGTTACCGCGTTTCGCTCGGCATTGGCGCGGCTTGCGGCGAGTGCCTGGGGGTCGATGTCGGTGCCGATGACGCGATCGGCGCCCAACCGGCACGAGGCAATCGCGAGAATTCCGGAACCGCAGCCGAAATCGAGGACCGAATCGCCGGCGCGCAGTTCGCGGGCGAGCCACCTGAGGCACAGCCGCGTGGTCGGATGCGAGCCCGTGCCGAACGCCAGTCCGGGATCGAGTGCAAGATTGATCGCGGAGGGGTCGACCGCCTCGCACCACGACGGAACGATCCACAATCCGTCTTCGATCCGGATCGGCGCGAACTGCGCTTGCGTCGC
>JANMBN010000263.1:0-8839 GCA_031360485.1 Betaproteobacteria bacterium | reverse complement strand
GCCATCGCGGCGTGCACGCAACAGTAGTCGAACTCGATCCCCTGCCCGATCCGGTTGGGTCCGCCGCCCAGCACGATCACCTTCTTCCGGTCCGTCGGCGCGGCCTCGCACTCCTCCTCGTAGGTCGAATACAGGTAGGCGGTCTCTGTCGCGAACTCCGCGGCGCAGGTGTCCACGCGCTTGTAGACGGGTCGAATGCCGAGTTCGTGGCGCTTCGCGCGAACCGCGCTTTCGTCGACCTTGAGCAGGTACGCGATCCGCCGGTCCGCGAAGCCCATCCGCTTCAGCGCGCGGAGCTCGTCGCGCGAAACGTCGGCGAGCGCCCGTTGCTCCAGCCTCAACTCGGTGTCGACGATCTCCTTGATCTGAGCGAGAAACCACGGGTCGATCTTCGTGTACCGCTGGATCTCCTCGAGCGACATCCCGACGCCGAACGCGTCGGCGACGTACCACAGCCGCTCCGCCCGCGGGTAGGCGAGCTCGTCGCCGATCTTGTCCGGGTCGACGGTCTTGAGGTTGAAGCCGTCGACGCCCGTCTCGAGGCCGCGCAGTGCCTTCTGCAGCGATTCCTGGAACGTGCGGCCGATCGCCATCACCTCGCCGACCGACTTCATCTGCGTCGTGAGCCGGTCGTCGGCCTGCTTGAACTTCTCGAACGCGAACCGCGGCACCTTGGTGACGACGTAGTCGATCGTCGGCTCTAACGACGCGGGCGTGGCGCCGCCCGTGATGTCGTTGCGCAACTCGTCCAGCGTGTAGCCGACTGCGAGCTTGGCGGCGATCTTGGCGATCGGAAAGCCGGTGGCCTTCGACGCCAGCGCCGACGACCGCGAGACGCGCGGGTTCATCTCGATGACGAGCATCCGCCCGTCCGCCGGATCGATCGCGAACTGGACGTTGGAGCCGCCGGTGTCGACACCGATCTCGCGCAGCACGGCGATCGACGCGTTGCGCATGATCTGGTATTCCTTGTCGGTCAGCGTCTGCGCCGGGGCGACGGTGATCGAGTCGCCCGTGTGCACGCCCATCGGGTCCAGGTTCTCGATCGAGCAGACGATGATGCAGTTGTCCTTGCGGTCGCGAACGACCTCCATCTCGAACTCTTTCCACCCGAGGAGCGACTCCTCGATCAATAGCTCGTGCGTCGGGGAGAGCGCGAGCCCGCGCTTGCACATCTCGACGAACTCGTCCTTGTTGTACGCGATGCCGCCGCCCGTGCCGCCCAGCGTGAACGACGGCCGGATCACCGCCGGAAAGCCGATATCGGCCTGGACTTCGAGCGCCTGCTCGAGGTTGTGCGCGATGCCGGAGCGCGCGGATCCGAGCCCGATCCGCGTCATCGCGGCCTTGAACTTCTCGCGATCCTCGGCCTTGTCGATGGCCTTCTTCGACGCGCCGATCAGCTCGACGTCGAACTTGTTGAGCACGCCCTCGCGCGCGAGGTCGAGCGCGCAGTTCAGCGCCGTCTGCCCGCCCATCGTGGGCAACAGCGCGTCCGGACGCTCGCGCTCGATGATCTTTGCGATCATCTGCCACGTGATCGGCTCGATGTATGTGACGTCGGCCATCTCCGGGTCGGTCATGATGGTCGCCGGATTCGAGTTCACGAGGATGATCCGGTAGCCTTCCTCGCGCAGCGCCTTGCACGCCTGCGCGCCCGAGTAGTCGAACTCGCACGCCTGCCCGATGATGATCGGACCCGCGCCGATGATCAGAATCGACTCTATGTCGGTGCGCTTGGGCATTGTCAGCGCGCGGACGTCACTTCCGCTCCATCAGCTTCACGAACCGGTCGAATAGGTAGGCGATGTCGTGGGGGCCGGGGCTCGCCTCGGGATGGCCCTGGAAGCCGAAAGCCGGCCGGTCGGTCCGCGCGATCCCCTGCAGGCTGCCGTCGAACAGCGAGACGTGCGTGACGCGTGCCGTCTCGGGCAGCGTCGTCGCGTCGACGGTGAAGCCGTGGTTCTGGCTCGTGATCAGCACCTGCCCGGTATCCCGGTCGAGCACCGGGTGGTTCGCGCCGTGATGACCGAACTTCATCTTGACCGTTCGCGCGCCGGACGCGAGCGCCAGCAGCTGATGGCCAAGGCAGATCCCGAACGTCGGCACCCCTGCATCGACGATCTTTCCGATCGCGCGGATGGCGTAGGTGCAGGGATCCGGGTCGCCCGGGCCGTTCGACAGGAAAACCCCGTCCGGCGACAGCGCGAGCACGGCCTCCGCCGGCGTCTGCGCGGGCACCACGGTCAGCCGGCAGCCCCGTTCGGCGAGCATCCGCAGTATGTTGTGCTTGATGCCGTAGTCGTAGGCGACGACGCGAAAGCGCGACGCGCCTGCCGGGCCGAAGCCCTGGCCGAGCGCCCAGGTGCCCGCCGTCCACTCGTACGGCGTCGTGCAGCTGACGACTTTGGCGAGATCCAATCCCGCCATCGACGGCGCCGCCTTCGCGCGCGCGACCGCCTGCGCAACGTCGGCGTCGCCACCCGCCGATACCGCATGGACGCAGCCGTTCTGCGCGCCCTTCTCGCGCAGTCTCCGGGTGAGGCTGCGCGTATCGAGGTCGGCGATGCCGACGATGTTGTTGGCCACGAGATAGGCGGAAAGGTCGCCGGTCGAACGGAAATTGGAAACCATTCGCGGCAGGTCGCGGATGACGAGCGCTGCGGCGAACGGTCGCCGCGATTCGACGTCCTCCGGATTCACGCCGACATTGCCGATATGCGGATACGTGAGCGTGACGATCTGCCCGGCATAGGATGGGTCGGTCAGGATTTCCTGATAGCCCGTCATCGCCGTGTTGAAGACGACTTCGCCGGCGGAGTAGCCCAGCGCACCGATGGCCCGGCCGCGGAAAACGGTGCCGTCGGCCAACGCGAGAACCGCCGGGGGTGCCGCCGGAAAGAGCGCGTTTCGGGCGGCGGCAGCGGCTGGAGCGGGCATGGCGGAATCGCGATCGGCTTGGCGCAGACCACTCGTGGGGGTTCCCCGGGGTCCGGACGTGCGAAGCGGGAACGCCGGCGTTACCCGCAGCCGTTCCCGCTTTGAGGCCGCTGATTATACCGGCGGGGTGGCCCCGATACAACCGCGCGCGACGTGCGCGTCCGACCGGCCCTGGCGAATGCGGCGAAGGCCGGTCCGACAGGCTCCCGCCCGGTCACTATCTCAATACGCGGCCGAAAATCCGCCGTCGACGTAGAGCAGGTGGCCGGTCACGTAGTCCGCCGCCCCCGACGCGAGGAAGACGGCGGCGCCGGCGATCTCGGACGGCTCACCCCATCGCCCGGCGGGCGTCCGGCGCGCAACCCACGCCGAAAACTCCGCGTCGGCGATGAGCGGGGCATTCATTTCGGTCTTGAAGAATCCCGGAGCGATGCCGTTCACCTGGACGTTGTGGGGGGCAAGCTCGACGGCGAGCGCGCGCGTCAGCATCTTGAGCGCGCCTTTGCTGGCCGCGTAGGGAACGATGTTGGGCCGTCCGAGATCGGATGCGAGCGAACAGACGTTGATGATCTTGCCGTGCCGCCGCGCCTTCATCGCCGGCAGCAGCGCGCGCGTGACGAGAAACGGACCGTCGAGATTCGCCGCCATCAGCGCGCGCCACTCGTCGAACGCGAAATCCTCGAGGTGCTTGCGGGTGTTCATCGCGGCATTGTTGACGAGAATGTCGATCGGACCGAGAGCACGCTCGGCGTCCGCGACGCCCGCGGCGACCGCACCGGCATCCGTGACGTCGAACGGCGCGAGAGCCGCGTCGATGCCCTCCGACGCGAGCGCTTCGGCGGCGGCCGCGAGCTTGTCGCGGTTGCGTCCGTTCAGCACGACGCGCGCGCCGGCACGGGCGAGGCCGCGGGCGATCGCGAAGCCGAGCCCCGATCCGCCGCCGGTGACGAGCGCCCGCGTGCCGCGGAGATCGAATGGGTGTGCAGCCCCTGACACTTTCGCTACCTCAGGCCGAGGACATCCTGCATGTCGGAGAGGCCGGTCTCTCCCGCCGCGCGGCGCCGGGCCACGAAGCGGGCGGCGCGCAGCGCGCCCGCCGCAAAGTTCTGCCGCGAGGTCGCCTTGTGCGTGAGCTCGACGCGCTCGCCGGCGCCGGCAAAGACCACCGTGTGGTCGCCGACGACATCGCCGCCGCGCAGGCTCGCGAAACCGATGGCGCCCCGCTTGCGTTCGCCGGTCATGCCTTCACGCGAATAGACGGCGCGCTCCGCCAGCGCGCGCCCGGTGCCCTGCGCTGCGGCTTCGCCGAGACGCAATGCGGTCCCCGACGGCGCGTCGACCTTGTGCTTGTGGTGCATCTCGACGATCTCGATGTCGAACTCGGGGCCGAGCTGCCGCGCGGCCGCTTCGACAAGAGCGACGAGCACGTTGACGCCGACGCTCATGTTCGGCGCAAACACGACCGGAATCCTGCCGGCGAATTCCGCCAGCGCGGCCTTTTGCGGATCCGAGAAGCCGGTCGTCCCGACCACGGCGCCGGTCCCATGCCTCGCGCACGCGGCAAGATGCGCGAGCGTGCCATCGGGACGAGTGAAATCGATCAGCACGTCGGCGGCGCGTGCCGCGGCGTCCGCGTCGTTCCCGACGATCACGCCGGTCGCGCGGCCGAAGCGCTCGCCGGCGTCGCGGCCCACGGCGGCGCTTCCGGGAACGTCGAACGCGGCGGCCAATGCCAGCTCCGGATCCGCGAGCGTCGCCTCGATCAGCGCCTGTCCCATCCGGCCGGCGGCTCCCGCGACGGCGATGCGCGCGGTCATCGCTATTTCTTGAAGACGTCGAAGATCCGCTCGTACCACGGACGCGGGTCGACCCACGCGTCGTCGCCGATCGCGCGCGCCAGGGCCTCCCGGTTGACTTCGGCGATCGATTGCGGCATTTCGTCGCCTTCCCAGCGCGCGAGCTTGTCCTCGACGAAGAACACCGTGAAGGTCCGGCGCTCGATCACGCGGCCCTGCTTCGTGAACGCGTACGCGTAGTCCCAGCGGCTGTCGCGAAACGGGCTCACGAGAAGAGGCGTGCCGAGAAGCTGCCTCACCTGCGCCTTGGTCTGCCCCACCTTGAGCTTGTCGACCATGTCCTGCGACAGGTAATTGCCCTGGTTGATGTCGAGCTTGTACACGCCGAACGAACGCAGCGTCGGCAGGTAGGTGTCGATCGTCGCGCAGCCTGCCGAGAACAGCGCGGCAAAGACGACGGCGACGACGCGGAGATGGCGCAGCGGACGATGCAAAGACGAGGAGAGCAAAGCCACGAGCCTGTGAATATGTCGGAGGACTCGCTATTATAGCCGTGCCTCGGCGCAGGCCCGAATTTCCCCTCGAATCGGGCAGGGCCGACCGCCGCCGCCAATCCAGAGAACCCCGCCGTGTCCTCGCCGAAAGACCTCAAGAATGCCGGCCTCAAGGCAACCGCGCCCAGGCTCAAGATCATCAACCTGTTCGAGACGTCGAAGGTGCGGCATCTGACCGCCGAGGACGTCTACCGGAAGCTGCTGGAGGAGGGGCTCGACATCGGCCTCGCCACCGTCTATCGCGTGCTGACACAATTCGAGCAGGCCGGCCTCCTCATCCGCCATCATTTCGAGTCGGGAAAGGCGGTGTTCGAGCTCAACGAAGGCCATCATCACGACCATCTCGTCTGCCTGCAGTGCGGGCGCGTCGAGGAGTTCTACGACGCCGGAATCGAGAAGCGGCAGACGGCGGTCGCCGAGGCGCGGGGGTTCAGGATCACCGAGCACGCGCTCTATCTGTACGCCGAGTGCGTGAAGCCCCGCTGTCCGCACCGCAAGGGCGGCGCGAACCGCTAGATTTCCCCCGCCTGCACGGTCCCTGGCTAGCCCGCCGCCGAGTCGGCCTTGGCGTCGCGCCGGTTGAAATCCGCCACCCGGAAACCCAGCAGCCACAGCGCGCCGAAATAGGCGGCGGCGCCCGCCGCGCAGACACCCGCGAGGCGCCCGACCTTGGGCCACAGGGTTGCGGAGAGCCAGAACGACGAAGGTCCGCCGAGCCAGAGGAGCACCGCGGCAAGTGCGAACAGGGCGATGACGAGCTTCGACACGAACAGCAGCCAGCCTGCGCGGGGCACATAGAGTCCGCGCTTCCTCAGGAACCAGAACAGGAGGCCGGCGTTGAGGCATGCGCCGATCGACGTCGAAAGCGTCAGGCCGGCGTGACCGATCCGGTACATCAGGATCAGCGCGAGCGACTGCGAGACCAGCACGGTCGCGAACGCGATCTTCACCGGCGTCGCCATGATCTGGCGCGCGTAGAACCCGGGCGCCAGGATCTTCACCACGATCAATCCGAGCAGGCCCACGCTGTAGCCGAGCAGCGCCGCGCGCGTCTGCCACACGTCCTCCACCGTGAACCGGCCGTACTGATAAAGCGTCGAGATGAGCGGGATCGCGAGCACCCAGAGCGCGACGGCCGCCGGCAGCGCCAGCATGAAGGCGAGGCGCAGCCCCCAGTCGAGCAGCGACGTGTATTGCGCCGGGTTCCCGTCGGCGTGTGACTTGGCGAGCGTCGGCAGGAGCACAGTGCCTAGCGCGACGCCCAGCAGAGCGCTGGGGAACTCCATCAGGCGGTCGGCGTAGGTGATCCAGGAAATGCGGCCGTCGCCGAGGGCCGCGGCGAGCTGCGTGTTGATGAGCGAGGAGATCTGCGCGGCCGAGACGCCCAGCACCGCCGGGCCCATCGCCGCGAGCACGCGCCGCACGCCCTCGTCGCGCCAGTCGAAACGCGGCCGCCCCAGCATCCCGATCTTCGCCAGCGGGCGCAACTGAAGGACAAGCTGCGCCACGCCGCCGATGAGTACACCCCACGCGAGCGCCACGATCGGCGGATTGCAGTACGGCGCGAGAA
Source organism: Betaproteobacteria bacterium (assembly GCA_031360485.1). GTDB lineage: Bacteria > Pseudomonadota > Gammaproteobacteria > Burkholderiales > Casimicrobiaceae > CAIWHR01. The sequence continues at coordinate 1,979 of JANMBN010000263.1, read as the reverse complement.
ACAGCGCGGCGCCGATGATCGACACGTTGAGCAGCACCGGCGTGACCGCGGGGATCGCGAATTGCCGGTAGACGTTGAGCACGCCGCCCGCGAGCGAGACGAGCGATACGAAGAGGATGTAGGGAAAAACGATCCGGATCATCGACGCCGTGAGTTCGACCTTCCCCGGCGTTTGCGCGAAACCGCTGGCAAGCGCGTACACGAGCCACGGCGCCGCCAGAACACCGACGACCGAAAGCACGAGCAAGCCGACGGCCATCAGCGTCCCGACTCGGCCGATCAGCGCCTGCGACTCTTCCAGTCCGCGCTGCCGCCGGTATTCGGCGAAGATCGGGACGAAGGCCTGCGAGAACGCCCCTTCGGCGAACAGCCGCCGCAGGATGTTCGGGAGCCGGAACGCCGCCTCGAACGCGTCCATCTGCAGGCCCGCGCCGAACACGGCGGCTTTGAGGCTTTCGCGGACGAGCCCGGTGATCCGCGAGACGAGCGTCATTCCGCTCACCGTCGAGGCCGCACGAAGAAGGTTCATTGGGCCTCGCGGAGAGCCGTTGCCCGGACTCGACGTCGTTTTCCGCGCTCATGGCCCGGCAGCCCCGGCATCCGCCACGTCCCGGAGCCGGCGACGCGGGCGTCAAAGCACGTCCGGCCGGCTCCTGGCGAAGCGGCGTCTGGGAGGATGTCGTGCATTCGTCGGGGGCGGGGGAAGGGAGCGGGGGCGGTGTTGCGCGACCTGCCGTAAGCTGCTATTATGCTTGGTCTTTTTCGGCTTCTCCAGAATACGAAGGAATTTCGACTCATGGCGAATAGCGCCCAAGCCCGCAAGCGTGCCCGGCAAGCCGCGGTAACCAGCAAGCACAACGCAAGCCTCCGGTCGTCGCTGCGCACGGCCGTCAAGCAGGTCAGGAAGGCAATCCAGGCGGGCGACAAGGCAGCGGCGGCGCAGAAGCTGAAGACGTCGCAGGCGGTCATCGACCGCATCGCCGACAAGAGGATCGTGCACAAGAATCTCGCGTCGCGGACGAAGTCGCGGCTCGCCATCGCGATCAAGGCGTTGGCGTAAGGTTGCCGCAGCGCGAGTTTCGCGAATGAGGGCGCTTCCGGGCGCCCTTTGCATGTCCGGACCTTGAATCCGGCCGCTCCCGCGCAAGACCCGCGCGCCGAAGCGGGACCGATCGTCGGTACGCGCGCCCGCGCTAGGGGAATACCGGCGCCGGCGGCCGCACGCCGGTGACGAGATACGCGACGAGGTCTTTGACCGGCCTGATCTCGCTGCCGAACGGCAACGACGACGCACCGCGGAAGAAGAGCCCCTTCGCGACGTCGCCGCGCAGCGCCGCGGCAAGCTGCATGTCGATGCAAAATTGGCCGATCTTGGCGATGCCGTCGCGCAGGCCGCATTGGATCAGGCAGTCGAACTTCAGCGTGCAGCGGGGCTTCCTGCGCGCGGCCGCGGCGAGCTTCGGCAGGTACTTGAGGTAGGTCGTAAGCCACGGCGTGCGCACGGCACGCGCGGGCAGCCCCGCGACGCTCATGAATTCGACGATGTCCTCGGGCTTCGCCCCGGCGAGGACGCGCTTGAACTCGATGTCGGCGTCGCCCTCCTCGGTCACCGCGAACGCGGTCCCGATCTGGACCGCCGCGGCGCCCATCGCCATCAGGTCGCGGACCCGCTCGTGCGTGTTGATTCCTCCCGCGGGAATGAGCGGCACCGTTGCGTCGGCGATGCCTTCGGCGCGGAAAAACGCCAGGACCTCGGGCAGCACCCGCTCGAAGTCGAACCGCGGGTCCATCAGGTCATCGATCTTCGCCGCCCCGAGATGACCGCCGGCGTAGCGTGGGTGTTCGATCACGATCGCGTCGGGCAGCCGCCCCTTGCGCATCCACTTCTTCACGACGAGCTTGATCCCGCGCGCGTCGGACAGGATCGGGATCAATGCGACGTCCGGGAACGCGCTGGCGAGCTCCGGAAGATCGAGCGG
>JANMBN010000244.1:0-9706 GCA_031360485.1 Betaproteobacteria bacterium | reverse complement strand
TCGACTCGATATAGATCGGTTGACTTCGCAGCCGCACGTCCTCCGCCGCCTTCAGGTCGAACAGGATGCTGTTGGTCGACTGGTTTGCGCGAACGGGCGGCTCGGCTGGCAATGCGTAGAGCGGCACGACTTGCGCCCCCGCGGTCGCCGTGAACAGTGCGAGCAGCACTGCAGCGGATCCTTCAGTGCGCACAGGTTGGCCCCGCCAGAGCGTCGCGGTCACTTGATGCCGAGCCGCTCCATTCGGTATCTCATGGCCCGGAAGGTGATGCCGAGAAGCTTCGCCGCTGCCGTCCGGTTATAGCGCGTCTTCTCCAGCGCTTCGTTGATCGCGGACCGCTCGACCCGGTCGAGGTAGTCCTGGAGAGGCCATTTGTCGCCGGCCGTCACGGCAAACTCCGATTCCTCGGCAACGGGGGTCAGGTGCAGGTCATCGGCGGAAATGCGCTGCGTGTCGGCGGCAAGCGAAAGGCCCCGCTCCAGCACGTTTTCGAGTTCGCGCACGTTGCCCGGAAACGGATAGCGCTCGAGCGCCGCGATCGACTCCGGATCGAGCCTGGCCGGATTGCCGCGCGACAGCCTTTCGAGAATGGCGCTGGCGATCAGCGGGATGTCCTCGCGCATCTCGCGCAGGCTCGGCATCGCGAGTTCGATCACGTGCAGACGATAGTAGAGATCCTGCCGGAATTCGCCGGCGTCGACCAGCGCCGACAGCTTCTTGTGGGTTGCGCTGATGATGCGGACGTCGACCGCGTCCTCCTGCGTCGCGCCGACCTTGCGCACCTTCTTCTCCTGGATCGCGCGCAGGAGCTTGACCTGCATGTGCAGTGGCAGGTCCGCGACCTCGTCCAGAAACAGCGTCCCGCCGTTCGCCGCCTGGAAAAATCCGTCGCGATCGGTCTCGGCGCCGGTAAACGCACCTTTTCGGTAGCCGAAGAACTCGCTTTCCATCAGGTTTTCGGGAATCGCGCCGCAGTTGACGGCGACGAACGGCAATTCCGCGCGAGCACCGCCGGAATGGATCATCCGGGCGGCGAGCTCCTTGCCGCTGCCGGACTCGCCGTTGATGAACACCGGCGCCTGACTCTTCGCGAGGCGCTCGATCATGTCGCGCACGTGCAGCATCGCCGGCGACTCGCCGAGCAGCTGATAGCCGGACGTCGGCGGAGCCTTCTCTGGCACCTTGAGCGCCTGCTTCACGAGCGCGCGCAGCTGCTCCAGCGCGACAGGCTTCGCGAGGTAATCGAACGCACCGGCCTTGAGCGCGGCGACCGCGTTTTCCGCGCTGCCGTACGCCGTGATCACCGCAACCGGCACGTCGAGCCCTTTCTGGTTGATGTGCTCGACGACGCGAAGGCCCGGGCCGTCGGGAAGGCGCATATCGGTAAGACAAAGATCGAACGATTCGCCGTCGAGGAGGCGGATGGCTTCGCCGACGGTTTCGGCGCGGGTGGTGTCGAGGCCCATTCGCGAGAGGGTGAGTTCGAGTAGCTCGAGCAGGTCGGGCTCGTCGTCGATCAGCAGAACTCTGGGTTGGCCGCGGGTTTTTCGTGACATGGTTTCCCTCTTATTTGACTACGGGTTTGAAAGCGCGCTTCATCGTCATTCGGAAATGGGCGCCCGGTCCTCTCGGCAGAAGTTCGAGCGCCGCCCCGTTCGCGTCGGCGAGTTCCCGCGCGATGTACAGGCCGAGCCCGGTTCCGCCGGGGTGGGTCGTAAAGAACGGTTCGAATATCTGGCCGCGCAACTCGCCGGGAATGCCCGGGCCGTCGTCGGCTAGCTCGCAGATGATCGCGTCGCCCATGTAACCCGGGCGCGCCGCGATCCGGATGCTGCCTTCCTTTTTCTGGCAGTGCTGCCACGCGTTGCGCACCAGGTTCCAGATGATCTGGTTGAGGTGCCCGCGATCGAAGATGACGCGTACTTCATCGGGAATCAGGATCACGATCGACTTGGGCGGCACGTTTTCCGCCTGGGCGATCTCGTCGATCAGCGACTGGATGAATTCCCCCAGGGGGATCGCCTCGGGCTGCTGCCGGTCGCGCCGGTTGAGTTGCAGTACCTCGCCGACAATGCGATCGATGCGTTTCGCGTTGTTGCGGATCATGCTCAGCAGCCTTGCGCCCGCCGGAGGCACGCCGTCGTCCTCTTCGAGCAACTGCGCGGCCTGGTTGATCGCCGAAAGCGGGTTGCGGACTTCGTGGGCAATCGACGCCGTCAGCCGGCCCAGCGCGGCGAGTTTCATCTGCTGCGCCTCGTTCTGCGCGCGGCCGAGGTCTTCGAGATAGATCAGCGTGCCGCCATTGAGGCCCGAGCCGATCCGCACCAGCCGCACGCGCAGCAGCCGCTGCGACGATTCCACCTTGAACGGTGGCAGCGCTTCGGTGTAATCCTCCTGCCAGCGACGCCAGTAGTCGTGCAGCGTCGAACTGAACTCGGCGAGCCGCATGCCGCCGCGCATCCGCCCGAAACCGCCGAGAAGCCGCGCGACCTGGGTGTTGTGGCCACGAACGACACCGTTCAGGTCGACGACCAGCACGCCGTCCTGCATGTCCTGAATGATCAGTCGATTGACCTGCTCCAGGTTGGCGACGTCGATGCCGCGCTGCGCGGCGAGATCCTCCGAGGCCTTCGTGTGGCGCCCGAGGGCAATGGCAATGCCGATCGTCGCGAAGTAACCGAAGCCGATCAGGCCCGTCTGGAACGGTTGCGCGCCGGTGACCCGGCCCTCGAGCATGCGCCAGACATCGAGCCCGAGCAGGATGATGCTCGCGATCGCGGCGTGGAAGAACGCGGTCTGGGTGCGCAGCAGCCAGCCGCTCGCGGCGAGCTGCGGAAACAGAAGGATCGGCAACGAACCGCCGGTCCCGCCGCCGGCGACCATCACCAGGGCGATGCAGAGGACGTCGCCGGTTAGAAGCGTCGATACGAGCGAAGGCAGCGTCAGAGGCAGCGGCTCGCGCTGAATCCAGCCGAACGTCGCCAGACCGAAGATGAAGTAAAGGGCGGACGCGGTGACGAACGCGTTCGGCGCGGCGATGCCAAGAACCCTGAGATCCAGCAGCAACGCCGTTCCAAGGAGCGCCGCGCCACATACCGCGCGGTAGATGCCGACGATCCAGAGGATCCGACGCCCCGATTCGGCTGCCGACACGGCCAGCAGGGGCTGCTCGAATGGTGGCGGAGCCGCCTGTGGCGGCATCATCGCTTTATCGCTTTGATCCACGGGTGAATTCAATGGCGTTGCGCACAGCCGGGGTCGCCACAAGTCAGGCCGGCCGGACTCGGCGTGGCGTCCGCACGCGGCAGGTATACGCCGCATCGCGCACATCGGACCATCGTTTCCGAAGGTGTTGGCGGCGGCGGCTCGCGGCCCATGGGTTCCGCGCCGCGTTTCGCTTTGGCGACATTCAGCAGCCGCAGCCCGAAGAGCACTGCGATGATGACGACGATCCAGATCAGAATCTTGGTCATCGCTAGAGCACTTTGCCGGGATTGAAGAGCCCGGACGGATCGAGGGCTGCCTTGAGCGTGCGCATCATGTCGAGTTCGACCCCGCTCTTGTATCGGACGAGATCCTCGCGTTTCTGCTGGCCGATCCCGTGTTCCGCGCTGATGCTGCCCCCGCGCGCCATGACGAGATCGTGGACGATTCGGTTCGCCCGCGGCGCCTCTGCCATGAACGACTCCGGTGCGGCGCCCGCCGGTCCCGCCAGGTTGTAGTGCAGGTTGCCGTCGCCCAGGTGGCCGAAAGTCACGAACTGCACACCGGGCAGCGCCGCCACGAGCGCCACGCGTGCGTCGTCGAGAAAGCTTGGGATGGCGGAGACCGGGAGCGAGATGTCGTGCTTGATGTTCGGACCCTCGCGCCGCTGCGCTTCGGCGATGTTCTCGCGCAGCGCCCACAGTGCGCGCGCCTGCTCGCCCGAGTGCGCGATGATCGCGTCGAGCGCCACGCCGGCCTCGAGCGCGGCGGCGAGCGCGCGTTCGATTTGCGCGGCGACGGGCGAGTCGACGGCGCAGTCATCGATCTGCAGCAGCGCGTACCACGGATGTCCGGGGCAGGGATCCGGAAGCGCCGGACGATGCTTGCGGGAAAGCGCGATCGAGTGCGCGGACATGAGTTCGAATCCGGTGATGCGGTCCCCGAGCGCCTGCCGCAGATCGCCCAGAAGGCGCACGGCCGCCGCGACGTCGGGCAGCGCGGCGAATGCGGTGACACGGGTCTTCGGCGCGGGGAAGAGCTTCAGCACCGCCGCGGTGACGATGCCGAGCGTGCCTTCTGCGCCGATGAACAACTGCTTCAGGTCGTACCCCGTATTGTCCTTGCGCAGGCCGCGAAGTCCGTCCCAGACGCGACCGTCGGCCAGCACGACTTCGATGCCGAGGACGAGCTCGCGGGCATTGCCGAAGCGCAGCACCGCGGTTCCACCGGCGTTGGTCGAAAGATTGCCGCCTATCGTGCAGCTTCCCTCGGCGGCGAGCGACAGCGGGAACAGCAGGCCCTTGTCGGCGGCTGCCTGCTGGACCGAGGCAAGCGGCACGCCCGCCTCGGCCGTGAGCGTTGCATTGTCCGGATCGATGGCGCGCACACGTTGCATCCGGGCCAGCGAAAGGACAATGGCATTTCCCTGATCGTCGGGCGTCGCCCCTCCGCACTGGCCCGTGTTACCGCCTTGCGGGACGATCGGCACGCACAGGTCGGCGCACGCGCGCACGACGGCGGCGACTTCGGCGGTATCGGCCGGACGCACGACGGCGAACGCACGGCCGTGGAATCGGCCGCGCCAGTCGGTCAGATAGGGAGCCACGTCGGCGGTGGCGGTCAGAACGTGCGCGCTGCCGACGGCCGCGTCGAGCCGCGCCCGCAGGGTTGCGCGTGTATCGGTCATGAGCGGCGATGATAGCGGAATACCCCCGCCATCGCACCCGGCATGACGTGCGCCGAAGAGGGCGGATTACCGGGGTGGACCCTGCCGGAACGCGGGGTCGTCGGACGATCCCGACCGCGCGCGACCAAAGGCGGCGTGCGTGCGCGAGGGGAGCTGCTACTCCTTCTTGCCCATCACCTCCCAGGGCATGGCACTGTCCGGGTGCATTTCGTCGTAGTAGGCACGTAGCAGGAACAGCTCGCGCAGGACTTCCACCGGGAATCCCTGCCGGGTGCCCCGCTTGTCGACGAGAAGGTCATCCACGTAGCGACGCAGCGAATTGGAGTCCTGCCACATCGCGGCGATGAGGTTGGCGATTCGTGGAAACTTGTAGAGCAGGGTCCGTGGCTGGACTTCGAGCGGCAAGGTCGACGCCCAAGCGAACGTGGGTTTGAGCAGGCCGTTCGCCGGCTCGGACATGCGCCGTTGGGTCCAATCCAGGTCATTGCCCAGCGGGACGGCCGGCCGCTGCTCCGTCACGGCCTCGAGGTCGTTCAGCGGCACCCGGTCAGTCCTGCGATAGATGGACATGGTTCGGCACTTATATCCCTTCTGCGGCAGGCCATTGGCCTGCACCCCGGGTCGTCCGGCGCCTTCGCTGACTCCCTAGCAAAACGCGAGCCAACCCGCCTGGCGCGCCGCGGTACACCACGACGCGTTACGCAGCAGCCGGATCGGCCCGAGTTCGGGCAGGCGGGGTAGGATAGGAGGGACCCGTTCGAACGGTGACGGAGACCGGTCGAAGCAAACAGGAGGATGGCCCATGTCAGATGCAAAGAAGGACGACGCAACCCGTTCGTTCAACGACATCTCCGAGTTCATGCAGAAGATGTGGAACCCGTTCGGGGTCGCGATGCCGGGATTCGGCATCCCCGGAGCCCCGGCCGGCAGCCCCGGCGCGGCGCCCTTTACCGGAATGCCGGGCGCGATGCCGTTCCCGAATCCGGCCGCGATGTTCGCGACGATCGATCCCGCCGAAATCGCGCGCAAGATCGACGACATGAGGGTGATCGAGGGCTGGCTCCAGATGAGCCTCAACATGATGCAACTCAGCATCAAGACGATGGAGCTCCAGAAGGCTTCGCTGGAGGCCTTGCGCACTGCGCACGCGCCCGGACCGGAGAAATCACCGCCGGGAAACCGGAAAGCCTGATCCCCCCGACCCACCCTCCCGACCCACGACGGACGACATGACGATGCTCCTCTATTACGGTTCCGGTTCCCCCTTCGCGTGGCGCGTGCAGCTCGCGCTCGAGCACAAGGCGCTTGCCTACGAGCGAAAGGTCCTGTCGTTCTCGGCCGGAGACACGCGCAAACCGGAGTTTCTCGCCCTCAATCCCCGGCATCGCGTTCCTGTGCTGGTCGACGGCGAATTCGTGCTCTACGAATCGAATGCGATCGTCGAGTATCTGGACGAAGCGTATCCCGCCACCGGCGCGCGCCTATTCCCGGGGGATGTGCGGACGCGAGCGCTGGCGCGCCGCCTCATCATGGAGGTGGACAACTACTTCGACGACGCGATCGATCCGCTGACCACCCAGGCGTTTGCCAAGAAGCCCGAGGAACGCGATGCACAGCAGATCGCGGCCGGTCGCCAGGCCGTGGTCGACGAGTTCGCGCTGTTCACGAAGGCGATGCGGGGTGAGTTCCTCGTCGGGCCGCTGTCCGCCGCCGATTTTGCGTTCTATCCGTATGTCATGTACTTGTGGCGTTGCGAGCTCAAGCTGCCGGATCTCGACGCCGATGGCATGCTCACGCCGGAGCTAAGGGCGTGGAAGGCCCGGATCGAGCGTCTTCCGTTCCTGGAAAAGACCAGTCCGCCGCATTGGAAGCAGGGTTGAGGGCCGGGCCCCTGAAGTCCGTCATGGAATTCTCGAAGTCGGCCTTCGCCGACGGGGGCGCCATTCCGGCCGTCAGGCCGTAGCTTCGCGGACGGCGTCCGTTCCCAGCCACGCGGCGCGGCGTGACCGCGCCTCATCGTCGGCCGTCGCGTCGAGCGACAGCCAACAGGTTTCGCGCGGCGCATCGCCGAGCGTCAATGCCGTCACGATCAATTCGTCGCGGCGGAAGGCATGCACCGTGAGCGACTCGCCCGGACGCCGGCGGCCAAGCAGCCTTTCGATGGCGTCGGGCGCAGCCCGCAAGCCGTCGATCGCGACGATGACGTCGCCCGCGGCGAGGCCTGCCCGTTCCGCCGGGCCACCGCTGAACACGTGCTTAAGCGTCGAGTTGGCGCCACGGGCCAAGCTGGCGCCAAGCCAGCTGCGCGATGCACCGGCGTCGACCCGGTCGGAGCCGGCATGGCCGCCGCGATCGCGATTGTTCTCGGCCGCCCGCAGATGCATCGTCACGCCGAAACGGCCGAGCAAGTCCGCGATCGGAGGATCCTCGATGCCGCGGACGTACCGCGCGAAAAAGTCCATGAGATCGTCGCCGCCGAGTCCGGTCGCGATCTTCTCGATGCCATCCTCGGGTACCCCGACGCCCGTCTGCCCATGGTCGCGCCATAGCGTGCGCATCACGGCGTCGAGCGACGAGTCGCGAAGCCGCAGCATCAGGTCGAGCGCAAGCGCGATCAGCGAACCTTTGGCGTAGTAGCTGATGATCGCGTTGGGCGCGTTTTCGTCCCGCCGATAGAACTTGATCCAGGCGTCGAAGCTGGATTCCGCGACGCTCTGGACGTGCCGACCGGGCGTGCGCAACACGTCGGTGATCGTGCGCCCGACGAGTTCGAGAAAGCTCGGCGGTTCGATGACGCCGCTCCGCACCAGGGCCAGATCGTCGTAATAGGACGTGATGCCTTCGAATGCCCAGAGTTGCCGTGTGTAGCTCTCGCGGCCGAGGTCGTACGGCGCAAAGGCCGCGGGCTTGATCCGTTTGACGTTCCAGCCATGAAAGTATTCGTGGCTCGCAAGGCCGAGGAACCCGCGGTATTCGTCGCTGATCTTGTCGATTCCCGGTGCCGGCAGATCATCGCGGCTGCAAACCAGGCTTGTGCTGGATCGGTGTTCGAGACCACCGTAGCCGTCGCCGACCGCGGCGATCTGGAACAAGTAGCGGTCGAAAGGCGCCCGGCTGTCGGGCGAATCGCCAAAGAAGTCGATCTGCCATCGGCAGATGCGAGCAAGGTCACGCGCGATGCGGTCGAGGTCGGCGCGGATACGACCGGTGATTGCGATATCGTGCGGGGCGCCGCCCGCTTCGAACGACGCCAGCGCAAAGTCCGCCATCTCCACCGGATGGTCGATCAATTCGTCGTAGTTTGCCGCATGGTAGGTGCCGAATTCCCAGGGCGCGGCATCGGCGCGTGGCAAAGTCGTGGCTACTCGCCAGCGCCCGTATGCCGTGCCTGCCGGCGCGACGATCTCCACGACGCAAGGCGCTTCGGCGCGGCCTTCCGGGCAGAGGAACACGGAGGGTCCGTTGAAATAGCCGCGCGCCGCATCGAGGTACGCGGCGCGGACCGAGAGGTCGAATGCATAAACCTCCGCGATGACCGTCAGCGGGCCGGTGCATGGCGCCGCGTGCCACAGGTCCTTCGCTTCCTTCTCGATCGGTATCGCCACGCCGCCGGCCTCCGCACGCACCTTCACGAAGTGGCGCGCGAATTCGCGGATCAGGTAACTGCCCGGAATCCACGAGGGCAATCGGAATCGCTGGCCATCGCGGTCGGGGTCCGCGACCATGCAGCGCACCTCGAACAGGTGCGCGTGCGGATCGAGTGGGATGATGCGATAACGGGTAGCGCGCCGGGTCATCAACGTGAAAGGCCAATATCCACGCTTATCATGCACTGCCGCGAGCGGGCGCGAGGATGGCGGAGCTTACCAAAATCGGTGTGACCCGCGCCAAGTGCCGGTGTTGCGAGTACGCCCAAGACGGTCCCGTGGCGGCTCCAATAATTGGCAATCGGCACGGAACCGATGCGCGGCAAGCTTGTCGGAAAGGATCAATTGGCCGCATCGCGGTGGTTCCGCCCCGCTGGGGTCGGAGGGAGGACCGAGGCACCATGATCCGGGAAACGGACCACCTCGAACGGGAACGGCCCGGGTGAATTCGGACGACTGTCAGCGGGTGCGCGGTCAAGTCGCGCGCCGTCATTTCAAGCGGGAGGTGCGGCATGATTGATACGCGAACGATTGGCGCGACATGGGTGCCTCGAGTGCTGAGCGTACTGCGTGTGATGAGCGCGTTTCTGTTGGTGCAACATGGAACGCAGAAGGTGCTTGCGTTTCCGACCGCCCCATCGTTCGGTCAGCCGCCCCTGATGTCGCTCATAGGCGTCTCGGGCGTGCTGGAACTCGTTGGCGGGTTTCTTCTTCTCATCGGGTTGTTCACGCGGCCCGTGGCCTTCGTGCTGTCCGGATTCATGGCGGTCGCCTACTTCATGGCCCATGCTCCCGCAAGTTTCTGGCCGATACTGAATCAGGGGGAGCTGGCGGTCCTGTACTGCTTTGTCTTCCTCTACCTGGCGGTGGCCGGAGGCGGGGAATGGAGCGTCGACAACGCGCTGTCAACGTGGCGCGATAGATAGGCGCCTTTGCCAATGGCCGGGTTGGTTGGCACCCCGAAGACGAATCGAACGTCCGACCTGCCCCTTAGGAGGGGGCTGCTCTATCCACTGAGCTACCGGGGCGCGGGAGTCCCATTTTACCGGATCGGAGCGCTCTTTCGGCCCGCATCCAGGCTCGCGCCGCCCTCGCGCTGCACCGCGGCCCACCATGGACACGCGATCAGATGATCGTTCACGAGGCCGGTCGCCTGCATGAACGCAT
>JANMBN010000239.1:0-8967 GCA_031360485.1 Betaproteobacteria bacterium | reverse complement strand
GCGTGCGAGCGCTCCGCTTTGGCCAGCGTTTCGCACCAGTCGGCGATCTCGTCGAAATGCTCATCGCGGGCGGCCTTCGCCATGCCCGGGTACATGTCGGTGTACTCGTGCGTCTCGCCGGCGATCGCCGCCTTGAGATTGGAGCGCGAAGCGCCGATCGGCAGCCCCGTCGCGGGATCGCCGACCTGCGCGAGGTAATCGAGATGGCCGTGCGCGTGGCCGGTCTCGCCTTCGGCCGTCGAGCGGAACACCGCGGCGACGTCGTTCTGGCCTTCGACGTCGGCCTTGTTCGCGAAATAGAGATAGCGCCGGTTGGCCTGGGATTCGCCGGCGAAAGCGGCCTTCAGATTTTCGTGCGTCTTGGTGCCATTGAGATTCTTCATCGTGCTTCTCCTTCGGTTGACCGCGCTCTGCGTCCGCTCGCTGCCCTGCAACGGGCGGGAATCGACCGGCGGCGCGCCTTGCCTCGCCGACGATGACGCGATTTTGCGCGCGGACCGATGCATACGTCTAATTGATTGTACGAATAGGGATGATAACTTGAGTTAATCAGTTTCGCCTTTTCTGGGAGACCTTCACGATCTCCGCCGTGTGGATGCTTGGCGACTGTTTCTGGCGCAGTTGGTCGGCGCGCACGGCGGCGGTGTCGCGTTCCGGGCGCACGTCGGCGGCTTCGTCGCCGGGGCGTTGCTCGTGCTCGTCTTCCGCGATCCCGAGCGGGTCGTCCGGCACCCGAACCACGGCGGGTCGCCGTAGGAACGCGACGGCGCGCGATTCAGTCGATCCGCTCGTACGCCGGGAGCGTGAGGAACTCGACGAACGTGTCGCTGTTGACGAGGTCGGCAAAGATCTTCGCCGCGTCGTCGTACTTGCCCGCGCCGAACGCGGCGCCCAGCAGGTCGCGGATCTTCCGCATCTCTTCCGGGATCATCGCGGCGACCATTTCCTTGGTGATCTTCCGCCCGTCGTCGAATTTTCCCTTGGGCGAGCGTATCCACTGCCAGACCTGCGAGCGCGAGATCTCGGCCGTCGCCGCGTCCTCCATCAGGTTGAAGATCGGCACGGCGCCCTGCCCGACGAGCCATGCGCCGACGTACTGGATCGCGACGTTAATGTTGAGGCGGAGACCCTTTTCAGTGATCGGGGCTTCCGGCTCGAATTTGAGCAGATCCGCCGCGACGACCTTGACGTCGTCGCGCTTCTGCGTGGCGATCTGGTTCGGCGCCGGCATCAGCCGGTCGAACGCTTCGAGGGCGACGGGCACGAGCCCCGGGTGCGCGACCCATGTGCCGTCGTGACCCTGCGCCGCCTCGCGCTCCTTGTCGGCTTTCACCTTCGCGAACGCCTCGGCATTGGCCGCTTCGTCGTTCTTGACGGGAATCTGCGCCGCCATCCCGCCCATCGCGTGGATGTTGCGCCGGTGACACGTCTTGACGAGCAGAAGCGCATAGCTCTTCATGAAATGCGTCGTCATCGTGACGAGCACCCGATCGGCAAGGCAGAAATCCTTGCTGTTCCGCAGTTTCTTGATGCAGGAGAAGATGTAGTCCCAGCGCCCGCAGTTGAGCCCGGCGGAGTGTTCGCGCAGTTCGTGGAGAATCTCGTCCATCTCGAACGCCGCCATCAGCGTCTCGATCAGCACGGTCGCCCGAATCGAGCCGCGCGGCACGCCGAGCTCGTCCTGCGCCATCACGAAGACGTCGTTCCAGAGCCGGGCTTCGAGATGGCTTTCGAGCTTCGGCAGATAGAAATACGGGCCGCTGCCGCGCGCGAGCAGTTCCTTAGCGTTGTGGAAGAAGTAGAGCGCGAAGTCGAATATCCCGCCGGAAATCGGCTGGCCGTCGACCCGGACGTGTTTCTCGGGCAGATGCCAGCCGCGCGGGCGCACGAAGAGGACGGCGGTCTTCTCGTTCAGCCGGTACGACTTGCCCTCGGGCGACGTGTACTCGATCCTGCGGCGGATCGCATCGCGAAGATTGATGTGGCCCTGCAGGTTGTTGTCCCACCTCGGCGTGTTCGCGTCCTCGAAATCCGCCATGAACACGCTCGCGCCCGAGTTGAGCGCATTGATCACCATCTTCCGGTCGACCGGGCCGGTGATCTCGACGCGGCGATCGGCGATGTCCGGGGGGATGGGCGCGCAGGTCCAGTCGCCTTCGCGGACCGCGCGCGTTTCGGGCAGGAAGTCCGGCATCGCACCCGCATCCAGCTGGGCCTGGCGCCGCGTCCGGCGGGCCAGCAGTTCCGCGCGCCGGCCGCCGAAAGCGCGTTGCAGCTTCGCGGCGAACGCGACGGCTTCGGTTGTCAGGATCTGTGCGTATTCCGGGGTGATGCGACCCGTGATCTCGATACCGGGGCCGAAGTCGGGCGTGCTCATCGTGGATTCTCGCTGCACAAACGTGGAAACGGGGTCGGCTGCCGGCGGCAGGGGTCGGCTGCCTGCGGCACGGATTCGACGGCTCGAAGAGCGGCTCTCAACCGTTGATTCTAACGGATATTGCAGTGCAGCGCGAAGCCTCGCAATGCCGTCAGGTCCAGCCCTCGCCGGCCTCGCCCGGGAGGCGCGTGATCGTCACGTTCCACGACATCGATATCCGTGGTCGCGCGCCGCGATAGGGATTGACGCTGTGCAGATAGTCGCTCGCGAAGACGATCATCGTGCCCTCGCGCATATCGGGGACCAGCAGGCCCGTCACGCGCCCCGGCTCGTGCGGGCAGCAGTACGGGATGCGCGGGTCGCCGAACACGAGCTTGCCGGCCATCGCGTCATCCGGGTCGGGCTCGCCAGGATCGACAAGGTAGACGACGCTGACGTTCGACCGCAGGTGGCTGTGCGGCATGCAGTACTGGCCGTCACGGTAGACGTTCGCCCAGCAGTCGTCGGTGTAGACGTCGTGGCGCGAAAGGACGCGATGCGCGAGCGTGAGCGCGCGGCCATGGATCAGGTTGGCCGCCGGCCGCTGCCAGCGGTCGGGCCGCCGCACCTTCATGCCACAACCACCCTTGAAGATCCACATCCGGAACGCCGGGTCGCGCTCCATGTCGAGGATCGTCGCGGCAAGGTCGGCGTGATAGCGGGCATGGTCTTCGAACTGCGTGACCGCCATCAGGGGTGCGGACAGCGGCTCGACCCGCTGGTTCTCCGGCCATACGGCGACATCGGAGTCGCCGACGCGGATGGCCGGCGGCAGCGCCGCCTGCTCGCCGGCGCTCGCGACCGAAACTTCGCTCACGCCGGAGCCTCGGTGCGGACGCCGGTCACGCTTGTCACGCCGCCAGCTGAGGGTTGAGCCGCTCCTGCCTGCCGTGCAGCTTGTTGAGCGCGTTGAGGTACGCCTTCGCCGACGCGACGATGATGTCGGTATCCGCCCCGTTGCCATTGACGATTCGCCCGTCGCGCTCGAGACGGACGGTCACCTCGCCCTGCGCATCGGTCCCCGTCGTGATCGCGTTGACCGAGAACAGCAGCAGCTTGGCATTGGACGGGGCCATCCGTTCGATCGCCTTGAAGACCGCATCGACCGGACCGTCGCCGCTCGTTTCCGCGTGCAGCTCGGCGTCGCCCGCCGCCATGGCGACGCGCGCGCTCGGCGTCGCGCCCGTTTCCGATACGACCTTGAGCGAGACCAGCCGGAAGTGTTCCTGCTCGGGCGTCACCGTCTCGTCGGACGCCAAGGCCTGAAGGTCCTCGTCGAAGACCTGGCCCTTCTTGTCGGCGAGCTCCTTGAACTTCACGAAGGCGTGGTTCACGGCGTCGTCGGTGCCGAGATCGATGCCGAGCTCGGCGAGCTTCGTCTTGAACGCATTGCGGCCAGACAACTTTCCCAGCGAGAGCTTGTTGGCGTTCCAGCCCACATCCTCGGCGCGCATGATCTCGTAGGTCTCGCGATGCTTCAGCACACCGTCCTGGTGAATGCCGGACTCGTGCGCGAACGCATTGGCGCCGACGACCGCCTTGTTCGGCTGGACGGGAAAGCCCGTGATGCCGGAGACGAGCTTGGACGCCGCGAGGATCTGCGTCGTGTCGATGCGTGTCGTGCACGGAAACACGTCCTTGCGCGTCTTCACCGCCATCACGATCTCCTCGAGCGACGCATTGCCCGCGCGTTCGCCCAGGCCGTTGATCGTGCACTCGACCTGACGCGCGCCCTGCATAACGGAGGCGAGCGAATTGGCGACGGCGAGGCCGAGGTCGTTGTGGCAGTGGACCGACCAGATCGCCTTGTCCGAATTGGGTATCCGCTCGCGCAGCGACGCGATCAGTGCGCCGAACTGCCACGGCATCGTGTAGCCGACGGTGTCCGGGATGTTGACGGTCGTCGCGCCGGCGGCGATCACCGCCTCGAGCAGCCGGCACAGAAAGTCCGGCTCGGAGCGCCCCGCGTCTTCCGGCGAAAACTCGACGTCGTCCGTATACGCCCGGGCCAGACGGACGGACTTCACCGCCTGGTCGAACACCGCATCCGGCGTCATCCGCAGCTTCATCTGCATGTGGATGGGCGACGATGCAATGAACGTGTGGACCCGGCCCGATTTCGCCGGCCGGATCGCCTCGCCGCAGCGCTCGATGTCCTTCTCGTTGGCGCGCGCGAGGCCACAAACGGTGCTGTCCTTGATCGCGCCGGCGATCGCGTGGACGGCCTCCCAGTCGCCATTCGACGACGCGGGAAAGCCCGCCTCGATGACGTCCACGCGCAGCCGCTCCAGCTGCTTCGCGATCCGCATCTTCTCGTCCTTCGTCATCGAAGCGCCCGGGCTCTGCTCGCCGTCGCGCAGCGTCGTATCGAAAATGATCAGGTGGTCGGCCATGGTCCGCTCCCGGAACGTGTCAAGGGCTTCAATGAGTGCCCGCCGGCTGCATGCCGACAGGGACGGGTACTGCGGAGGGGGGTGTGGTTATCTGCGCGCGGGGCGCAGCAGAAGCAGCGAGAGGCCGCCCGCAAGGGAGATCAGCGCGGGAAGCGCGAGGCGGCCGTCGACAGGAATCGTGCTCATTGCCGCTCCACTATAACCGCAAAACCGCCGACGCCGCAAGGGGATGCGGCAGCGTCCCGAAGGGCTACTGCGGCGGGACCGGGGGCGCACGCCGCCGGCGCGTCGCCATCCACATCCACGCGGATGCGACGTAGCCCGAAAGCGAATAGCCGACGAATCCGGCGAACAGCACGATCGCCGGCTGATACCAGACCAGCGCGATGACCGGCACGAAAGCGAAGATCGCGAGGAACGGCACGCTCTTCTTGAGGTTGATCGACTTGAAGCTGTAGTAACGGATGTTGCTGACCATCGTCAGGCCGGCGAAAAGCGTGACGCTCCACACCCACCATCTGAGGGAGTTCGGATCGATGTTGTTCTCGTCGATGATCCAGACGAGGCCCGCGACCAGGGCCGCCGCCGCCGGGCTCGGCATGCCCGTGAACCAGCGCTTGTCGGCGACCTCGAGCATCGTGTTGAAGCGCGCGAGCCGAAGCGCGGCCCCCGCGACGTACACGAACGCCGCTATCCACCCGAGCTTGCCCATGCCTTTGAGCGCCCACTCGTAGACGATGAGGGCAGGCGCCGCGCCAAAGCTCACCATGTCCGAGAGACTGTCGTATTCGGCACCGAACGCGCTCTGTGTCCGCGTGAGGCGCGCGACGCGGCCATCGAGGCCATCGAGCACCATCGCGACGAAGATCGCGACGGCAGCCTGATCGAAACGGAGATTCATCGCCTGCACGATCGCGTAGAAACCCGCGAACAGCGCCGCCGTCGTGAACAGGTTCGGCAGCAGGAAGATGCCGCGCCGCCGGATCTTGTTCTTCTGCAGGGACCGCTGGGTGTCGAAGTCGGGCATGTCCGCGCAACGGTAGCACAAACCGCCGAACGCGCAGTATCGGCACGTCCGCGCCGAAAGCGATGCGCGTCAGCGTGGGGGAAGATCCGCGAGCAGCGTCTCGGTCGCGTAGACCGTGTCGCCGACGGCGACCCTGGGCACCGCGTCCGGCGCGATGTAGACGTCGACGCGAGAGCCGAAACGGATGAACCCGTAGCGCTGGCCCCGCGCGAGCGTGTCGCCGGGCTTCACATAGCAGAGGATCCGCCGGGCGATCAGTCCGGCGACCTGCACGCATGTGACATCGTGCCCCGAAGCGGTCCGCAGGTGCAGCGCATTGCGCTCGTTCTCGAGCGAAGCCTTGTCGAGCGCGGCGTTCAGGAAACGGCCCGCGTGATACCACGCGCCGACGACGGTTCCGTCGACCGGACTGCGATTCGAGTGCACGTTGAACACGTTCATGAAGACGCTGATCTTGAGAGCGTCCCGGTCGAGGAAGGGGTCGCGGGTGCGCTCGACCCTGACGACCTTGCCGTCGGCCGGCGACAACACGGCGTTGGGAGCACGCGGAATGGTGCGCGGCGGGTCGCGGAAGAACTGCAGGATGAAGAGCGCGGCGAGCCATGCGAAGCCGCCGATGAGCCAATGACCCGTCGCCGACAGCAACAGCGCGGCCGCGACCGCGATGGCGACAAAGGCCCAGCCCTCGCGGGCGATGATCGGATGCGGATAGTCGTTGTCCATGACCTCTGTCACCTGACCGCGTTATCGAGGCGCGTTGCGCGCTCGTCGGCCTGCCGCTTGACCATGTCCTCGACTCCGCGCGCGCGTTCGAGCGCGTTCGCGGGCGTCGCCGGTGCCGTGCCGAGGTCGAGCGTCTCCACGCCGGCGGCCCCCGCCGCGCGCGCGCGTTCGCCGGGCGTCCCCGCCTTCATCGGCGCCGCCGCACCGGGAAGGAGTCCGTACTGCTTGAGCGCATCCTTCGCCAGCACCGCAACGATGACGAGCGCGAGCAGGATGACGATGAGCCCTACCCAGCCGCCCTGACGCGCGGCCGGCTCCCGGTGCATGAACGCTCGCATCGTGGCCCCTCGTCGCCGCTCACGCCCTCGGCCTCTTTGCACCATGGATGCCATGTGATGGTCAGCGTGTCGGCCGCCGGCGGCGATTCGCGATCGCTCCGATCCCCTCTGCGCTCCGCGCATGGGGCCCCTCGTCGCCGCTCACGCCGCTAATTCCGCGTCTGGTCGACGAGCTTGTTCTTGCGGATCCACGGCATCATCGACCGCAGCTTTTCGCCGACCTGTTCGATCGAATGCTCCGCCGTCAGGCGGCGGCGCGCGAGCAGCGTCGGCGCACCGGCGCGATTTTCGAGGATGAAGTCCCTCGCGTACTCGCCGGTCTGAATCCGCGTCAATGCCTCGCGCATCGCCCACTTCGTCTCTTCCGTGACGATCTTCGGCCCGGTCACGTACTCGCCATATTCGGCATTGTTCGAGATCGAGTAGTTCATGTTCGCGATGCCGCCCTCGTAGATCAGGTCGACGATGAGCTTCACTTCGTGCAGGCACTCGAAGTACGCCATCTCGGGCGCGTAACCCGCCTCGGTCAGCGTTTCGTAGCCCGCCTTGATCAGCTCGACCAGCCCCCCGCAGAGGACCGCCTGCTCGCCGAAAAGATCGGTCTCGGTCTCCTCGCGGAAATTGGTCTCGATCACACCGGCGCGCGCGCCGCCGATCGCGGCGGCGTAGGACAGCGCGAGGTCGCGCGCCTTCTTCGACGCATCCTGGTGGACCGCGATCAGCATCGGCACGCCGCCGCCCTGGACGTAGGTCGAGCGCACGGTGTGACCCGGCGCCTTCGGCGCGATCATCACGACGTCGAGGTCGGCGCGGGGCACCACCTGGCCGTAGTGAATGTTGAAACCATGCGCGAACGCGAGCGTCGCGCCCTTCTTGATATGGGGCTCGACGCCGTCCTTGTACACGGCTGCGATGTGCTCGTCCGGCATCAGCATCATCACGACGTCGGCGCCTTTCACCGCATCCTCGACTTCGGCCACCTTCAGCCCGGCCTTCTTCGCCTTGGCCCACGACGCGCCGCCCTTGCGCAGGCCGACCGTCACCTTGATGCCGGAGTCGTGCAGGTTGAGCGCGTGCGCGTGACCCTGCGATCCGTAGCCGACGATCGTGACCTTCCTGCCCTTGATCAGCGACAGGTCGGCGTCCTTCTCGTAGTAGACCTTCATGGTTTTCTCCGTTTGTTCCACAAGGCGATGCGTGTCGCGGCGCGAGGGCGGCGGGCGAAGCGCCGGCAACCGGCCCCGCGGGGGCTAGACTCTCAAGATCCGTTCCCCGCGCCCGATCCCGGACGCGCCGGTGCGCACGGTTTCGAGGATCACGCCCGGCTCGATCGCCTGCAGGAACGCGTCGAGCTTGTAGCCGGTCCCGGTGAGCTCGATCGTGTAGCTCTTGTCGGTGACGTCGAGGATATTGCCTCGGAAAATGTCGGCGAGCCGCTTCATCTCCTCGCGATCCTTTCCGGCCGCGCGCACCTTGACCAGCATCAATTCGCGCTCGATGTGATTGCCTTCGGTCAGGTCGACGACCTTGACGACGTCGACCAGCTTGTTCAGCTGCTTCGTGATCTGCTCGATCACGTCGTCGGAACCGATGGTGACGATCGTCATCCGCGACATCGTCACGTCCTCGGTCGGCGCCACCGTCAGCGACTCGATATTGTAGCCGCGGGCCGAGAACAAGCCGGCGATGCGCGACAGCGCACCGGCCTCGTTCTCGACGAGGATCGAAAGGATGTGGCGCATCGTCAGTTTCCCCCCGGTGGACGCGGCGACGGCCCGGTGGCGCCCATCAGCACCCTTGGCGGCGCGCGCCTTCCACCCGTGGGGCCGCCTTCAGGCGGCGCGCGCCTTCCTCCCGTGGGGCCGCCTTTAGGCAGCGTGACGTTGTGCGCCGGGCCGCATCCGGCTGAAGCCGGACCCACAAAAGCGGCGCTCATAGCTCCTCCGCCAGGATCATCTCCGTCAGGCCCTTGCCCGCCGCGATCATCGGGAACACGTTCTCCGCCTGATCGGTGATGAAGTCCATGAACACGAGCCGATCCTTGAGCTTGAACGCTTCCTTCAGCGCGCC
>JANMBN010000228.1:0-2170 GCA_031360485.1 Betaproteobacteria bacterium | reverse complement strand
GCTTGCCATAGATCAATGCCCGGGCGTCCCGTCCAATTTTCCCGTGACATCGGGGGACAAAGCGGTTAGGATGGTGCAGTGCAGCAAAACGGTCATAGGAGCCTCCATGGACGTCTCAGGCAAGGTTGCGGTAATTACGGGTGCGGCCAGCGGTATCGGCCGGGCGGTCGCGACCGAATTGGCGCGCCGCAACGTGCGCGCGATGGCGCTCGTGGACCTGGGCGAGACCATCGAAAGCGTCGCCGCCGAAGTCAATGCGGAGGCCGGCCGGCAGGTTGCCTACCCTTACATGGGCGATACGACCGACGAGGCGTTTCGCGCGTCGGTCTTCGATTCCATCAGCAGCGAATTCGACACGGTAACCATGTGCGTGCCGGCCGCCGGCATCACGCGCGACGATCTAGCGGTCCGCATCGACAAGAACACGGGCAAGGCGCGGATCTATCCCGTGGACCGGTTCCGGCAGGTCATCGACGTCAATCTGGTGGCGCCCGTCTACTGGGCGCTCGAGATGATCGGGCGCATTGCCGAAAACCGCGCCGCCTGCGGCCTCAAGCGATGGCAGCCGTCCGAGGGGATGCAGGGTGCCATCGTGTTCATCGGCTCCGTTTCCTCACAGGGCAACCGCGGCCAGATCTCCTACGCCAGCACCAAGGCCGGCCTCGAGGGCGCGGCCGCGACGATCATGAAGGAGGCCATCTACTACGGCGTGCGCTGCGGACTGATTCACCCCGGCTTCACCGACACGCCGATGGTGCGCGCGATGGGTGATGACTACATCAGCAAGCACATATTGCCGTTCACGCAATTGAGCCGGCTGATTCGCCCCGAGGAGATCGCCGATGCGATCTGCTTCATGCTCGCCAATTCGGCGGTGAGTGGCGAGCTGTGGGCTGATGCCGGCTGGCACGCGCCGGCGTAACGCGGGTAGACGACGCCACGCGCCGTACGCCTCGCGCGTCGGATCGGATCAGTGGCGTTCGCTCGGTTTTGCCGGCAGACGCGATGACGCCGTGGAGGATCCGAGGTATCGCCTTTCGAGCTGATCGCGCAACCGTTCCGCGAGTTCGATCTCGGCATCCGTGGCGAACTTGGGCGCCGGTTCGCCGCCGGCATCGTGGTCGTGAGATTCGTTCTTGAGCATGGCACGACGCTTAATGCATATCGCGTGCCTGCAATGAAAAATCCTGTCAAAACAGAACGCGGCGCCGCCGGCTGGCGAGTCGAACCGTCCCTTCCGATGCGTTTCGTGTAAGTATTTACGACACGCGTTGTATTCGCGACACGCACGGCGCCCACACGGCGCATTTCAAACGTCACCGAACGTAGTGCACAAGATGGGCGGCGTCCCGGACCAGCCGACGAAGGCTCGACGGCCGCATTGCCGCGCAGCCGGGTCCGGGTGAGGCGCAACGCGCACCGGCCGTTTCGCCAAAGGGGGTTCCATGGCCGCAGGAAGCCGGCGGGCGCCGCTTGAAGTTGCCACGGATACCGCCGAGAATCTCCGGCCTCCATTGCGGCAATCGAGGCGACGCGAACGAGCGAGGACGGGTCCATGGCAGAACCGGCACCGGACAGGGAACCAGCGACCCGCGAAATCGGCTACGAGATCCGCTTCGAGCCTAGTCGGAAGCGGATCCGCGTCGAATTCAACGGCGCGTGGGTCGCCGATTCGTCGCGAGCGATCATCCTGCACGAGACGCGCGCCCCGCCGATGCACTATTTTCCGCCAGGTGACGTCCGCATGGACTGCCTCGAACGGACACCGCATCAGACCCACTGCCCGTTCAAGGGCAACGCCAGTTACTGGACATTGAGCGTAGACGGCAAGGTCGCCGAGAACGCGGCGTGGGCGTACGAGGAGCCCTACCGCGAGGCGGAGCCGATACGCGGCTACCTGTCCTTCTACCGCGACAAGATTGCCGCGCTGTACGAGGGTGACGAAGACGTGGCGTTTCTGCACAAGGGCGGTGGCGCCGTGCACGGCAACCCGATCGCCGGTTGGCTGATCGATGAGGCGTGGAAGGCGCCGACGTCCGAGGCATTGATGGCCGAGTTCTGCGGTTTTCTCCGCGCCGCCGGCTATCCGATCGCGCGTTCCACTGTCATCATCCCCACGCTGCATCCGCAAATCTTCGCGACCGTGCTCATCTGGCGCGACGATGCCGCC
>JANMBN010000185.1:0-5830 GCA_031360485.1 Betaproteobacteria bacterium | reverse complement strand
ATCTCGTCGTACCAGGGCGGGCACGTCGAATTCTTCAAGTACATGCTGGACCTCCTCCGCCAGCGCGGCGCGGGCCTGATCAAGGTGTTCGGCGGCGGCGGCGGCGTCATCGTCCCGGCGGAAATCGAGGAGCTGCACGAGTACGGCGTCACGCGCATCTTCACGCCCGAGGACGGGCAGAAGCTCGGGCTGCAGGGAATGATCAGCGAGATCGTCGCCGCTTGCGATGTCGATCTCGCGCACGATGTGCCGATGGATGCGACGGCGCTCGTCACCGGCAGCCACCACGCGCGGACGCGCGCGCTCGCCCGGATGATCACCGGCCTCGAAGCCGGCAGCGTGTCCGAGAAGACGCGCGCGGTCCTGCTCGCCACGGCGGCGAAGACGAAGACGCCGACACTCGGCGTCACGGGAACCGGCGGCGCGGGCAAGAGTTCGCTCACCGACGAGATCGTCCGGCGCTTCCGGATGGACCAGCAGGACCGGCTCCGGATCGCGATCGTGTCGATCGATCCGTCGCGGCGCAAGTCGGGCGGCGCGCTGCTGGGCGACCGCATCCGGATGAACGCGATCGAGCACCCGAACATCTACATGCGCTCGCTCGCCACGCGCGATGCCGGCAGCGAGGTCAGCAAGGCGCTGCCCGACGTGATGGCGGCGTGCAAGGTCGCGGGCTTCGACCTCGTCATCGTCGAGACATCGGGGATCGGGCAGGGCGATGCCGCGATCGCGCCGCTCGTCGACGTCTCGCTCTACGTGATGACGCCGGAATTCGGCGCCGCCTCGCAACTCGAGAAGATCGACATGCTGGACTTCGCCGATTTCGTGGCGATCAACAAGTTCGACCGCAAGGGCGCGCAGGACGCGCTGCGCGACGTGCGGAAGCAGGTCCAGCGCAACCGCGAGCAGTTCAACACTTCTCCCGACGAGATGCCCGTCTTCGGCACGATGGCGGCGCGGTTCAACGACGACGGCGTCACGGCGCTCTACCAGGCATTGGCCGCGAAGCTCGTCGCGAAGGGATTGAAGCTCGGCCCGGGGAAACTGCCGACGACCCGCACCCGGCACTCGACGGCGCAGATCGTCGTCGTTCCGCCCGCGCGGGTCCGCTACCTGGCCGAAATCGCCGAGACCGTCCGCGGCTTCCACCGGTGGGCGGCGGGACAGGCGCATATCGCGCGCGAGCGGCAGCAGTTGCGCTCGTCGAAGGCGATGATCGTCGCCGAGTGCAAGGACGCTACGCGGAAGACGGCGGCTCAGTCGGGCCAGGAGGCCGGACGTGCCGCGGCGATCGAGTGCAAGGGGGACCTCGCGGCCCTCGACCATCTGATTGCCGACCGCGATGCGCGGCTCGACGCCCGCGCCAGGAAGCTGCTCGACATGTGGCCGAAGACCAGGGCGAGCTACGCCGGCGACGAGTACGTGGTCAAGATCCGCGACAAGGAGATCCGGACGGAGCTGACCACGACATCGCTCTCCGGCACGAAGATCCGCAAGGTCGCGCTGCCCGCCTTCGAGGACGAGGGCGAGATCCTGCGCTGGCAGTTGAAGGAGAACGTGCCCGGCAGCTTTCCGTTCACCGCCGGCGTGTTCGCGTTCAAACGCGAGAACGAGGACCCGACACGGATGTTCGCCGGCGAGGGCGACGCCTTCCGCACAAACAAGCGCTTTCACCTGCTCGCCGACGGCATGCCGGCGAAGCGGCTGTCGACCGCGTTCGACTCGGTGACGCTCTACGGCAACGATCCGGACCGGCGGCCGGACATCTACGGCAAGGTGGGCAATTCCGGCGTCTCGATCGCGACACTCGACGACATGAAGGTGCTGTACTCGGGCTTCGACCTCTGCGATCCGGCCACGTCGGTGTCGATGACGATCAACGGCCCCGCGCCGACGATCCTCGCGATGTTCGTCAATACGGCGATCGACCAGCAGATCGACAAGTTCGCCCGCGACAACGGCCGCGACCCGACCGACGACGAGGCCGACAAGATCCGCGCGTGGACGCTCACCTCCGTGCGTGGCACGGTGCAGGCCGACATCCTGAAGGAAGACCAGGGCCAGAACACCTGCATCTTCTCGACCGAGTTCAGCCTGAAGGTGATGGGCGACATGCAGGAATACTTCGTCCGCCACGACATCCGCAACTTCTACTCGGTGTCGATCTCCGGCTACCACATCGCGGAGGCCGGCGCGAACCCGATCTCGCAGCTCGCATTCACGCTGTCGAACGGCTTCACGTTCGTCGAGGCCTACCTGGCGCGCGGCATGCGCATCGACGACTTCGCGCCGAACCTGTCTTTTTTCTTCAGCAACGGCATGGACCCCGAATACACGGTAATGGGCCGGGTGGCGCGCCGCATCTGGGCGGTGGCGATGAAGAGCCGCTACGGCGCCAGCGAGCGCTCGCAGAAGTTGAAGTTCCACTCGCAGACGTCGGGCCGCTCGCTGCACGCGCAGGAAATCTCGTTCAACGACATCCGCACGACGCTGCAGGCGCTGATCTCGACGTACGACAACACGAACTCGCTGCACACCAACGCCTACGACGAGGCGATCACGACGCCGACCGAGGAGAGCGTTCGCCGCGCAATGGCGATCCAGCTCATCATCAACCGCGAATGGGGGCTCGGCAAGAACGAGAACCCGAACCAGGGCAGTTTCATCATCGAGGAGCTGACCGACCTCGTCGAGGAAGCCGTGCTGAAGGAGTTCGAGGCGATCTCGGAGCGCGGCGGCGTGCTGGGCGCGATGGAGACGGGCTACCAGCGCGGCAAGATCCAGGAAGAGTCGATGTACTACGAGCACAGGAAGCACGACGGCAGCTATCCGATCGTCGGCGTCAATACGTTCCGCAGCCCGCACGCCGACGCGGCGCCGCACACGGTCACGCTGGCCCGGTCGACGGCGGAAGAGAAGGAATCGCAGCTCGCGCGCCTCGCCGATTTCCACCAGCGGCACGCAGCGGAGGCGCCGGCTGCACTGGCGAGACTGAAGGAGGTCGTGATCGAAAACGGCAACGTGTTCGCCGAGCTCATCGACACGGTGCGCACGTGTTCGCTGGGCCAGATCACGAACGCGCTGTTCGAGGTGGGCGGGCAGTACCGGCGAAGCATGTAGGCGTCGAGTGGCGCGTTGCGGGCCGACACGGCCGGTTGTTGGCTAGGCGCGGCGCAGCGCCTGAGCCGAGTCCGTTCGCCTCTTGAACGCGCCGCGAACGGGCCGGCGCGCATCGCGGGCTTCTACCATCGGCAACCGCCGTTTCCGATTGCGCTCGCCACGAGCGCCGGGACCGCAAGCAGGCCCATGCCGGCGTACGCGTCGCGACAATCGGGTTTGAGCGCCTTGTCGATGGCCTCGGCGAGCTTCGATTTGCGCTCCACCAGCGTCGGCGGTACCGCGAGCGGCACGACGCCGCGATAGCCCGGGCCGTCGCTGGCTATCTCGCGTGCACGCTGGCGCGACGCCTCCAGGTCGATCCGTGGCGCACCGCCGGGCTCGGGCGAGGGCACCACGACATCGCGGCGGGGCTTGAAGATTTCCTCGCCCGCATCGGGCGCGCCAAAGCGCAGTCGAGCCGGCGGCTCGCCGGATGGAGGCCCGGTGCGCGTCGCCGCGGGGACCGCAGGCGCCGTGCCCGGCGCGACCGCAGGCGGCGCCATACGCTCGATGCGCGGCGCGGTCTCGGCAGGCACCCCGCGCGGCAGGGGCGTTGCCGGCGTTGGCGCGCGCTCGATTCCGGGTGCGATTCGATCGGGCGCCGCCTCGGCAGGTGCCACCCGTGGCGGCGGCGCATCCGCTTGCGGCGCGTTCTCGCGCTCGATCGTCGGCGCTACGGCGCGCTCGGCAGGCTGTGGCGCCGGCGTTATCGGCACCTCGCGCGGCGCCGGCTCGACCACGGGCGCCATTTCGCGCTGGACCGTCGGCGTTACGGCGCGTTCGTCAGGCAACGTTGCGGGCGCTATCGGCACCTCGCGCGGCGCCGGTTCGACGACGGGCGCGATTTCGCGCTCGATCCTGGGCGGTACAGGCGTTATCGGCACCGCACGTTTTGCCGGTCCGGACGCGGGCGCGATCTGCGGCGCAACAACGCGCTCGACCGGAGCTTCGGGCGGAACAACGCGCTCGACCGGAGCTTCGGGCGGAACGGACAACTCGCGTGGGGGTGCCTCGACGGGCCGTGCGGGCGCCTGTTCGAACCGCGGCGGTGTCGTGGCGGACGGCGCGAAGCGCCTGTCGACCTCCTCGGGCGCATTTCGATTGAGCGGAGGCGCCTCGGGCGGCGGTGCCTGCGCGGGGAGCGCAGCTTCCGGGGTCGGTTGAGCGAGGTCGGGTGTCGCGGGAGCGCGCTCGGTCGCGGGCGCGACGATTGCGGCCGGCGGGATGGCGGCAGGTTTTCTGTCGAGGCGCGATGGCTCGGCCGGCGCGTTCGGCGGACCGGCGAATCGTCGCAGCAATGCCGCGCCCGCGGAAATCGTGTCCGCGCCCGGTGCGAGTCTGAATCCGGTGCCCGGCTCGGGCGACAGGCGCCGCAACGTCACGTCGAGCACGCCCCGCGATCCGTCTTCGCGTCGCCCGCCGCCTCCCGTCGCGCTGCCGAAGAACAGCACGATCAGAACGTGAAACAGCATGGAGAGGACGACGAACCAGACGAGCGCCGGTGGCGCGTCGGTGGCCGGCAGAAGTCGGAGACGGGCGAAGCTTCGGTGCGCGATCACGGGCGGCGGAATGCGGGCGCGAACGGTGGACGGACGTCGGGCGGGTAGCATACGCCGTCAACGCGACGGCGGGCGCGCTCGAGTTCGTCGCCGGCGGTCTGCAGCGCAATGCAACAACTGCCGGACGCGCGTAACATTCACGGCATCCGGGCGCGACGCGCCCGCCATCGACGATCGCCGCCGTGTCCGAAACTTCCCGCTGGGCGTTTCCGCATTCGTTGCAGCCTGCGCAAGGCGACGTCGGCTTCGACCTCAAGTCGGCATTGGACGCGGTCGTCGCCCTTCGCGCCGAGGTTCCCGACGATGCGTTCACCGCGTCGATCCTCGGGACCGAGCGCCATGGCAACGGGGTCGTCATCCGCGACGATGGTCTTGTCCTGACGATCGGTTATCTGATCACGGAGGCCACGTCGGTCTGGCTGACGGCGAACGATGGCTCGGTGATCCAGGGGCATCCCCTCGCCTACGATTTCGCGACCGGATTCGGCTTGATCCAGCCGCTCGGCCGGCCGAGGTTGCCTGTCATCCCCCGGGGTTCCGCAGCGACGGTGGCGGTAGACGACGACGTTTTCGTGCTCGGCCACGGCGGACGAGCGCACTCGCTGAAGGCGACGGTCGCCACCAAGCGTGAATTCGCGGGGTTCTGGGAATATCTGCTCGACGAGGCGTTATTCACGACTCCGCCGCATCCCGAGTGGAGCGGCACGGCGCTGGTCGACGAGGCCGGCCAGCTCGTGGGCATCGGATCGTTGCTGTTGCAGGAGAAGGTCGGTGACGACACCGTCGATGGAAACATGTTCGTCCCGACCGACCTGCTCGAGCCGATACTCGAGGACCTCCTGCGGACCGGACGATCGGGGCAGCCGCCGCGGCCCTGGCTCGGCATGTATACGGCCGAAACGCAAAGCCGCCTGGTCGTCAGCGGGCTCGCGACCGGGGGACCCGCGGAGCAGGCCGGCGTGCAAGTCGGCGACCTTGTCGTCGCCGTGGGCGGCGAACGCATCGCGAGCCTTCCCGAGCTCTATCGCCATGTCTGGCGGCTCGGTCCCGCCGGCACGACGATTCCGCTGACGCTTTCGCGCGGCGGCACGCCGGTGCAGGTCGGCGTCCGT